>JALWHT010000090.1 GCA_026983515.1 Sulfurovum sp.
CGACATTGTAGTACTGGTCGACCAGCTCCTTACGGCTGAGCTCCTTGCGCTTAGACCAATCTCTGTAGTTGGGAAGCAGTGACAAAACCGCTTCATCTGATTCGAGCTGGTTGAGAAAGGTTTCGTCAACCTCCTGCATCATCAGACGCGAGATCAGTGCATAGAGGGCAATACGGTTGTCAATATCTTGTTTCAAGTCATTCATGTGTCATAAACCTTTTGTGACAGTTATGGGGTACGCACTGCTTACTAAGAAGCATTTGAGCGAACTATACCACTTTCGAAATAAATCAATGCTAATGCCATTGGATTATTTGGAAAAAGGTATGAAAAGGCGGGCAGAGCCCACCATAAAACAAAGCCGGAGTTAGGCTTTGATGTCTACTGTGTACGCTTTGAGGGTCAAAGGTACTGCCGGACGTTTAATGTGTACCGGACGTCTGAGTGTGTCACCTTTTGCCAGCGGTCTTGTCAACTTGTCTCTCCAAGCCTGGTAGACTTTGAAGTTGTTTTCGTAGTTGACATAGATATCACCGATCTTGTCTGTCGGTGCCGCCTTCTCGATGCGTACTTTCTGATGCCAAGCGTGGTTACCCGCAATTGGATCGGGGTGTGACGCCGCAACAGCATTCTGCCAAGCACCGCTGAGACCATCCCACCAGATGTTGTCGAGGTCTTTGTTGTACTCTTTGAACTGCCATGTATCTTTACGTGCAATCATACCCTTGTCAAGACCCTGCTTAGGCTTGAGCGTACCGACTTTGCCGTCCATTGTCATGTCGTAGAGCGGTGCACCAAGCCCCATAACACCAAGTTTGTGCTCGAAGCCAGGGATCTCGACAGCGTTTTTGAGCTTCCAACGACCAGCGTGGTGTGAACATGCAAGTACGCCAGGCATGGTACCCTCTGTCGGTACCGCCATCGCGATGAAGTAACCGGACTCGAGACCTGAAACAGTATCTTCGATGGTCACCTTGATCGCATCGCCGCGCTTGATGCCAAGACGCTTCGCATCCTGCATGTTTATCCATACAGGGTTGTGGTTCTGTGAAATCTCCATCAGGTGCTTGGAGTTCACTGAACGGGTGTGAATGTTGTACGGCAGCCTAAATACCGTGTTGAGCGCGAACTCGTTCTTCGCAGGATCGATGAAGTCATGGTGTACCTGAGAGACCAGGTGTACATACTTCTTACGCTCTTCGGCATTTCTTGGATAGAACGGTACCGCGTACTCAGGCCACTTCCACTCAGCGAACCACTTGGAGTAGAACTCGAGCTTACCGCTGAGTGAGTGGAAGCCCTGTCTTGCTTTACCTTCAACAACGACACCGATCTGCTTCTTGCCGCCAAATACATGGTCATCGACAAGCAGTGTACCGAACTCGTTCTCTTCGACTTCGCTCTTGTCATACTCGTGACCGTGTGCGATGTACTTGCCGTCTACCTCTTTGAGCGGTCTCTCCTGAGGCTTGTAGATGTTGTCCTCTTCAAGCCATGTACCCATATCTCTCATCATCTCGTAGTTTGGATACTTCGAGTCAGGGTACTTCAGTTTCGCTGTCTTTCTGAGGTTAGGCAGCAGATCGAACGCAGCCTGGTACCACTCAGGAATGGTAACCGCACGGGTTGGATCCTCTTTGGATGCCCAGAACTTTCTGACACCGAGGCTTCCGTCAGGGTCGACATGGTGAACCATAATGTTCGCCCAGAATTCTACCTCTTCCCAGATTTCGCCAAGACCTGCTGCCATGTGCGCTTCGAGTGTCGCACGTGCAGGATCTTTCGGCTTCCAACCGTTCTTCTCAAGTGCGACACGCAGTGCGGCATTCTTGAAGCTCAGCCATCTTGCCGGCTTGGTAGGCTCGGAAGACTGGTCATGTCTCTCACCCGCCAGACCTACAGGCAGTACGTAGTCACAGTACCAGTTTGTCTCTGACCATGTTGGAGAGAGGTTGAAGCTCAGCTCGATCTTGTCTTCGCGCTTGAGTGCTTCGATCCATCTGAATCCGTCCGGGTTGATCCATACAGGGTTGTACATACGCGGGATCCATACAGCCAGCTTCTCAGGGATCTTGTCGAGCCCCTTCTCTTTCCACTTCGCTCTCCACTCGTCATCCATCAGCAGATGCGGCATGATGTGAGACATTTCGTAGGTGCTGAGCGGATACTCAGGCGGCCATGCGATCTCGTTCCATACATCGACTCTTGGCGGTCTCTGTCCTGCCTGTGTTGCAGCGTCACCCTTACCGTTGACGGAGATAACGTGCCAGTGGTGCATACTTACACCACCCACATCACCACGCATTGCACCTCTGAGTGCCAGCGGCAGGAATCCTGCACGTGTGATCATCCATCCACCTCTGTGCGCGATCGGTCCAGCTCTCCAGAGGAATGTCGCCACTCTGTCACCCGCGTCAATGAACATTTCGAAGAGTTCGTCAAGTTTGTCTTCGTACCCTTCGATCTTACACTCTTTTGCAACGAACTTTTTGGTGTACGGTGCATAAAGCTCTTTCATCAGTTCGATGTAGCTTTCGTAGCTCTCATCCTGAGGAAGTGTCTTGATGATACCTTCCTGAACCATGAAGGAGAGGTGCTCTTTATCCTTCATCAGCTGATCCCAGTTGATCCAGTTCTTCACGAAGTCGTGGTTGACCAGGTCATTGCCGTTGATGTCTTTTTCATGCAGTACTCTGTTGGCAAGGTAAAGGTAGAGCGCCGTCTCCGTACCAGGCCAAACCGGCAGCCACAGATCCGCGATACCCGCCGAATTGGAGAGTCTTGGATCCATAACGACCATCTTCGCACCCTTTCTTCTCGCATCAGCAATGTAGCCTGCAGACTGCTGGAAGTAGTGTCCCGCATCCGCTGCGTGGGAAGACTGAAGGAAGATCAGTTTCGCATTCGCCCAATCCGGTGAGTTTCGGTCATCGTTCGCCCACTGGATCGTACCTTCACGCGCACCTGCTGAACAGATGTTGGTGTGGGAGTCGTATCCGTCACATCCCATAGAGTGAGGGATTCTATGACCGAAGCCGTTCTCGTTTGGACGACCGACATGATACATGATGAGCTTTCGTGACATTTCGTCACCTTTCTTGAGCGTATCATGCATCTTTTTACCGATAGTCGCCATCGCTTCATCCCACGTGGTTCTTACCCACTTACCTTCACCCCTCTTGGAACCCGGTGCTCTCTTGAGTGGGAAAGGGATTCTGTCCGGATCGTACATCTGTGACTGGGTTGCATACCCTTTCGCACAGTTACGTCCGCGTGAACCTGCATGCAGCGGGTTACCCATATATTTTCTAACGAAAAGATCTCTTGGGTCTTTGCTTTTCTTATATTTGCCTACTTCTACCCATGCCGTCAGACCACACTGTGCTTCACAGTTGGAACAGACAGTAGGAACAAGCATAAACTCGTTGACTTTGATACCGTCTGGATTTTTGTCACTTTCGACACCGTTTCTTTCGGTACCACCGCGCTTCCAGTCATTACCGTCGAGCTCTTTGAAGCTGTCCCAGTCTTTGAATTCAGGATAGAACGAAAGGGTCTTCGGTGTCGGTGTAAACTGCTCGTCTTCTGCCACAGCCGGTGTTTCGACGATCGTTTTGAAGACGCCGGTTGCCAGAGAGGCACCCGCTACTGTGTAGGCGGTACCTTTCAGGAAGCTTCTTCTGCTCTCTACGAAAGTAGGTTGTTCATTATTCATTTTAGTCATTCATATCCTCCTTAACTCAACGGTAGCATCTGTGGAATCTTGAGCCATACATCTTTAGCCATGTAGAGCCCGACAAGCGCCAGAATCGCCGCAAATCTCAATAATGTTTTGTTGTCGCTCTTCATGTTGCCTACAGCAATGAAGAACGGTACGATAAACCCAAGAACCATACCGAACCAGAATTCAGTATTGTAAGCACCGCCCGCATGGACATACGCCAGTGTCGCTTCCGCTTCGGAAGATTTGAATGAGAAGAAGTACTCACCCATATACATCAGGAAGCTGAAGAAGGTTGCAATGGCAAGAACAAGCGCAAGGTCTTTTCTTGCTTCTGCACTCCACTTTCCGGAAACGAGGATCAGTGCTGCAGAACCAGCAAGCAGTGCCGCCCACATCATCTGCATAATTTCCGCAGGTGCCTGCCAAAGTTCTCTTGCTGAAGACTCCGCCATAATGATCGCTGTATAGAGCGTTACAGGAATCGCCAGAAATACAACGAACGGAAAGAGCTTCTCATACAGTGAACTGTTCGCACGTGCCGCATTGGCAAGCGCACAATTTTTTCTGACATTCGGATGTGCATCAAAGTAACCGATGACCATCAGCACGGTAATCAGTGCAGTAAAGAGTGACGCCATCCATGCACCGACAGTAATTGCCGAAGTCCAGTGCGGATGCAAGAAGATATTCACCATTCTGTACGGCTGGTGCAGGTCTGTCAGTGTGAACAGCAGGAAGATGTTCAGAAAGACAAACGAAATCAGAGGCATTGTCCATCTGAGGTTCGGCATCTCATCTTTCTTGTGTCTGTAGAGCAGGAATGCGCCTACCAGAACGACACCCGTACCGACAGATTTCGCCCACATGTTCAGGGTAATCATCCAACCCCAGATAATACCGGGCAGCGCGACGTCAAGTGTTACAACCGCATGTGTTGCGTGAACTGTACTTTCTACCATCTTAGTGACCTCCCTCTGATTCGTGATTGTCAAAATCTACAAAACTCTTATTGTCGAGTTTTTCATGTGACTCAAACGGTGCAAGGAATCTATCGATCACACCGTGATTAGGATCACCTATATGATCAAGGTGGGTAATATTGTTGAACAGACTGTATCCTTCGATTCTCTGCTGCGCAAGCGGATCGAGTGTCTGTGTACCGCCACCGACATAGAAGTGCTTAGGATTGGTGTGTTTTTCAGGTTTACGTACCTGGACAGCACCCTGATGTGCCATAATATACTGTGAAATATGGCTGGTAT
>JALWHT010000091.1 GCA_026983515.1 Sulfurovum sp.
TGGATGAGATAGACAAGGTAGGACGCAGCATGCGGGGTGACCCGACTGCGGCACTGCTGGAAATTCTTGACCCTGAACAGAACAGCAAGTACAGAGACTATTATCTCAACTTCAATATTGACCTGAGTAAGGCGGTATTCATTGCTACAGCCAATGATGTGGGGCGCATTCCTGCACCGCTGCGTGACCGTATGGAATTCATTGGGCTCAACTCCTATACACCAAAAGAAAAGTTTGAGATCGCAAGACGCTATCTCATCCCACAGGAGCTGAAAAAGCATGCACTCAAGCCGCATGAATTCTCTATTTCTGACAAGGCACTGCGCATTCTTATTGACGAATATACCCGTGAAGCGGGAGTGCGTAACCTTAGACGCCGCATCGCAGGGTTGATGCGCAAAACAGCGCGTATACTGCTTGAGGACAAGCGCAGACAGAGTGTACACATTACAAAAAAGAATCTCGAGAAATTTGTGGACAAAAAGGTGTTTGAATTCTCGGTAGTCGACAAAAAACCGCAGGTGGGTGTGGTTTCCGGTCTTGCCTGGACAGCCGTCGGCGGAGATGTCCTGACCATTGAAGCGATCAAGATACGCGGAAAAGGCGGTTTGCAGCTTACAGGAAGTCTTGGTGATGTGATGAAAGAGTCTGTGCGCATTGCTCACTCGGTAGTAAAGATACTCATTGACCAGCGAAAGCTGAAGATACCTGCCTCTGTCATTCCCCATACGATGAAAGAGCGGGAAGAACGCATTGAAGTAGACCCGAGTGAAGTGTACAAACGCTACGATCTGCATATTCACGTACCCGAAGGGGCAACCCCTAAAGACGGGCCGAGTGCAGGTATTACGATGATGACAGCCATTGCTTCCATTTTGAGTGAAAGAAAAGTGGACAACAAAGTGGCAATGACAGGGGAAGTGACCTTGACAGGTAAAGTACTGCCTATTGGCGGATTGAAAGAAAAACTCATTGCAGCGCACAAGGCAGGTGTCAAAAAGGCACTTATTCCTGTAAAGAACTACGAGCGTGATCTTGACGATATCCCGGATGAAGTCAAGGAGAATGTAAAAATTATCGGTGTATCAAACGTTGAGGAAGTGCTCAGGGAAGCACTGCTGTAACGACATCCCGCACTTGATGCGGGATCCCGATATTGGAAGTTTTTGATTGATTTGTGTGTGGATTCTTGCTTTCGCAGGAATGACGAAGTTCTAAGATTTGCTTCAGTCAAACCACGCAAAACGTGCTTAACGCTACTCCGACCATTGATCGATCTTCTCGAACAGCATCTCTTCTTTGATCGGTTTTCTAAGGAAGTCGTTTGCCCCATTGTCAAAGACTTCCGTTTTACGTGTGTCATCTGTAGAGAGTACAATAACAGGTACATGAGAGTTTGCCATATCTGCACGGAAGATCTTCAAAAATTCGATACCGTCAACAATAGGCATCATAATATCGAGCAGTATAAGATTGATGGACGGGTCGTTCTTAAACTTGTTTAACGCATCCGATCCATTTTCCGCTTCGATAATTTCCGTTACTTTTGGGTTCTTTTTTAACAATGTTTTCAACAGCATTCTGTTGATCATATCATCATCGACTACCAGTACTTTTAGTCCCATCTATCTTATCCTCTATGTGATTTTATGGCAGCTTCTATCTGCTCTTTTTCTTTACTGTCTATAATAATGGCAACAGTATCACCGGCAGCGGCTTTCAGTGCATCTGTCACAAGTTCCGCATCAGTAAAGACTATGTCATAAGCACCGGACGCAATTTCGGATTCCAGTTGGCTCATGTCATCAAGAATGTTGTAATCATACCCTAAGTTTTCAATGACTTTGGTAAGAATACGTTTTTCAAGCAGGAACTTTTTCGCAATAAGAATCTTTTTGATCCCTTCTGTTTCTTCATTGTCTGCAAGCATGATCTCATCGATCTCAAGCGGTATCTCTGTTTCCGGCTCTGGATCTATCTTTCCTGTTACAGGAATGCTTTCTATTTCAGGTGTTTCTTTGGTTTCTGGTGTTTCCGGCTCTTTTGCTGCTGTTTCTGTCTCTTCAGGTGCTTTCGCTTTGTGAGAAAGGAACTTGTTAAGAACATAGAGAAGTTCACTGGTTTCAATCGGTTTGGTGATATATTCATCCATCCCTTCTGCCAGGAAGCGTTCACGGTCACCTTTGAGTGCATTGGCTGTCAGTGCGACAATCGGTACATGTGGAACTTCTTCATCTTCTTCATAGTCAAGAATTTCGTGTGTTGCCTCAATACCGTCCATGACCGGCATCTGGATATCCATAAAGAGCAGGTCATAATCATTGTTTCTTCGTTTTTCAAATGCTTCAAGACCATTGTTGGCAATATCGACTGTAATACCATGGTCTTCAAGGACACGTTTGATCAGTTTCTGGTTGATGATGTTGTCTTCTGTTACGAGGACTTTTGCATCAAACTGTGTAGCCTGTGCCTGTACTGTCTGTTCAACAACCTCAGGTGTTGTACTTGCCGTGCGGGTCAACACAGCTTTGAGTTTTGTCAGGGTTACCGGTTTAAAAATAACGTTGTCCTGATTGACTCCCATTGTGTCGATTTTGGCACGGCTTGTAACATTGGCAATGACGATCAGTTTTGATTTGTCGACATTGACAACAGCATCCATAATATTCTGTTTGGTTTTGTCAATATCGATCCAGAATGTTTGACAGATACCCTTGTCACTGAGCTCTCTCAGCTCTGAAACCGATTCGAATTGTTTGACATCGGGCCCAAAATATTCAAAGTATGACTTCAGGTATGTGTCAAGAACGGTTGGTACCTCTTCTTCATATTTGCAGATTGTCATATCGCTGAATGCATGGTTATAGTTTGGTTCAGTGGTCGCAACCTCTTCAAGCGGAACAGAGAAGTAGAACGTTGTTCCATGGTCTTTGGCACTTTCAAGTTCAAGTTTGCCGCCCATCAGTTCTACGAACTGGCTTGAAATGGTAAGCCCAAGACCGGTACCGCCGTATTTTCTGGTAACAGAGGAGTCTGCTTGTGAGAATGCATCGAAGATGCGCTCCTGCTGATCTTTCGTCATACCGATACCGTTGTCCTGGATGGAGAATTTGATACGTGCAGTAGTCCCTTCTACTGCTTCTTTCTCGATCTTAACATTGATCATACCGCCGTAACTGGTGAACTTGATAGCATTGCTCAAGAGGTTAATGATAATTTCTTTGAGTTTTGTCGGGTCACCTTTGAGTTTAGGACTGATTGTCGGATCCATATAGAAGTTCAGGTCAATATTTTTCTCAGCTGCACCGACAGCATAGGTTTCAACAGCACTTTCGAACTCTTCTGCCGCATCGAAGACAATATTTTCGATTTCGATTTTGTTACTTTCAATTTTGGAGAGGTCAAGAATGTTATTGATAATACTCAGAAGGTTTTCCGAACTTTTTTCAATGATATTTAGGAACTCCTGCTGCTCGGAGTCGAGGTTCGTACTTCGGAGAATTTCGGTAAAGCCGACAATACCGTTCAGTGGTGTACGGATTTCATGAGACATATTGGCAAGGAAGAGCGATTTCGCTTCGTTGGCCTGAAGTGCGATCTGCTTATCCTCTTTGGCATTCTCAACAAGCGTTTCAAGGAACTTGTAGGCTTCTCTGGTTCCTTCGTGGGTATCAAGCTCAATGTTTTCGATCATTTCAGTATCGGCAGAAAGATACTGGTCACTCTGCTTCATATCTTCGATCGCTTTGTTCAGAACATCTTCGAGCTCTTTAATGTTTCGTGTGATATCACGTGCTGTGGTATATCCGAGGTAGGCAAGCAGCAAACTGAGCAGAAGGATGGCTGAAGCAATGATCAGGAGTGAAATTTGCTTTTGCAGATAGAGTTCCGCCTTTTGCCACAGAGCATTGGAAACAACCAGCTCTACTTTGGAATAAAGTGAAATTTTCTGGGTTTGAAGTGAGAACCAGTCCATCACATTTTCTGCATAGTCTCCGTTATCCACGTCGGTTTGAATGGCGGAAGACGTTTCTGCCAGCTCTTTGAGTACAGCTTTTGCCTGTTTGCTCCCAAGAATTTGCTGAATTTGTGCACGCAGCTGCGGGTTTGTGACCTGCTTGATATCAAAAATATTGGATTTGGTTTTGAAATTGTCCCAAAGGGCGATTTCATCAAAAGCCATAGAAGCTTTTTTCTCCATATAGTAGGAGACAAATCCTCTTTCAAGTCCAGCATTCTCTTTTGCTATATATATTTCTGACAATGTTCCGACCATTGAAGCAATTTCAGTATTGAGTGCAAAACTGTTGATTTGCAGGAGATTCTGTAAAATTGGAGAAGTAATGGTTTTGGTATAGCCCTGGAAGAAAATATTTTTGAATTCACTGTTAGGCTGATGCGCTTTTTTACGGATAGCAGGGAGTTTTTTGAAATTTGCCAGCATACGCTCATACTGTGCTTTGTTCAACTCTGTCGTTTCATGCAGCAGTTTTGGCAGGAATGGAATAATGTTACCGTTATCAGTAACCAGCTTTTGTCTAAGCTGTACAAGTGAAGCATCTGTTTTGCCGTACTGCTTTTGAAGAACGTCGCCGTAGGCTTTTCTGTTACTACCCATGTAAAGTGCAGTGAGTCCACGTTCGGTTCCTACCTGACTCAGTGATTTGCTCAAGTATGCGTTGTTACTCAGTGCTGTTTTAAGTGCCTGTGCCTTTTCATAGTTGATGTAGGAAGTTACAAAAAAGTAACTTGACAGGAGAAGAAGTAACAGAATCGGTACGAGTGCGATCAGTTTCAGTCTATTTCGTATAGTCATGGTCTGAATCCTTTGTTATTTGTTTGATATGAGTTTAATCTGGTTTTCCAGTGACAGAAAATGTGCCCAGTAGTTCTTGATAAGTTCCGGTACTCTGTCTAAATCTTCATTGAACTGAATTTCATACAGTGTGTCCGAGAGTGGATTAATGCGAAGGTTACTTGCCGTCCCTTTCAGTAGGTGGCCGATTTTCTGAACTGTTTCAAGGTCACCCTTCTCATACGCTTTGAGCATTTTTTCAGTCTCTTCATGTGCCTGAATGATGAAGTCGTTGACAAACTCTTCAATAAGTTCTACCGGGAGGCTTAAGTCTTTGGCGGCCTCTTCGAGCTGGAAATCAAAATGGATGGGCTTGATACCGCTTAGATCGATAGGTGTACGTTTTTGTGCTTCTGTCTCCAGTAGTGCAGCTTTTGCTTTTTCCCCTCTCTCTTCAGGGGTTTGTTCTTCTGCTTCCTCTTCTTCTGTTATTTCTATGGTTGGCTCAAGCGTTTGTTCTGTCTCTTCGACTTTCGCTGTGCTCAGTCTTCCCAATGCGGTGAAGAAAGCACTGATCGCGCCTTCTTTTTCACTTTGTGATGCGCTTTTGATGTTGGAAAGGAGTTCTCCGATGATTGGCAGCTGGAGGACATTTGAAAGGTGGGAAAGTGCATTCAGTGCTTCTTCTTTCTCTTTGTCATTGTTGCTGATGAGTGCTTGTTCATAGCCTAATGCCGTATCAATATACTCATCGAGGAAAAGGTTGTAGTCTTCTGTGGTAATACCTATTTTTTCACTAATGCTTGCTACATCGATATAGATAGGGGTTTCATTTTCTGAGGCAGATGTTTTGGAAGTATCTGCAGTGAGTTCTGTCTCTTCTTCAATATCGGAAATAGCATTTTCCGAATCTGAAGGAATGGTGAGCTCATAGAGGTCTTCCTCTTCTGTCTTGACTGCTTCGAAAGGTACTGTTTCTGCAAGGGGTTCGGGTTCTTCGGGTTCTTTGATGCTAAAAAGGTCACTCTCTTCAAAAGAGAGTAGCTCTTGATCCGATTTGTCACTCTCTTCTTCTATTTCCAACAGTGGCGCTTCTTCTTCGATCGGTGCTTCGGCTGTTGTTTTGAGGTTTTCAGAAGTAATGTCAACAACACGTACATTCCCGAGCATACCTTCAAGGTCTTCTACAGAAGCCTGCACAGTATGAGGTGTACCGTCAACTGTCAATGTTACAGTATCGCCATTGAGTGTAAAAACAACCTCTTTGAGTGCCAGTTTCTGGTAAAAGGTATTGACATCGGGAATATCAAGTGCATTCAGCAGTCTGGGTGCAACTGCGACAACTTGATCCAATTGATTTAAAATATAGTACATAAGCTGCAAATCTCCTTTTTATTGGTTCTCTTGGGCGAGCATCTCTTTGTAGAGTGCCACCGATTCTTCAATTTCGTTTTCAGAAGCAGGCCTTCGGGCTGCTGTATAGCCGGTAATTTCTCCCGAATCATCTATGATTGGGGTAATATGGGAATAGACCCAATAGTATTTTCCGTCTTTTCTAAGATTTTTGACAACACCGCTCCACTCTTTTCCCTGCTGAATCGTATCCCAAAGGTCTTTGAATGCAGCTTTTGGCATATCAGGATGTCGGATGATATTATGGTTTTTACCTATCAGTTCCTGTTTCGTATAATTTGCAACTTCACAAAACTTTCTGTTGGCATATGTAATAATGCCTTTAAGGTCTGTGGAACTGAGAATTAATCCGTTTGAGAATCTATGTTCTTCATCTATGGGTTCGGGACTTTCCCTTCGCATACAATACTCCCTTCCTCTCTATCTGTTACCCCTCTTGCGAACCGGTAACTATTCAGTATAAACTTTATAACAAATTAACTAAAAATAGCATGAAATAAAAGCTGTTTAAGATGAAAAAAAGACTTTTTCATCAATTTTCATTATCTTTTGCAATAATTTTTGCAATATGGTTATTGGTGACCTGTGCAATGTCTTCAAATGGAGCATTATAAATGGCCTCGAAAGTACCGAAATAATCGACCAGTTTTTGTACTGTTGCCTTCCCAATCCCTTTTTTGTTCAGAAGTGAGATCCGTGTATCTTCTTTACGTTTGGTATTTTGATGGTAGGTAATGGCATAGCGGTGTGCTTCATCACGATGTCGCTGAATCCAGTGTAGTTTTGCATCGTTCGGTTTCAGTTCAATCAAGCCTTGTGATGTATAAATTAGATCTTTCGCCGCTCCTTTCGCCCTGTGTGCCTTGGCATCAAGCTTCTCTTTTGCAATGGCAATGACATCAAGATTGACATTCGCTTTCAGGAGAAGCTTCCGTGCGAGATTGAGGTTTGCCTGCCCCCCGTCGAGGATCCACAGATCTGGAGGAGGCTGGGTTGTGAAGTCTTTGATACGGCGGCTGAGCATCTCACGCATCTGTCCTGTCTCCTCACGCGCCTCAAGCCGGTAGCGGCGGTAGCTTGATTTGTCCCATTTACCCTCGTCCCAGACAACCATGCCGCCGACAGTGGCCACACCCATCATATGTGAGTTGTCAAAAGTTTCTACCCTGTACGGGATGGCAGAGAGGTCAAGCAGATCAGCGATCCTTTGTTCCATGAGGGTACTCTTTTGCTCTTTTCTGAGTAACTCTTCGGCATTTTGCAGTGCAAGGGCAGTCAGTTTTGCTTTGCTACCGCGTTTGGGGTGGCGTATTTCGATTTTTTTGCCAAAGCGTGTTGAAAGGGTACGTGCTACTTCGTATGCATCTTCAAAATCATGGGCAATAAGAATTTCTTTTGGAATATGGGGAGTATCTACGCCATAATGTTCCAGCAGTGCCTGCCTGTAGGCTTCGTTTGCTTCAAAAATATGGGTATGCCTGAAATAGGTGTGGGAAGAAGAGATGATTTTGCCCTCACGCATAAAGAGTTTGACGATCACTCCCCGTTCATCTCCATTGAGAATGGCAAAGATATCGGTATCGAAACGGTTGGCAAGGTCGATAGAAGAATCGATAGTAAGCGCTTCAATGGCCAAAATGCTGTCACGCAGTGCGGCAGCCTCTTCAAAACGCTCCTGCATCGCAAGTTTACCCATGCGTTCTGTAAGCTTTTCGGTCAGGATGTAGCGGCTGTTCAGTGCTTTTTTTGCCTCTTCGATCAGTTGGGCATATGCTTCAGGTGTTACTTTCCCTTCACACGGAGCCAGACACTTTCCAATTTGGTAAAAGAGACAGGCTTTGCCTTCACGAAGGCATGATTTCTTCTGTACAAGCGGATAGGTTTCGTACAGTGCATCAATGAGCGCCCGTCCTCCGGAGGGGTAAGGACCGTAATAGGTGATCTTTTTGCCCTTGACGATTTTGCGGGTGATCTCAAAGCGCGGATAGGGTTCTGATTCGTCAATATAAATGTAAGGGTATGTTTTGTCATCACGCAGCAGAATATTATACTTGGGTTTGAGCTGTTTGATAAGCGAATTTTCCAGGATCAGCGCATCTTCTTCACTCTTGACAACAATGTACTCCAGTCTCTTGGCTTCAGAGAGCATTTTTAAAATACGTGGACTCTGTGCGGGGTTGGGGTGCAGGCGGGGAGTAAAACGCCAGTAGCTCTTTACCCGGTGTTTGAGATTTTTTGCTTTGCCAACATAGAGCAGTTTCCCTGTCTCGTTAAAGTACTGGTAAACTCCCGGGCTGTCGGGAAGATTCC
Source organism: Sulfurovum sp. (assembly GCA_026983515.1). Lineage (GTDB taxonomy): Bacteria > Campylobacterota > Campylobacteria > Campylobacterales > Sulfurovaceae > Sulfurovum. Next base: position 8,519 of record JALWHT010000091.1, read on the forward strand.
TGATTATTGATTGCATGCGATCAGGGACTGTATTTGTTTGAATTTTTCAGCAAGTGCCTCATCACTGCTTTGAAGGGAAAAGTTGCCAGTTGCCCGTTCATGGTAGTAGGGGATTGTTGTTTCGTCCGGTTTGTCTGTAATGATAGTACGGTATTTACTGTGAAAAACAATCACTTTTTCGGCTTTGAGCTCCCGGCATTCTGTATCGAGGGAGGCAAGCTGTGTTAATACGCTTTTTAATAAATCTCTATTATAATGAAGTTCCATTTTGAAACCGGGGTGCGTTACGGCGACAAAAAGTGTTTCGTTGCGGATATAAACGAAGGCAATGGCTTTTTGCCATTTTGTGCCAAGCAGAGAGATAAACTTTTTGTAGCACGCATGCCGTTTCAGAGATTTGAACTGAGGTTGGTCAACAAGATGAGAAAGAATGACAGACGCGTTTTTCATAGAGTGATTATAGCATCAATCTGCTGTATCGTACTAACAGGCTGCGGACACAAGACCGATCCGGTTTATGTGCCGGATGATGCTGTGCATAAAATTAAAAATTAAAAATTATAAAGTAAAATTTTAGAATATACATTTTTTTGGTATTTTAATTTCAAAAAAGGATTTTTTTGACTAAATATGATGTAGTGATTATTGGAGCGGGCATTGCCGGTCTTTATGCGGCGATGCAGCTGCCTGAGAGCAAAAAAGTATTGGTTGTCTGCAAAGATATTCCCTGGGAGTGTAATACCTTTTATGCACAGGGTGGGATGGCAACCGCACTCAATGCGGCAGATGTACCGGTGCATATTGAAGATACGATGGCAGCAGGTGCTTACCATAATGATCGTGAAGCTGTTGAAATCCTTTCGAGAACCTCACTGGAAACAACACCGGAGCTGATTGCCCGCGGTATGGAATTTGACCGTGATGAGAAGGGCAATATCCTCTATACCAAAGAGGCAGCCCATTCTGTCCCGCGTATCGTGCATGCCGGCGGAGATGCAACAGGCCGATATATGCACTATTTTGCAATGGTGCAGAACAAACATCAGCTTCAGCGTAATACCCTGGTGTATGACCTGCTGATACAGAACGGGCGCTGCTACGGCGTCAAGGCGACGGTCAATTATGAGCCGACAACCATTTATGCAGATGATGTCATTATCGCATCCGGAGGCATCGGGTCACTCTATGCCTACAATACGAATTCCAGAACGGTATCGGCAGATATTCACGGTATCTGCGTTGAAAAGGGTATTGAACTTGCCGATATGGAGTTCATGCAGTTTCACCCGACAGTTTTTGTTGAAACCCCCTTTGCACGTAAACTGCTGCTGACTGAAGCACTGCGAGGTGAAGGGGCGCATGTCGTGGGTGAAAAGGGAAACCGTTTCTTGTTTGAATATGATGAACGTGGTGAGCTTGCCAGCCGTGATATTGTAGCACGCGGTATTTTTGACTACAAGCGTAAAACAGGTGAAAAAGTCTATCTTGACTTCTCAATGTTTGAAGAAGCGTGGTTTCATGAGCGCTTTCCCAATATTACGCGTACTTTTGAAGCATTGGGATATCATTTCCCTCAGGACAGAGTGCCTGTCTCTCCAGCATTTCACTATGCCAACGGCGGTATTAGGTGTGATACGAACGGCTGTATTCCGGGTATGGAGGGATTGTACGTTATTGGTGAAGCAGCACGTACGGGAGTACACGGTGCCAACCGTCTGGCATCCAATTCACTGCTTGAAGGCGTGGTCTTTGCCCAGCGTGCGGTGGAACACCTGCTTGGCAAGGCGTACAGTAATATACCAATACCTCTCTTTGAGAAGGATTATGGTAACATTCTGCACAAAGAGAACGACAAGACCTATAAACAGAAACTGCGTCAGGTGATGTGGGAAGATATAGGTATTATCCGGACGACCAAGGGGCTGCACGAGGCAAAGAACCTGATTTATGATATGAAAAATCAGGAGATCGGGCGTTTGCTTCAATTGCGTCTCAATACCGCTTCAGCCATTGTTGAAGCGGCACTGGCCCGTACGGAATCTTTAGGATCTCATTATATTGAGTCATAAGACTTTTATAGAATTTTTCAACACGCAGGAGAGAGTATGGAAACAGCAGCCGGACAGGTAGCACAGCATTTGGATCTGACAACGACATGGGTGGGGATAGTTTCACTCATCATTTTTGTGGTAGGGTACTATTTTATTGCCGCTGAAGACAAGTATCACATCAACAAGGCCAAGCCGGCACTGCTGGCGGGTACAGGTATCTTTATGCTTATTGGGCTTTATTTTGCCATCAATGGGCTTGACGGCCGTCCTTTGGAAAAAGAAGTTGAAGAGCTGATCTATGAGATCGCAGGTATCTTCTTCTTCCTGATGGTAGCAATGACCTATATTGAAGCGATGATCGACAGAGGGGTCTTCTCGGCGCTCCGTTACCGTCTTGTTTCAAGAGGCTACACCTATAAAAAGCTTTTTTGGGTAACAGGTTTGCTGGCATTCTTTATCTCTCCTGTAGCGGATAACCTGACAACCGCACTGATTCTGTCGACAGTGCTTATTACGATTGACCGTGAGAACAAAAACTTTCTCGTTCCCGGAGCCATCAACATCGTCGTTGCAGCCAATGCCGGAGGCGCATGGTCACCATTTGGGGATATTACGACATTGATGGTATGGGTAGACGGCAAGGGGGCATTCAGTGAATTCCTTTTCCTCTTCCCTGCATCGGTTTTGGGATGGTTCGTGACAGCATTCCTGCTGAGCCGTTTTGTCCCGGAGGGACAGCCACCGTTCAATGCTTCTGAAGAGAAAGCGACTATTTTGGAAGGCGGTAAACAGATTATCGGATTGTTTGCATTGACCATTGTACTGGCAGTGCTTTCCCACCAGGTACTGCATCTGCCTGCTATGTGGGGTATGATGTTCGGTCTGGCACTGCTGAAGATTTATGTCTACTATATCAATCAGAATTCCGGTCCGACAAAACTCAACGCCTTTTCCTGGATTGCCAAGATCGAGAATGATACGCTGCTCTTTTTCTTCGGTATTCTTGCAGCCGTGGGCGGACTGCATTTTCTTGGCTATCTGGAATACTTTACAAAACTGTATGACCAGTTCGGTCCGACTGCGGTAAACATCGGTGTCGGTTTCCTTTCTGCTGTTGTAGACAACGTACCGGTCATGTCGGCAGTACTGAAAGCCGATCCGAATATGGGTGCATTTGCCAAAGAGGAGTGGATGCTGGTTACTATGACGGCAGGGGTTGGAGGAAGTCTTATCTCTTTCGGTTCTGCCGCGGGTGTCGGTGTCATGGGAAAACTGCACGGTATCTATACTTTCAGTTCCCATATGAAATATGCCTGGACTATACTTGTGGGCTATATTGTCTCCATCGCCGTATGGTATTTCCAGTTCATTGTTCTGCATATAGGATAATACGTTGGAACGCAGGAAACAGGAAGGTTAACCTTCCTGACGAAAGCTTTATATGCATGAGTATTTTTCGAAAGATTGATTCATATAAACAGAAGGAAAGAATTTGATGAAACAGGTTCCTATTATTGTACTGGACTTTGGGTCTCAGTATACACAGCTGATTGCACGCAAGCTCAGAGAGTCCGGTGTTTACACAGAAGTGGTTCCCTACCGTGAGAAGATTGAGGATATCAAAGCGAGAAAACCGCAGGGAATCATTCTCTCCGGCGGTCCCGCATCGGTCTATGCTGAGGATGCCTATCATCCTGATGACGGAATTTGGGAGCTTGGCCTTCCTATTCTCGGTATTTGCTACGGTATGCAGCTGATTACCCAGCACTTTGGTGGTGAAGTGATCCCTGCAGATCACCACGAGTACGGGAAAGCAAAACTGCATATCGAAAAAGAGGATTCTCCTATTTTCAAGGATGTCAAGCAGGATTCAACAGTATGGATGAGTCACGGTGACCGTGCCGAGAGACTGCCTGAAGGTTTTGAAGTGATCGGAACGAGTGAAAACTCTCCATATGCAGCGATTGCAGATGAGAGCAGAAACATCTATGCCTTCCAGTTCCATCCCGAAGTACACCACTCTGAAGAGGGTGTGGTGATGCTGAAGAACTTTGCCAAGCATATTTGTGGCTGTGAAAGCACCTGGAACATGGGAAGCTTCGCCAAAGAGAAGATCGCAGAGATTCGAAAGCAGGTAGGTGACAGAAAAGTACTCTGCGGTGTGAGCGGCGGTGTGGACTCTTCTGTTGTAGCAGCGCTGCTGCATGAAGCACTTCCAAAAGAGCAGCTTGTCTGTGTTTTTGTCGACCAGGGACTGCTGCGAAAAGATGAAGCGGAGCAGGTGCAGGATATGTTCAAACTGCTCGATATCCCGCTTATTACCATCGATGCAAAAAAGGAGTTCCTGAGTGCCCTCAAAGGAGTGATCGATCCGGAGCGTAAGCGTAAGATCATTGGTGAAAAATTCATTGAAGTTTTTGATAAAGAGGCAAGCAAGCATACTGACGTGAGTTTTCTTGCACAGGGAACGCTTTATACGGACGTTATCGAATCTGTTTCAGTAAAAGGGCCGTCTAAAACCATCAAGTCACACCACAATGTCGGCGGACTGCCGGACTGGATGACGTTCGAACTCGTTGAGCCGCTACGCGAGATCTTCAAAGATGAGGTACGTAAACTGGGACTTGAACTTGGACTACCAAAGCATATGATAGGCCGCCATCCTTTCCCTGGACCGGGACTGGCGATCCGTGTGATGGGAGAGGTTAATGAAGAAGCGCTCAGGCTGCTTCGTGAGAGTGATGCCATCATGCAGGAAGAACTTCGTGCCACCGGTTACTATGACAAAGTGTGGCAGGCATTTACTGTACTGTTAAATGTACAGTCTGTAGGTGTCATGGGAGACAACCGAACGTATGATAACACTGTCTGTGTCCGAATGGTCGAGTCGGTTGACGGAATGACTGCCACTTTTGCCCATGTGCCTCACGATGTGCTGGAGGGGATTAGCCGGCGGATTATCAATGAGATTGACGGGATTAACCGTGTAGTCTATGATATCTCTTCCAAGCCCCCAGCAACCATCGAATGGGAATAACTTGCTCCTTATTTCGCATCATCTGTAGGGACACTGTAGGGTGCGTAACCACGCACCTTTTAGACGTGTTGAGATAAAATACATCATTTGTTTCCATGGGGATTGAAGGTGCGAAACATCGCACCCTACGGACAATAGCTGTCATTCTGCACTTGATGCTGGGGCTTGATGCGGAGATTCCTCTTTTCACAGGTATGACGGGAACTATTCCTCTTTTTTACATCCTGATGTGTTGAATTTCTGTTCGAGGCGTGCTTTTCTGCGTTTGGCATCACGGAGCATTTTGGGTTTGGTCGTTTCAATGGTGATTTCGGTTTTGGGAATAGCCATCATCATTTCGTCAACATGAGCCGGATCCATTGCTGAAACTTTTTTGATAAACTGGTCTGTTTGTACTATTTTCTTTTGGAGTGTGGCACACTCTTCGCTGTCGAGAGGTGACGGAGCGGTCTGAGCGCATCCGCCCATGATAATAGCAGTGGTGGTAGTCAGGGTAAATAAGGATATTTTCTGCATTTTTGTTCCTTTTGTTTTATTATTTTGATTGATTATAGCAAATTACTCATTAAGTGAATCATGAATATATAAAATAGTATCTTTAGTCAATGTAACTAAAGTTTCTTACAAAAAAACTTGAAATATTTCTAAAAATATACTATAATCCCATAAAATTTAATATGATGACAGGAGAAACGGTATGGCAAAACATCAGTTTCAAACAGAAATAGGGCAACTGCTCAAACTTATGACACACTCTTTGTATTCGAACAAAGAGATCTTTTTAAGAGAGCTGATCTCCAATGCGAGCGATGCAATTGACAAATTCAATTATCTGCATTTGACAGACGACAAGTTTAAAGAAGAAGAGTGGTCTGGCAAGATCAATGTCAAGATCGATAAAGATGACAATTCTCTGACTATTGGCGATAACGGTATCGGAATGAATGAAGAGGATTTGATGGAGAATCTTGGAACCATCGCCAAGTCAGGAACCAAGGCATTTATGGAACAGATGACCGGAGATGCGAAAAAAGACAGCAATCTCATTGGGCAGTTTGGTGTCGGTTTCTATTCGGTATTTATGGTAGCAGACCATGTTGATGTCATTACGAAAAAAGCAGGAGAAGAACAGGCATATAAATTTTCGACAGACGGTACCGGAGAATATGAAATAACACCGGTTACCAAAGAAGAACACGGAACGGTCATTTACATGAAACTCAAAGAGGATGAAAAAGAGTTCCTTGACAAATGGCGTGTGGAAGAGGTGATCAAAAAGTACTCCAATCATATCGCCTACCCGATCATGCTCAACTATGAAGAGGTAGAGTATGAAGGTGAGGGAGATGACAAAAAAGAGAAAAAAGTATGGAAGAGTGAACAGGTCAATGCCGCAACGGCACTTTGGACACTACCCAAGAGTGAGTTGACAAAAGAGGACTACATTGAGTTCTACAAGACCATCGCACATGACAGTGAAGAGCCTTTGACCTATATCCACAACAAGGTCGAAGGTGCGACAGAGTTCACCACACTCTTTTACATTCCAAGAACAGCGCCGATGGATCTTTACCGTGCGGACTACCAGCCGGGTGTCAAGCTCTATGTCAAGCGAGTATTCATTACTGATGATGACAAAGAGCTGCTGCCGCCATATTTGAGATTTGTACGTGGTATTATTGATTCTGAAGATCTGCCGCTGAATGTCAGCCGTGAGATCTTGCAGGAAAACCGTATTTTGGCGAATATCAAGCAGCACTCGGTCAAGAAGATCCTTGAAGCGATCAAAAAGCTGGAAGGTGAAGATTTCGAGCGCTTCGTTTCACAGTACAACCGTGTCATCAAAGAGGGGATTTACACCGACTTTACCAACAAAGAGACGCTGCTTGAAATTGTACGTTACAAGAGTTCAAGCCAAGAGGGTATGGTGTCGTTCGATGATTACATTTCAAGAGCAGACAGCGAGAAGAAAGAGATTTACTATATCATCGGTGAAGATGAGAAGGTACTGAGAAACTCACCTCTGCTTGAAGCGTACAAGAAGGCCAATATTGAAGTGCTCATTATGGATGACTATGAAGTTGACAGCATTGTGACACCGATGATCGGTGAGTACAAGGGGTGGACACTCAAAGATATAACGACCATCGAAGCGCCTGATTCAAAAACTGAAGAAGAGAAAAAAGAGATTGAGGAAGAGTTCAAACCTTTGGTAGAGAAACTAAAGGAGACACTTGGTGACGAGATCAAAGAGGTAAAGATCTCTACGCGTCTGACTGAAAGTCCTTCCTGTGTTATCAAAGACAGCTCCGATCCGATGGCGGGTATGGCGGCAATGTTTGCGCAAATGGGACAGGAAATGCCGGAGATTCCGTTGATCCTTGAGATAAACCCTGACCACGAGATGGTCAAAAAGCTTGAGAAAGTGGAAGACAAAACCCTCTTTGAAGATATGGCACATGTGCTGCTTGATACAGCCAAACTCTCTGAAGGACTCGAGCCAAAAGACAAAACAGCATTTGCACACCGCATTGCTAAACTGGCGGCAAAAGCACTTTAGCATCTTTCTGTCCGGGGCAGTATGCCCCGTTCTCTTTATGGTATAATTCTTCTTTATTTTTAATCACAGGATACATTTTTGAACAATACACCTATGTCATCACAGAAAAAAGCGACAGTTGTTTCCACATCGGTTGCAACGCTGCTGGTATTTGTCAAGCTGATCATCGGAATAGCGAGCGGTTCAGTAGCAGTGTTGGCCTCGGCCATTGATTCTCTGCTTGATATGGCCGTTTCCATCTTCAACTTCTTTGCGATCAAAAAGGCGGAAGAGGATCCTGACGAAAAGTACCATTATGGGAAAGGGAAGATCCAGGCAATCGCAGGAGTGATCGAAGGTACTATCATTACGATGTCGGGGCTTTACATTATTTATGTTGCTATTGAAAAACTGCATAAAGGGAGTACGACCTCACTGCTTGGTGCATCTATTGTGGCCATGCTCATCTCTATTGTAGTCACATATTTTTTGGTACGCTACCTGCTGAAAATAGCAGAAGAGACAGATAATATCGTGATTAAAGCGGATGCACTCCACTATAAGACGGATCTGCTTAGCAACGGGGCAGTTTTGGTGTCTCTTGGCTTGGTTTATATTACAGGGATAGATGCCATTGATGCGGTATTTGGTATGGGTATCGGTGCCTACATTATCTATTCTGCCTATGAAATCATTGTTGAAGGCGTGGAAATACTGCTTGACAAAGCACTCGATGGGGAAGTCGTTGCAAAGATCGGTGAGATTATTGCCAACCATCCGAAAGTGAACAGTTATCATTGGCTTAAAACCAGAACCGACGGTACAACCAATTTTGTAGAATTCCACATGGTACTCAAACCGGATATGACACTGCTTGAAGCACACCGTATCGCGGATGAGGCAGAATTGCAAATTATGGCACTTGATCCCAACAAACGCTGGGTGATCAGTCCGCATTTTGATCCGTATGACGATTCTGAAATGAACGAAGCAATGCTGCATGGCAAAGCGTTGGATCTTTTAAAGAAAAACCTCGATTCGTAATGGCAAAGATATATCTGCTTTCACCAACACAAAGAGAAGGAACGGAATCACTTCCGATGATTGCCTTTTCATTGACAGCAACATCCATAGACTTCGGTGAGAGCGATACATTGATGTTCACTTCCAAGCAGGCGGTCAAAAGCGCAGAGGCGATTGATTCTTCCTGGAAGCACTATCCTTCCGTAGCGATTGGCGGGGCGACCAAAAAGCAGATTGAGGCACTGGGAGGCAAAGTCATATACCATCCTGATGCCTTTTACGGAAAATCGCTGGCAGAAGATATTGTCCGGTTTTTTAGTGAAAGAAAACTGCTCTACCTGCGTCCTAAAGAAGTCTCATTTGATTCAAGAACTTATTTGCAGGAAGCAGGTATCATATTGCGTGAACAGGTTATTTATGAAACTTCCTGTCGCGTATATGAAGAAAACAGAAAGCCGGAAGCGGGAAGTATTATTATTTTTACGTCACCCTCGACAATCCACTGCTTTTTGAAAAACTTTGGGTGGGATCCAACCTATAAAGCTGTTGTTATTGGTGAAGCGACCAGGGCACATCTTCCTCCGGACGCAACCCTCTTTGTGGCTGAAAAACCGTTAATTGATGCCTGTGTGGAAAAAGCAGAGGAAGTTTTAATCACTTCTAACTCCAAATAGGCTATAATCTTCCTACCTGGATGGTTCGACCACTGTAATATGGGGTCCAACATTTAGTATTGGCGGGACATGTAGCGAGTACTGTGTGTGGGTACTTCCGTTTGAGCCTGGGAACGGGCGAGGATCTGCCCCCTAATGTGCTCCTCTCTCCTGCACCGTTGGCTTTTTAGGGCCGACTGATATACAGAACGGCCATCCGGGCTCTCATTAGTTACCGTCATTGCACGCATAGGCTTTCCAAAATGTTTTCGACGTACTTCAAGTACGCCTTCAAACCTTTTGAAAATCCTCTGCGTACAAGCACGGCAACTACTGACAATCTAAAACATCACTATCTGTAAACACGGGGAGAATCACAATATGAATATACTGATCATAGGCAGCGGGGGAAGAGAGTACTCCATCGGACGCGCACTCAAACAGGATGATAATGTAGAGAAAATATACTTTTCTCCGGGTAACGGTGCTACCGATGAACTTGGAGAAAACCTTTCTATCACCGATTTCAATGCGTTGGCGGATTTTGTAGAGGATAGTGGTGTCGATTTGACCATTGTAGGCCCTGAAGCACCGCTGGTTGAAGGAATTGTCGATGTTTTCAAGGCAAGAGGGCTGACTATTTTTGGGCCCACTGCCAAGGCTGCCCAGCTTGAAGGTTCCAAGATCTTCATGAAGAACTTCCTTGCGCGCCACAATGTACCTACCGCCCGTTACATAGAGACCAGCTCCATTGAAGAAGCATACCGGTTTATTGAAACTTTGGATGCACCCATAGTCGTTAAAGCTGACGGGCTGTGCGGCGGAAAGGGCGTGATCATTGCCCAAAGCCATGAAGAAGCGAAAAAAACTGCGGGTGAAATGCTCAGTGGGAACGCTTTTGGGGAAGCCGGTACGGCCATTGTCATTGAAGAATTCCTTGACGGGTATGAGCTTTCTGTTTTTGCTGTGTGTGACGGCAAAGATTATGTTGTATTGCCTGCCGCACAGGATCACAAGCGTCTGCTTGACAATGATGAAGGTCCAAATACGGGCGGAATGGGCGCTTATGCACCGACTCCATTGGTAAATGACGAAATTTACAGAAAACTTGACGAACGTGTCATTAAGCCAACCCTCAAGGGTATGGAAGAGGAGGGGATGCCTTTTACCGGTGTACTCTTTATCGGAGTGATGGTTGTCAAGGGAGAACCTGTCATTCTTGAGTACAATGTGCGCTTTGGGGATCCTGAGTGTGAAGAGTTAATGCCGCTGCTTAAATCACCGGCGAGTGATCTCTTCTATAAAGCGGCAACAGGTGATTTGAAAAATGCTACAATCGAATTTCACGATAAGTATGCTGTGGGTGTGGTAATGGCAAGCAAGGATTACCCCTACAAAAGCTCACCGGCGGCAGAGATTATCATTGATGAGATCCATCATGAGGAACTCAAAGAGAATGCACACATCTCCTTTGCCGGTGTCAGCCGAGGGGACGATGGCAAACTCTACGCTACGGGCGGACGTGTGCTGGTGTGCGTGGGACTTGGCGACAGCATCAAAGAGGCGAGAGACCGTGCTTATATGCTGGTTGGACAGGTGCATTTTGCCGGCAAGCAGTGTCGTACCGATATTGCCTATCAGGCACTCCAGGAGGTATAATGGAGGCTACTTCGCTGCCGATCGCCTCTAATGGAAAGCGCGTCTGGTCATTCATTATAGATGACATGGTGGTCAATTTTTTCCTCATGATCATTTTCTCTTCACAGATCAATGCACTGATGGCAGGTATTACAACTGTTGACGAAACGGCCATTATGACGATCAATGCTTTCATCATGGACAATATTGCAGTGGTATTCGCTGTGAAAGTGCTCTATCATACTGTACTGATCTGGCAGAGCGGACAAACGCTTGGAAAATATGTCATGAAGATCAAAGCGGTCGATATGAATACCGGAAACCTATTGCGTTTTCAACAGGCTTTCTGGCGTGCATCTGTGCGTTTGGTCAGTGAAATGTTCTTCTATCTCGGCTTTGTATTGGCCTTTTTTTCTCCATTGCACCAGACACTGCATGATAAACTCTCCAACTGTGTCGTGATCGATGTCTAAGTACCTGTTTCTCTTCACATTGTTGTATAACAGTGTTTTGCTGTATGCTGCAACGGAAGGGAACCGTAATATTGAAGTTTCTGCAACACATGTCGAGGGAACGGGTACAACAATGCGTGCCAGTGACGGTGTGGTTGTGTATTATCAGGATAGTATTATCCATGCTGATAAAGCAATGTATAATAAAGAAAAGCATCTGCTGACACTTGACGGCGATGTTGAAATGATCGGTTACAGCGGAACCAAAGAACATGCATCGCATATGGATATCGATACTGAAACGAACACTGTGCGTTTCAAAGAACTTTTTTTTACCAATGCCAACGATGTCTGGCTGCTGACGAACGATGCAAATAAAACAGACGGCAACTATACATTTGGAAACAGCATGCTTTCAAGCTGTAACATTAAAGACCCGCTTTGGAAAATGTATTTTTCCGAAGCAACCTACGACAGTGTCGACAAATATATGAAACTGTACAATACCCGTGTCTACTTCGATGATGTACCGATTTTCTATACACCTTATCTGGCTTTCTCTACAGACAACCGAAGAAAGTCGGGGCTGCTGTTCCCTATGATGGGGTACAGCAACAATGAAGGCTTTATATATGAACAACCTGTTTTTTGGGCGATCAGTGACAGTATGGATCTGGAGTTCAATCCGCAGATAAGAACTAAGCGTAGTACCGGAATGTATGCTACCTATCGGTTTGTGGACTCTCCCCATTCTTCGGGTGAACTGAGAGCAGGATACTTTAAAGATAAAGAGTCATTTGTTGAAGAGAACAACCTGAGAAATAACAAACATTACGGTTTGGAATTTTTTTACGATTCCTCCAACTTTCTTGGAAAATATCTTCCTGAAGACTATACTGATGGGCTCTATACAAATATTATCTGGCTGAACGATATTGATTACCTCAACCTTCAAAAGAGTTCACTTGAGCATTTTGGCCAGACCTATCTGCAGGAGTCAAGGCTCAACTACTTTCTTTACAACAATGACTGGTATGGCGGGCTTAATGCCAAATATTTCATTGATACCAGAGTGGAGAGCAATGACAGAACCATTCAGACACTGCCTGCACTGCAGTTCCATAAATTTCTCGACAGGCTCTTTTTTGACAACCTGACCTACTCTCTGGATATGCAGACACGTAGGCTCGATAGAAGGGAAGGTGCGACACTCAACTCTGCGGAATTCAGTATTCCCATCGAGTTTACTACATCGTTTTTTGATGACTATGTAAGCCTTTCACTTGGAGAACAGCTTTACTACGGTCGCTTTTTCTTTGGCAATGTGGAAACACCGACACCAGACTATTTCCAATACCAGAGCAATATTCATACGGCAAAACTTTTTACTGATTTAACGAAAGATTACGGCAGTTTCATCCATGTACTTCAACCCTCTCTTAGTTATATCAAACCGGGTTCAGAGAGTCAGAAACCACTGTCTTTCAAGGAGCTGGTCGATAGCAACGAAGATGTAAAGGAGCTTTTTTCGGTTGGACTTCCCGAAGAGGAGGCAGATTTTTCTCTCAATCAGTACTTTTATGATAAGAATATGAATTTGATTTTTTTTCAGCGCCTTTCGCAGCGTTATTACCGTGACAGAGAGTATGCGTTTGCCGATCTAAGCAATGAGATGCAGTATAATTGGGAGAATTGGACTTTTTATAACAATATTTACTATTCGTTTGAATACAGTACTGTCCATGAAGCATCCAGCAGGGTTTCTGTTCATGGAGCAAAATACTACCTTTCCCTCTCACATACCTACAAAGAAGATTTTGATGTGAATCCGCATAAAGTAACAGCAAATGATTTTCTGTTTGATTTCCGTTATGATTATGATGAACATATCTATGTTAACGGGGGTGTCAGCTACAGTCTCAGGGAAGATGAGAACGAGAATTTTTCAAACCTCAAACTCTGGCGCTTTGGCGGTGGCTACAAGCGTGACTGCTGGAGTGTGACAGCGCAGCTGTCTGCCAACGTTGTACCAAGGGCAACTGTAGACGGATCAGGCTATACACAGGAATACAGTTTTGTCTTTCAGCTCAACTTTATCCCATTTGCCAGTATTGGAACGAAACAGTAGATGAAAAGTCCAGTTGAGATCATAGAAGAGGCACTTGAAACACTGGAACTTCCAAAATTTGTGACCAAAGAGGATATTAAAAACCAGTACCGGTTTTTGGCTAAAAAATATCACCCAGATGTTGGTGGTGATGCACAGAAAATGGAGCAGCTGAACCATGCCTACCAGCTGTTGATGAAGTATATAGAGGATTTTCGTTATACTTTTGATGAAGATGAGATTAACAGACAATACCCGGGAGTAGACCATGCAAACCGATTCAGACCATGAACACCGCTACTTCGTAGACAGGAAAGATGCAGCGGCACAATTGATTGAAACCCTGCCGCTTGAATTGCTCCGGGAGAATGAAACCGTTGTGATAGGCGTGAGTGAAGGCGGTGTCTATTTCGCAGACAGGATTGCCAAAGCAATCGGATCACAGATGGATATTTTGCTGACAGAGCCTATATTGGCTCCCTACAATCCGGAAACGACAATTGCCATGATCTCGGAAACAGAAGAAGTGGTCATGCATAAAGCACTTGTCGATGCCTTTGATATCAACGAGGACTTTGTCTACAGTGAGGCACAGCGAAAATATGATGAAGAGGTTCTCAGCTATGTATACCGCTATCGGAAAGGCAAAGACCTTCTGCCGTTGAAGGGAAAGTATGTGGTATTGGCAGACGAGTGTGTCGAGACGGGTCTTACTATGATGGCCGCATTAAAATCGGTCATTGCGAGGGAAGCGAAGAATATTTACATTGCCACACCGATTTTAGACAAAGAAGTATATGAAAATCTCTTGACAGTGTGTGACGGTGTCTTCTGCCCTCATAAAATACAGGACTATATTTCGATAGAATACTATTATAAATATTTCGCGCGTCCAAGTTTCGAGGAGATTCTCCATATTGTTGAATCATATGAAAAATTTGAAAAAGCGGATCACGAATAAAACAAAAGGAAAGAAATACCATTATGAAAGAAACGATCATCAAAGTCAGTGTAAATAACCTCGATGAGATTTATGAGTGCAATAAAATTGCCAAACAGGCGAGCGGTGCGGTAATGTACCGGCAGGGGAAGGCAGTGCTGATTGCAGCCGTAGCCGTAGATGAAAAAGCGGTAGAAGAGAACTTTCTTCCCTTGACAGTTCAGTATATTGAGAAAGCATATGCAGCTGCGAAGATTCCCGGAGGTTTTATCAAGCGTGAGACAAAGCCGGGTGACTTTGAAACGCTGACGTCACGTATTATTGACCGTTCGATCCGTCCGCTTTTTCCTGATGGTTTCTTCTATCCTGTCAGTATCAGTGTGATGGTTGTCAGCAGTGATAGTGAAGTTGATATGCAGGTAGCAGCACTTCATGCAGCTTCGGCAGCACTGTATGTTTCCGATATTCCTGTGAAGAGGGCACTTGGTGCTGTGCGCATTGGGAAAATAGAGAATGAACTTGTGATCAACCCATCGCTTTCAAAACAGGATGAGAGTGTGCTTGACTTGCTTGTGGTCGGTTCGGGAAGAGATATTTTAATGATTGAAATGCGGACAATAGCTTCAGAAGTGATCGATGATATTGAGGTCGATCCGATTGATCCGATGCTAGGTGCAGCGCCGCTGATTTTGGAACACCAGGAGAGTAATGAGATCGATGAAGAGGCACTTGTGGAAGCGATAGGGCTGGCACAGGATGCCATTGAAGAGGCGAGTGAAGTGTATGCGGCTGAGCTTGAACCTGTGGTAAGGGAGCCGATTGAACTGGACTTGAATGATCTCAAGATTGATGAAACGCTTTATAAGTATATTGCAGAAAATTATGCAGATGCGGTAGAGGCTGCTATTTCCCATATGGCCAAATCCGAGCGCTCAACCGAGCTTAAAAAAGTACGCAGCGCTATTCTTGAGTCACTTGAGAACGAGGGCAAAGAAGCGGACAAAGAGCTTGTGGGAAGGGTACTTGAACAGTATAAAAAGAGTGTCGTGCGCAAGATGATCCTTGAAAAGGGTATACGTGCAGACGGACGTGCACTTGACCAGGTACGACCGATAGCAATCGAAACAAATATTCTTCCCTCCGTGCACGGTTCCTGCCTCTTTACCCGCGGACAGACGCAGGTGCTTGTCACCGCGACACTAGGTGATAAAAAAGATGCGCAGATGTTCGAGCTTATTACCGACAAGAACAGCCAGTCTGAAAACTTTATGGTACATTACAACTTTCCGGGCTATTCTGTAGGAGAAGCTTCTTATATCGGTGCTCCGGGAAGACGTGAACTTGGGCATGGGAACCTGGCAAAGCGGGCGCTTGAGCCGGCTATTCCTCTCAATTATGACGGGACGATCAGGCTGGTATCGGAAGTACTTGAAAGCAATGGTTCTTCCTCTATGGCGACAATCTGCGGCGGATCACTGGCACTGCGTTCTGCAGAAGTGGAAATGACATCGCTTGTTGCAGGTATTGCAATGGGACTGATCCATGATGGAGACCAGTATGCGATTCTTTCAGACATCATGGGACTTGAAGACCATGACGGGGATATGGATTTTAAAATTGCGGGAACCCGAAAAGGGATCACTGCTTTGCAAATGGATATCAAGCTCGGCGGTATCGACCTGCATGTCCTTAAAGATGCACTCGTACAGGCTGGCAGAGGAAAGAACCACATTCTCGATCTCATGGAAGAAGCTGAAAAGAACATTGTAGAAAGTGAAGCCCTTCCCGCAACAGAACACTTCATGATCAATCCGAGTAAGATTGGTGATATTATCGGCAAGGCAGGTGCAACGATTCGTGATATTATTGAGAAGTTCGAAGTAAGCATCGATCTTGACCGGGATGCTGGCGGTGTTAAAGTTTCAGGAAGTGACAAAGAGAAAGTGGCTGCGGCCAAGGAGCACATTAAAAAGATTGCCGATACGCCTGTACGTAAGCAGATGACCTATGAAGTGGGAAAAATGTACAAAGGCAGAGTGAAAAAAGTCGTTGATTTTGGTGTTTTTGTAGAGATGCCGGATGGTTTCGATGCACTTCTGCATATTTCAAAGATCGCCAAAGAACGTGTGAATGATCTTTCTGAGCGTTACCATGAAGGCGATGAGATCGATGTGGTTGTAATGGAACAGAAAGGCAAAAAAGTAGAACTGGCAACACCGGAATATCTTTCTTAAAGAGATGATAGAATAGCAATGCGAAAGGAGCAGTGACGTAATGAACGGAAGCTATGTAGAGATGGCCATTGCACTGCTTCTTCTGACGGGTGCGTTATGGTATGCCAATCGTGATCGGATTGCAGGCTTTTTTGAAAAAGAAGAAGTACCAAAAGAGGAGAAAACGCCTTCTTCTCCCTTGACAACAGAGTTATCTGTTGAAACAAAAGAACCTCTGCCGCAATGGCATGGAGATAGCGGTCATATCCAAAAGAAAACACTGCAAAAACCGCATGTTTACACCAAACTGATCCCAGAATCTGAAAATATTGATCTTGACTGTTTTACCTATTTTAAAGGGATGCGTCTGCTGGTTGTTGAGGATAACTTGATCAACCAGAAGATTATTCAGAATGTTCTGAAACATTCGGGTATTATGATCGATATTGCCAATAACGGAAAAGAAGCACTGGGATACCTCTTTACTGACCACAAAGATTATGACCTGATCCTGATGGATATCAGTATGCCCGTGCTTGACGGAATCGGAACAACAAAGATGATCCGCCATGTACAGCAGCTCGACCATATTCCTATTGTTACATTTACTGCATTCAGCCTTGGCCCAGAGATACAGGCAATGTTTGAAGCAGGGGCAAATGCCTATTTGACCAAACCGCTCAATGTCAATCAGCTCTATACCGTATTTACCCTCTTTGTCGGAAATGTCAACAGAGGGCTTTCCTTGGAGAAAATGCTTGAAATTCAGGGGCTTGATGTAGCAGCCGGTCTGGCGCATGTACAAGAGAATAAAACACTCTATCTCGAGTGCCTTGAAACCTTTGTCCACAAGTATGGACAAAGTGCTGAAATGCTGCCGCAGTGGATCGAAAAAAAACGCTATGAACGGGTTATACATGAATGCAAAGAGCTGCTTTCGGATCTTACGGAGATCGGTGCCTTTGATATGAAAGCACTGGTGCATGAGATATTGATGCAGTTTACCTACAAAAATGAACACTTGCTTGGGCGTTATACACTGTTGTATGAAGCAAAGATGCAGGCTCTGATTGAAACCATTAAAGTCTATCTTGAAAAAGAGACACGCGAAGAAGATAATTTAGCGTAAATTAACGGGGTAAAGGGTATAATAACGCCGTTTATACAAAGTGATCAGTAGGGAAATCGGTTGCATTTATGTGCCGGTTGGCAGCCAATGTGCTGTTTACGCAATCCGAACGGACTTTGGAAAACGGTCGAAGAGACTTAAAATCTACTCATCTAAAGGATATAAAATGAAAAAGTTTTTCCTGCTTTTCCTGGCACTCGGTGCTGTTGCTTTCGCTGGTGAAGGCGAATCTATGATCAAAGCTTACTCAGTCGTTGCTGCTGGTGTAGGTCTTGGTCTTGCTGCTCTTGGTGGTGCGATCGGTATGGGTCACACAGCTGCTGCTACAATTGCTGGTACAGCAAGAAACCCAGGTCTCGGCGGTAAGCTGATGACTACAATGTTCATCGCACTTGCGATGATCGAAGCACAGGTTATCTATACACTGGTAATCGCACTGATCGCTCTCTACGCTAACCCATTTATCGGGTAAGATAAGGAGACTTTAAGGTTGTAGCGGTATACTTCCGCTACAACTTTTTGTTAAGCCCTCATTTTAAAGCTTCAGATAGTTTCAAGCTATCGAAAATGCGTCAGTGGTGGAACGGTAGACACGCTACCTTGAGGGGGTAGTGCCCTAGTGGTGTGGAGGTTCAAATCCTCTCTGACGCACCATTCTCACAAATTTTCCAACTATATTTATTTTTACTATATGTACAATTCGAATTGACTATACTACAGCTTTGCCTATCTTGAAAACAAGAAAACAGTATGGACGCATTGGGCGGCTTGATTGGATTGGTACTTGGATTGGGGATCTTTATCTTCTGGATATGGGCATTAATTGATATTCTCAAAAGCAACTTCAACGACAGTATCAACAAATTGATATGGTTTCTGGTTCTTTTCCCTGTATACATTCGATGCATTATTGTATTTTTGTATTATTTTATAGGAATAAATCAGAAAGAATAAAGTGACTTTTCTGTGACATTCTGAATTTTAGAGAAAAAACTTGGCTTTTTCATCAGTAAAATGTCTGTAAATGCCCGTTTTATGGGGAGTTTAGACTTTGTTTTATGAAATCTTAAGAATAGATTGTGCTATAATAAATTTATCTTAACACTAAAGGAAGAAGAATGACAAAATCAGAATTCGTAGAATTGGTTCAGAAGAATGGAGAGTATGAGAGCAAAGCAGCAGCAGAAAGAGCGGTAAAAGCGTTCATTGATTCTGTAACAGAAGCACTGACAAAAAAAGAGTCAGTTTCTCTCGTAGGTTTCGGAACCTTCTCTACAGCAGAAGTTGCAGCAAAGAGTGGTAAAGTACCTGGTACAGACAAAACATACAGCAAGCCTGCACACACTGCACCTAAGTTCAAATTTGGTAAAACACTCAAAGACGCTGTTGCAGCGGCGAAGTAATTACCTTCTGGCTGCCTTTGGGTGGTCATCTACATGTTAACCTTTTTTCACTTTCTTTAATAAAACTCTTTTTTCATTCATGCAGACATTACGTGCCTTTTTGACACTGGAGCAGTTGGCTACCTGTGAAGTAACATAGATAACTGTTGCCAGCATAAAAACAAGCATACTGCCTATGAACGTTGACACCAAAATGACATTACGGTAATTTTTGCATTTTTTCCAAAAATTGCGCCACAACATCTGCTACTCCTATGCTCTTTTCCTCAGTATAAAATAGTGATGTGCAATGTATGTGGAGTACATAATGGTATAATGTCATCAAAAAAAGTGAGCATTCATGGATTTGAAAGAGACAATAGGACTTGGTGTAGCGGGAAACTTTGCTCACCATCTTGAGCAGGCAGGGGAGCTGAAAGATTTTGAAAATGTCGTGACCGAAGCGCCGGAAGCCCCAAAGGGTATCTTCCCTTTTTATCTGCCAGGGAATGAGGGTTTTCTGGGTCTTTATTGCATTGGTACAGATACGTTACAGCTTCCATCTTATAAGGCCAATGCACAGGTTGAGCCTGAAATTGCCGTATTGTTTGAAATTCTTTATGACGATACGATGCATGTGAGCGAGCTCGTTGCAAAAAGATTCACTACATTTAATGACTGCACAATCCGTAAAGAGGGTGCGAAGAAGATTTCAGAAAAGAAGTCATGGGGGCCAAACTCCAAAGGAATCGGTGACAAATGGATAGAGATTGACACATTTGAAGCAGGCGGTATCATGGATCGATACCGCCTCTGCTCCTACCTGAAGCGGGATGGTGTGCTGTATCCGTATGGTGTGGATGCTCCATTGCCCGGATATAGCTATTTTTACGGAAAACTGAAAAACTGGCTGATCGATAAAATGAATTACCAGGAGGATTTTGGCCCGCTTGAGAACATATACGGGCATTTGAAGTCATGTGGCTATCCCAAAGAGGCATTGATTACCATCGGAGCGACAGCCTATGAGGAATTTGGCAAGAAGCACTATTTGCAAGCGGGAGATGAGGTATTTGTCATTGCTTACGATGCAAGTTGTGAGAAGGGGGATTTAACCCCTTCGCCAAGTAAAGTGATCTTGGATCAGAAGGTTGTCTAATTATCTGCTGAGTTGCACTTTTATCTCTGTGACAAATTCGGTGATATCGTCATGGAGAGCCTGCAGATCCTCCTCGTGTTCCACTTCGTCCGCAAGGATCTGTGACACAATATCGTAGGTAACAATGTCTTTGTTTCGTGTTGCTTCCGCAATCTGGGAATAGACACTGATGGCGCATTGTTCCCCCTTGATGGCATCTTCAAGGATATTGACAACATTGCATACGGTAGGAGCATCATAGCCGCAGTTGGTATGGGTAAACCATGCTTCCGGATGCAGCAATGGTGTACCTCCAAGCTGGAGGATACGGTCTGCAACCATGTTGGCATGCCGAAGTTCATCCGCGGCATGCTGTGTCAATTCTGCGATAGCGGCATCTTTCATAATGCCGGCGATGACCTTTGCTTCAATGAAGTACTGGTAATATGCCAGCCACTCATCGGCATAGGCTCGGTTTAACATGGTAATGATCTCGTTAACCTCAATACCGTGAATGATCGAATTTCCTTTGCGTGCCATGATAACTCCTTATAAATTATGTTTTAAAATAAGATGACATAATCTATATTAGCAGAGTTAAGCTTAAGGGAAAATAATTGTTATTTAGCTTTTGAACCATCCTTTGATACGCTCAAATGCTGATTCAAAGGTATTTTTATGCGGATGGCTCTCTACACCGTAGCTCTCTTGCAGTTTTTCAAGAAGCTCTTTTTGTTCATCATTGAACTTTTTGGGCAGTATAAGTTTGATTTGTGCGATGAGACGGCCTTTTCTCCCATTGTGAACATCCGGTACACCTTCGCCTTCGAATACAAACTGTTCTCTGTCTTTGGTACCTTGCTTAAGGTTGAGTTCGAGCTCGCCTTTGAGGGCAGGAATAGAAATGGTCTCTCCCAGAATCGCCTGAGTGAAAAATACCGGTACCTCAATATAAAGATCATTGCCATTTCGGACAAAGTGCTCGTCTTCTTCAACATAGAAGGTTAGGTAAAGGTCGCCGCGTCTGCCTTCTTTTGACTCATTTCCATGCCCCGGTACTCTCAGGCGGTTTCCGCTGTCCACACCGGCAGGGATCTTGACAGTGACACTCTCCTCTTTGATCTCATATCCTTTTCCTTGGCAGGAAGGACACTTCTGCTCTATCTTTTTACCCATACCGTGACATTTTGGACACTCTTGAGCAAAGGTCATGAAGCCTTGACGCATTACGATCTGTCCCTGACCTCCACAGTAGTCACAGGTAGACATTTTGCCGTCTTTGGCACCTGTACCCTGGCAATCACGGCAGTAGGTTTTGTAACGGATATCGACAGTTTTTTCACAGCCAAATACCGCTTCATTGAACTGCAGTGTCAATTCCATTTCAAAGTCGAGTGCGTATTTTTGTCCCGGATCGCGTCTGTTTTGACCAAACCCGCCAAAGCCTCCGCCTCCACCGAACATGGAGTTGAAGATATCCATAATGTCATCCATATTTGCGCTGCCGAAGCCGCCGGCTCCCTGACCCTGAAGCCCCTCTTTGCCGTAACGGTCATAGACGGCCCGCTTCTCTTCATCGCTGAGTACCTGGTATGCTTCATTGATCAGTTTGAATTTTTCTTCGGCCTCTTTGTCATCAGGGTTTCTGTCGGGATGGTATTTGAGTGCCAGTTTTCGGTACGCTTTTTTAAGTTCGGCACCGCTACAGTCCCTGCTTACTTCGAGAATTTCGTAATAGTCCATTTCGCTCATTGGCGTTCTCCTGAAATAGGTAAAATATTGGGCGAATTCTACCATAATTTCGTTATAATGGCGAATTAAAAAAAGGTAGGCAAAAATGGTTGTACACATTGTACTTTTTAAGCTCAAAGAAGAACACAAACAGGCTAATATAATACAGGCAAAGCAGATGCTTGAAAACTTGATGGGAGCGGTGCCGTCACTTCGCAGTATTGATGTGGGGATGAATTTCTCCAAAGAAGAGCGGGCGATGGATCTGAGTATTATCACGACATTTGAGAGCAAAGAGGGGCTAGAAGCCTATGCCGTACATCCTGAACATTTAAAAGTAGTGGATTTCATAAAAGAGGTGGTTGAGTACTCTAAAGTGGTGGACTATGAAAAGCACGATGTGTGATAAAATTAGAAATTAGAAATTAGAAATTAGAAATTAGAAATTTGGGATACTTGTCTCTCGTTTCACCGAGATGATGAAAGTAAAGAGTATTGTGTAGGGTGCGTAACCACGCACTAAAAAGAATAACAATGAAACAACATAAAATAGAAGCCTTTGAAAACCTTGTCGAAGCGTTTGGTTCTCTACCTTCGGTAGGCAAGAAGACAGCTGTCCGGCTTGCCTACCATGCGGTGATGGAAGACGGATTTGGTGCGCTTAAGCTTGCCCATGCCATTGAGCATGCGGTGGGGAGTATCCAAAAGTGCAGCAAGTGCCACAATATGAGCGAGGATGAACTCTGTTCCATCTGTTCCGATCCATACCGCGATACTACCAAGCTTTGTATTGTTCAGAGTGCAAAAGATATTTTGACGATAGAAGAGAGCGGACAGTTTAACGGAGTGTACTATGTGATTTCCCAAGTGCAGGATATGGATGAATCACACCTCTTTTATGCTGTTGAGGGGGTAGAAGAGATCATTTTTGCTTTTCCGCCAAGTATTGCGACCGATACGATGATCCTCTACATTGAGGACAAGCTTTCGGGTCTGCCTGTCAGGTTTACCAAAATCGCGCAGGGAGTGCCAACCGGTGTAGAACTTGAGAATATTGATATGATGTCACTTTCCAGAGCCTTTGAAGCAAGAGTAAAAATATAAAACGAACGTAGGGTGCGCAATGCCCGGCAGAAATACCCTTGGGGTGCACGCACCTTTTATGTCGTATCTGCCTACTGCGTTTTCTGGTCTATATAATCCTGTACAAATTTTCGTACGTCAGCATAGACAAATGAGTCTTTGTAGCCTTCTATCTTGCCGCCGCTGGCATTAGGGTGCCCGCCACCATTGCCGATAAGTGCTGCCATCTGTGAAACATCGAGTTTATTGTTGCTGCGCAATGAGAAATTGCCTCTGAAGTTGACATCCATATAAAAGTCGTAGTCAGGGTTGTTGACAAGGAAAGTATTGCCGATAATCGAAGTATTGCCAACGTTATAGCCAAGAATGCCTTTGTAGTCTTTGTAATGAATGGTCAGGCGCTGTTTGTCTTTGCTGAGTAGATCGGTCACATAGTCAGCTACGAGGTTGTCTTTGGTTTTGTTGGTTCCCTTGTTGAAGAATGCTTTTTTGATCTGGTGCAGGTCATCATCAAGCTTAATGGGTGCTTCATGTGAGCTGATACGCGTTTTTGCCGCTTCGATCATGGCAAGTTTGAATGCTCTGTCCTCATCGGGAAAGAGAATACGGTTGATCTCCCGTGCACCGGAGATCATACCAAGCATCACTTTGCCATATTCGAAGTAAGGATCCTGGTCTTTCCAAATGTCGATAGCATTGATGGCTTTGACAATGTCGGCATATTCGTTTTGGGTATCGAAACCGTAATGCTGTTGGAGCCAGTCGTAGGTGATGAGCGTAGCACAGCGGCTGGTGTCGAGGATGTACCAGGCGAAGCGTTCTGCCGCATTTGCGCCGGTGGCGTGGTGGTCAAGCAGCTGCAGCTTTGCACCGATGCGTATGGCTTCCTTTTCGATCCAGTTTGCTTCTTTGGTGGTCAGGTTCAGGTCGGTAATCAGGATAAGACGCTCAATACTGTCACTCTGAATAAATTTATCCTGTTCTATCTTTTTGACCATCTCTTCAAGGCGTGCAGTCACTTCCGGGCCGTAGTTGGCATTGTAGCACTCGATTGTATCGAAACATTTGGTAGTCAGATATTGGCATCCGTAGCCGTCAAGGTCAATGTGTGAGAGGTGATAAACGTGCTGTGTCATTAAAGAATCTCGCCGAGTGTCAGACCATGAAGAAAGTCATCGATCTTGGTTTGAAAATTGGCCAGAAACGGAGAGATGGCACAGTTGCCGATAGCACCGTTGGGGCAAGTGTTGATATAGCTGGTACAGTCAAACACCGCAGGTGCTTTTCCCTCTGCGGCAAGAATGATGCTGTGTACGGTGATATCGTTGACATCTCGTGCAAGCACAAATCCGCCATGTGCACCTTTGCGTGATTCGAGAATGCCCTCTTTGGCAAGACTTTGAAGGATCTTGGCAAGAAAACTCTTCGGGATGCCCAGTTCATTGGCCAGTTGCTCTGCACCAATGGGCTTTTCTGCATTGCGAATGACATCCAGTGAGAGCAGGGCATATTCGCTTGCACGTGTTAATAACATAATGAATACCTTTACATAATCTAATTAGGAGTATTTTACTCTAAAATCTATTATAGATAGGTTTACCTTTCTGTCATGTATCCATGTAAGTCCTGTGCAAGGTTATTGTGGTAGAATACCGGACTCATTTTTACAAGTGGGAATTCACACTACCAATCAGGAGGTCATTATGGCTTTGGATCAGGCGAAAAAAGCAGAAATTATTGCTAAATACGCAAGAGGCGAAAACGATACAGGTTCAACAGAAGTACAGGTTGCTCTGCTTACAGAGAGAATTAAATACTTGACTGAGCATCTTAAAACAAATAAAAAAGACCACTCTTCAAGACTTGGTCTTCTCAAGCTTGTTGGTCAGAGAAGAAGACTGATGAGATACCTTAAGAAAGTGAACATCGAAAGATGGCACAAAATCAAAGCAGAACTTGGCATTCGTAACTAATTTTCTTCTAAAAAACGTTAGACACTTTGTGTCTGATGTTTTACACTTTTTACTCTCCCCTTTATTTTTTCCATATTAATTTTTCTATTGCCTCTAATATTGTATTCGTTTGTAGGGTGTTGTCCCCTGACAACACCCTACAGTAAAATGCAGCTTATTTAATAAAGTTTAGTCAATTACACTAAACTTTATTAAATAAAAAACAACCTCAAGCCTTGACAAATTAACACTCAATGTTGTATAATGCATTCAATGCATTTGAAAACGGGTGCAAAGTTTAGGAAAAAAGGAGGTCTGTATGGCAAAAGAGAATGAAAGAGATCTTGAGCAGACTCAGAACGAAGAGACAGTAGAAGAGACTGAAACTTCACAAAATGAAGAAGGCGGCGAAATGAGTGAACTTGAAGCGGCCAAAGCGGAAGCGGCTGAATACAAAGACAAGTATCTCAGAGCGCATGCTGATTTTGAAAATGCAAAGAAGCGTTTGGAAAAAGACAAGGCCAATGCGGTTGCCTATGCAAATGAAAGTTTTGCCAAAGACATTTTGGCAGTACTTGACTCATTCGACAATGCACTCAGCTCTATTGAGAGTGCAGATAAAGAGAATGCGTCCGAAGTATTGGAAAAAATGCACGAAGGTGTCAAGCTGACCTATGAGCAGCTTAGAAAAGTGTTGGAGAAGAATCACATTAAAGAGATTTCATGTGAGGGTGAGTTCGACCCTGAAGTACATCAGGCGATCATGCAGGTTGATAGTGACGATCATGAGAACGGTGATATTGTGCAGGTGATGCAAAAAGGCTACACCATCAAAGACCGTGTCCTCAGACCTGCGATGGTGAGCACCGCTAAATAACCGTGAGTGAACCTCATGTTTATCGGTGCGAAACCAGAGCGACCGCGTAGGTCGGAGAGTACTGCGAAATAAAGTAGGGTGCGTAACCATGCATCAAAAACTTTATACAAAGTGACTCAATGCAACCAAAGTTGCATCGTTTCACGAAAAAAATGTGTATACTAACACTATCACTATAAAAATTTAGAAAACAACTCTACATAAAGGATGAGCAATGGGTAAAGTATTAGGAATTGACTTAGGAACAACCAACTCTGCGATGGCAGTTTACACCAATGGTGAGGCAGCAATTATCGCAAATAAAGAAGGGAAAAACACAACACCGTCAGTAGTTGCGTTTACTGACAAGGGTGAAGTGCTTGTCGGTGAGCCGGCAAAACGTCAGGCGGTTACCAACCCTGAAAAAACCATCTATTCTATTAAAAGAATTATGGGATTGATGTGTAACGAAGATAAAGCGGCAGAAGCCAAAGAGAGACTCCCGTACCATATCATTGACAGAAACGGTGCGTGTGCCATTGAAGTAAGCGGCAAGACTTATACACCGCAGGAGATTTCTGCAAAAGTACTGATGAAACTCAAAGAAGATGCAGAAGCGTATCTCGGTGAGACAGTCACAGATGCGGTTATTACGGTTCCTGCTTACTTTAACGACTCTCAGAGAAAGGCTACCAAAGAGGCTGGTACAATTGCCGGGCTGAATGTTCTGCGTATTATCAACGAGCCTACAGCAGCAGCACTTGCATATGGTCTTGACAAGAAAGATGCTGAGAAGATCGTTGTTTATGACCTGGGTGGTGGTACATTCGACGTTACAGCGCTTGAAACAGGTGACGGTGTCGTTGAAGTACTGGCAACCGGCGGTGACGCATTCCTTGGAGGGGATGACTTCGACAACAGAATTATAGATTATGTTGCTGAAGAGTTCAAAAAGGAAACAGGTATTGACATTAAAGCAGATGTCATGGCACTTCAGCGTGTCAAAGATGCGGCTGAAGCAGCGAAAAAAGAGCTCTCGTCTGCAACAGAGACAGAGATCAACCTGCCATTTATTACTGCTGATGCAAGCGGTCCAAAACACCTGGTAACCAAAATTACCAGAGCAAAATTTGAATCACTGATTGCAGACCTGGTTGAAAAAACGATTACTACAATCGATCAGGTACTGAAAGATGCCGGTTTGAGCAAGAGTGATGTTAAAGAAGTTGTCATGGTCGGTGGATCTACCCGTGTGCCGCTGGTACAGGAGAAGGTCAAAGCATACTTCGGCAAAGAGCTGAACAAGTCGGTCAACCCTGATGAGGTTGTTGCCATCGGTGCAGCGATCCAGGGTGGTGTCCTTGCCGGAGATGTCAAAGATGTCCTTCTGCTGGATGTTACACCGCTTAGCCTCGGTATTGAGACACTTGGCGGCGTGATGACAAAAGTGATTGAAAAAGGAACAACCATTCCTGCGAAGAAATCACAGATCTTCTCAACAGCGGAGGACAACCAGCCGGCAGTAAGCATCCACGTACTCCAAGGAGAGCGTGAGTTTGCCAAAGACAACAAGTCACTCGGTATGTTTGAACTTCAGGGTATTCCGCCAGCACCAAGAGGGGTACCTCAAATTGAGGTAACCTTTGATATCGATGCCAACGGTATCCTGACTGTATCTGCGGTTGACAAAGGTACAGGAAAATCTCAGGAGATCAAGATCACCGGTTCGTCAGGACTGAGCGAAGAAGAGATCGAGAAGATGGTACAGGATGCAGAAGCGCACAAAGCAGAAGATGAGAAGCGTAAAGCAATCGTTGAAGCGAAGAATCAGGCGGATGCACTGATCCATCAGACAAGAAAGTCGCTTGACGAGCTTGGTGACAGTTTCGATGCGAGTGAAAAAGCGAACATCGAAGCAGCTATTGCAGACCTTGAGACTGTACTCAAAGATGACAATGCAACCAAAGAGCAGATCGATGAGAAGGTCAAAGCGCTTACCGAGAAGTCACACAAACTGGCAGAAGCAGTCTACGCCAAAGAGCAGGGTGGACAGCAAGGCGCTGCCGGCGGTGACGCAGGCAAGAAAGCAGACGATGACGACGTCATCGATGCAGAGGTTGAGTAAGCCTCTGCGGAAAATGCGACCAGTCGCATGGGCACTCCGCCGAGGAGGTCTCAGCGACAGCGTAGCTTAACGGGCTTTGCCCGGGAAGCGTTAGAATGATGTGAGACGACGTCATCGATGCAGAGGTTGAGTAAGCCTCTGCCCTCTATTTTTTAAGTTATATTACTTCCTCCAAAGCCCGGTTCCCCGAAAGGGGAGTCGGGCTTTTTTTATGCCGTTTTTTCAGTGAGACAGTTATTGACGAAAATGTTTTGAAGTGTCTTGGCAAAATAGGAGAGGTACAGATGGAAGCCCATTGGCTTCCATAGTGCATGTTTAGAAGTCAAACGGCTGGAAAACCATGACCCATAAGTTGGTACCTTCACTGCTATAGGCAACATCGATACGTACAGGTACCTGGGCTACCATGGCTCTGAAACCAACACCGGCATCGAATTTCATATTGTCAAAAAGCCTGCTATTATAACTGTTGTTGACATTACCCGCTTCAATAAACGGAGCAACCTGCAGCCAGTCTACTGACACTGGAATATAGTCATTCTTTCTAAACGGGTTCCAGTTCAAAATGGCACGGTATTCCATAGCACCGTAAATGACAGCTCTGTCGGTGAAGCGGTTGGTGTTGTAGCCTCGCATTCTGAACATACCGCCAAGGCGTCCGCCTTCCCAGAGCGGAGGTCTGTGTTTTTCAATACCCGGATGACCGTCGGCATCATTGTTCTCGTCCCAAGAGAAGGAGTAGCCTGTCCAAAAGCTCATCGCAAGCACATTCTGCTGTGTCCACGAGAAAGTGGGCAGGTCAATGTAGTGGTTGTACTTGAATTCCAGAAAGTCCCATGTCTGGAGTGAATCACCCCACCCAAAGTCTTTGGAGTACTGTAGTCTGAACTGATAGCCGCGGGACGGGTTAAGGTCATAGTCTGTATTGTCATGCTCTACAAAAAAACGCAATCCGTTGGTGTTCCACTCCTGAAGTCCTCTCGATGAGCGGTCAAACCCGCTGGAAGGGAGATAGTTCTCAAAGGAGTTGTGCTCATAGAAACCTGTGATACCCAGTGCCGTACGTCCGGTTACGAAAGGTTTTCCCCCGCCGTATCCTTCTCTGTCAACAGCAAATCCGTGTTTGAGTGTGTAGTGTCCTGCCGGATTGTTCAGGCCTTCACCGACAGGAAGAACATACTTGAGTGTCATGTAGACAAAATCTTCATCACCGGGAGTCTCGACATAGTTTTCTTCATTGGAGTTCTTGCCGTGATCGTAGATGTAATAGCGTGCTTTGGGGAAGTAACTCTTAAGTCCGAGTGCAGAGAAAAGCAGTCTGTCCGTACCGGGTACTAGGTAGTTGAAGATTGCGGCAAAACCGCCGGAGAAATTTTTGCTCTCTTGCTGTCCATTAACCTTGACATCCTGATCTGCACCGTAAAAAACGGTGGTAATTGCAGTAGTTTGTGGTTGCAGAAAGCCTTTTTTGATCACGCTGACCCCTCCGGAGAATCCGGTAGAGTCCGTTGAGAATACATAGGGAACGATCAGAAAGTTTTTGCTTTCGATCCCTTCTTCTATCGCACCTTCTGAAATATTGATATCGGAGGCCTTTGAGACTGTATCGGCCAGTGCTTCGTCTGCCGGAAGTAACGGGCTTGCAAGAAGCATAGCGGTTAAAGCCGAAATGAGTATACTTTTTTTCCTGTTCATAAAGGTATTATAGGCTAAAATATATTACAGTCCTATGGAGGATTTTGGATAAAAAGACAAAGCATTTTTTATAATAAAAAAGGATGAATCACGATGGAAATTGAAAAGTGTACAACACTGGAAGAAGCAAGAGAGAAGATTGACGAGGTCGATGAAGAGATCATCAAATTGATCGCAAAACGTAACGACTATATTAAGCAGATTGCACACTTTAAAACAAGTGTGGATGAAGTAAAGGAAGAAGAACGCATTAATGATGTCATCTCCAGAGCCAGACAGCAGGCGATCGACCTGGGGCTTTCACCCAATCTTATTAACGATCTTTATGTCCGTATGATCGATGCGATGGTAGAGAGCGAGATCGCAGAGTTTAACAACGCAAAAAGTTTTTGATCTATTGTCAAGTGCAGGTCTGTTTCTCTGTGTAACCGCCTCCACAAAGCCATGCTACAATGTGCCAAGAAAGAGATATGCCGCTGCATGGTGTGGCTAAGGAGTGTATGTGAAGATATTGCTACTTGAAGACGATGTGATCTTGCAGGAGATTATTGAAGAATTTCTGCAGGAAAACAAACATGAAGTAGTCAGCTTCTATGATGGAGAAAAGGCGCTCGATGCCATAGGGGAAGAGCGTTTTGACCTGCTGCTGCTTGATGTGAATGTGCCCAGTATAGACGGCTTTGAAATACTTGCATACCTTCGCGACATTGGCAATGCGACCCCGGCTATCTACATTACTTCTCTTGCCGGTATTGAAGACCTTAAAAAAGGGTTTGCCCTCGGAGCAGACGACTACCTGAAAAAGCCGTTTGACCTTGAAGAGCTTCAAGTGCGTATTGAGCATATTGCAAAAGCGAATTACCTGCAGGAAGAGATCGAGATTGACGGTATGAAATTCATTCCCAAAGCACATCAGCTTATTGTGGGTGACAGAACCATTGAAATGCGTCAAAAAGAGGCGCAGGTGCTGGAGTATTTTATTCGTAATCAGGGCAAGATTGTCTCCTGCGATGAGATCATAGAGAACATATGGGAAGATGAGAATGTTCCCACACACGCTACTATACGCACCTATATTAAAAACCTCAGAAGAATGTTCGACAAAGCCTGTTTTGAAAATATCAAAGGAGAAGGATATCGTTTTAACATCGTATGAACGCCGGTCACTTTTCCGCTTTCTGGCACTCTATCTGATTTCGGTATTTATACTGCTGGCGATTATAGGCTACCTCTTTTTTGAAAACAACCGCACAGCGATGAAGAGTGCGATGAAATTCGAGATGATGTACCAGGGGCGTATGCTCTCTTCCAAAATTGTCATGAAAGCGATGCAGGAAAAGGGAATGGATGAAGCCGATGCGGTTAACTTCCTTGCCTCTTTAAAGCACTGTCGATTCAATGTAGGCTATTATGACAAAGAGGGCGTTCCTCTCTATACGGAAATAGACGAGATGCCGAAATTCAATAGTAGTTTTTATATTGACAAAGGATACTGCTACACGGTACTTGAAGATAGAAGTGATCATCTTGGTGTGTATTATGTGGTGCTTAAAGAGAACGAACTGATGGAGAATTTTCATCAGCTTCGTCTGAAGATCATCGGCTATTTGCTGTTCTCCTTTTTGCTGATGGGTGTGGTGGGCTACTTTCTTGGCAGGCTTTTTTTGCAACCGGTACGCGAGCAGATAGAGTCGCTTGACCAGTTCATCTCCGATACGACCCATGAACTCAATACCCCTATTTCGGCGATATTAATGACGATACGCTCACTCAAAGGGTGTGACGAGAAGAAGATGAAGCGCCTTGAAGCAAGCGCCAAGCGGCTACATGTGATGTACAGTTCGCTTACCTACCGCCTTGAGGGCAAAGAGGAGGAGGTGGAGCGATTTGACTTTGCACAAGTAGTCGAGGAGCGTGTGGGGTACATCAAAGAGCTCATTGACTCCAAGAAACTGAAGCTGACAGTGATGCTCGAGCCGACAGAGGTGGAGATGTCACGCAGTTCGGCCGAGCGACTCATTGATAATTTGCTTTCCAATGCTGTTAAGTACAGCGATGTAGGTGACTGCATTACCGTTATGCTCAAGAAACGTGTACTCAAAGTAGCTGATACCGGCATAGGAATCGCCAAAAAAGATCAGGAGAATATTTTTAAACGCTATAAACGTGCCAACAATGAGCGCGGTGGTTTTGGTATCGGGTTGAATATTGTGTTGGGTATCTGCAGGCAGTACCGCATTAAGCTTGACCTCGATTCAGAAGTGGGGAAGGGTACGACCTTTACGTTGTGGTTCCCGCCTATAAAATCTTAATGGAGGAGGTGGGGTATTAGTCCATCTGCTCCATAAGGATACTGATGATGTCGGTCATCGTAAGGATGCCTTGCAGTTCGTTGTTGTCGATGACCAGCAGGCGTTTGATGGAGCTTGTGACCATCATACGTGCGGCATACTTCATCTCCAGCCCGGCAGAGACGGAGATGGCGGGTGTGTTTGCGATGTCGTAGACATTGAGCAGGTCGATGTCACCGTCTTCGGCAACGATGCTCTGCAGTATGTTCTTGAAGGTCACCAGGCCGTAGGCACCCGAGTGGGAGGTCTTCTCTACTACCACGGAGCGTACCTTGTGTTCACGCATCAGCTGTAGCGCTTCGCGGACGGTCGCCATGGGGGAGACGGTTATGAGCTTCTCTTTTTGGGTCATCACTTCTTTGACTAACATCGTATTTTCCTTTAAATCATACTTTTGATATTCTCTTCGAACGTGTGTAACTCTTCATTGTCCAGTCCTGTTACGTGGCTGAGCGGGAAGGTGAAGGTAAAGCCGCTGTTCTCTTTGTTATCGAGGTTGAATCTCTCTCTGAGGGTACGCATCACCTGCATACTCAGTTTGCGAGGCAGCACAAAGAGTAGAACCGAGACATTCTCTTCGAGGGTAAGACCGAAGAAGACCTTTTTCTCTTTGAGGCCTATGTTCTTTCCATGTAGAATGGTGACCGATCCGGCACCGGCCTCTTTGGCCGTTTCGATGGCAGCCTCTTCCTCTTTGTCGGGTATGACGACGACAAGTGCGGTGAATTTCATGCTTCTTCCTCCTGTGAAAGTGTCTGTTTTCTGTAGTACTCTGCATAGATGCCGTACCCCATGACCGTGAGCATGGGAAAAAGCGATGCAAAAGCGATCAGCCCAAATCCATCAATGAGCGGGTTACGCCCTTCGATATTCTCCGCCAGTCCCAACCCCAGAGCGGCCACAAGCGGTACGGTCACTGTCGAAGTGGTCACTCCGCCGCTGTCGTAGGCGATGGGGATGATGTAGTCGGGTGCGAAGTAGGTAAAGGCGATGACAAGCAGGTAGCCTGCGATGATATAGTAGTGGATTGGATCGCCCACGACGATACGGTAGGCACCCAGCGCGATGCCCACCGCTACCCCCAGGGCGACCACGACACGCAGGCGCATCTGCTTGATGCTGCCCTCACTGATCTCTTCAGCCTTGATGGCGATAGCAAGCAGGCTGGGTTCTGCCATGGTTGTCGAAAAGCCGATCAGAAACGCAAAGAGGTAGATGAGCAGGTTGTTCTTCATCGCTGTCAGGTCGAAGGCGATGGTCTCCCCGATGGGAAAGAGCCCCATCTCAAGCCCTACGATGAAGGCGTAGAGTCCGACGATCACCATGGTGATACCAATGAGTATTCTGTGCAAGTGCACGACTGGTTTCTTGATGATGACATACTGAAAGAAGAAGATGACCGCCAGAATGGGCAGGACATCCTTGACCGTTGCGATCAGGTCCCAGAAGATATCCTGCCACTGAAAGTGCTGTGCAGCCTTTTCTGTTTCGATGACCGCCTGTGCAAGGATGGGCAGGCTGCTGCTCTCTCCCATAGCGTAGACGATGATGCCATAGACCTGTACGAAGATCATCGGTGTCAGCGAGGCAAAGGCGATGAGCCCGAAGCCGTCGATGACGGGGTTGCGCCCCTTGATGGAGGAGGCAAGCCCGATGCCAAGGGCGGCCACAAGCGGTACGGTTACTGTCGAAGTGGTTACTCCGCCGCTGTCATATGCCAGTCCGATGATCTCCTTTGGCGCAAAGAAGGTGATAAGTACGACAAGAATGTAGCCACCGATGATGTAGTAGGCAACAGGGTGTCCAAGCAGAATGCGCAGTACACCGAGCAAAATGGCAAAGCCCACAGAGAATGCCACGGTCATCCGCAGCCAGAAGGCATCGATGAGACCGTTGCTGATGGAGGCAGCTTTCTGGGAGATGGCGATAAGTGCTGGTTCGGCAACCGTGGTGGCAAAGCCGACGGTAAAGGCAAAGAGCAGGAGCCAGAAGACCGAACCCTTTCTTGCAAAGTCGACAGCAAGCCCTTCACCGATGGGGAAGATGCCCAGCTCAAGACCGCGAATGAAGAGTGCAAGCCCTATGGCGACAATAGTGAGTCCTGCTACAATGGAAAAGAGGTTGTCAGGCATGGAGCGTATGACTATCCCCTGGAAAAGTGCCACAACAACAATGATGGGAAGCAGGTCGGTAAACGAGTTCTTTAGGTCACCGGCAAATATCTTCAGGCTTGTTTTCATGGAGTTCATTATAGCCTACTCTGCGCTTTGGACGGTTAAATAGCAAGGATTTACCGTTTCCTTACGCTGCGTTGTTACCTTTTTGATATGACCCGGTCATAGTACAGAGTGTGCAGCGCTAGAAGCGGTAAATTTCGTACTTCAGCGGTTTGAAGCGTGAGAGTTCGCTGTGCTTTTGAAGGTGTAGTGCCTTTATCCCTGTTTCACTGACTCTTTTTACCCCCAGTACCAGTGTCAGCGTATCACCTTTTTGAAGTTTAACCGGATAGTGCAGCTTTTTTTTACCGTAAATAAGAGAGTCCTTCAGTGTTTCAGTTGCTTCCCATGGAAAGCTCTCTTTCCCCTCTTTGCCAAATATCCGCGTAAATACAGCAGGTTGCAGTGTTATTTCTTTGCCATTGCGGTTGATACTGACTTTGAGTACCCCTTCACGGTAAGCCTGGCCAAAGAGTGCATGGTTGGCATGATTGACAATGGTAATGTCAAAGCCGTCAGCAGTCCGACTGACATTAAAGTCGATATATTTCCCCAATGCCTCGGTCAAGTTGTGGATGCCGGCAAAGCCGTGGTAGGCGTGTGTAGGTGTATGTTTCAGAGTTACTTTTGTTCCCGGAACCTGGGGCATATGACAGCTGATACACGTCTCTTTGTCTTTTTTGTCTATGAATGCATCGAGCATAAGAATGTCAACCCCGTGTTTATTATCGGTGTGGCCATGGCAGCCCATACAAACGTTGCCGTTATAGAAGTTTTCATTGTTGTAGTTTATTTTGTGGAAGGGAGAGTTCTCAACACTTCTGTTCAGCCCGAACCAGGAGGTATGGGTCTGGAAGTGAGCGACACCAGAACCTTTTTTGGATGCGTCCGCGGTAAAGAATTCGCGGGTTTTCCCGGTTGTGATATTGGTATTTGAATCATCGTTTTGCTGAATGTGGTCTATGGTGTGGCAGTAGACACATGAGATAGGTTCCTCTCTCTGAATTCTGTTGTCGGTAAGAATACCGTGTTCAAGTGCTTGCGGATCTGAAGGCGAGTGGCATTTGGCACAGGTGTATCCTTGTCTTTTTTTGGGCATCATCTTCCACCATGCGCTATGAACCGGATCATTGTATACCGATGCCTTTCTGTGTGAAGATTCGTAGTATTCGCTGTAAATTGCAGGATGGCACTGTTTGCAGACAGTGCTTTTTACCGAAGCAGCAAAAAGAAAAGGTGTAAGCAGTACAGAGAGAAAAAGAGAGAATTTCATAATATTTTCCTATGGGGTGTATTGGAATACATTATAGTGATTATAGATAAAAATCAGAAGTTGGCGTTGCTGTCGTATTGTGCTTTATCTTTTAACAGCTTTTATGTTTGAGCGTATGGATGAAGACAAATATAAGACAAAAACGACTACAATCGGTGCTGAAGGCTGATTACGCGCAAAAGAAGGTAGGCGGAAGAGACGATGAAAACATCTTCTCGCTGGGTCTTGGATTTGTCTTTTAACCGGAGGTGTTGATGAAAAAAATTGTACTTGCGGTACTGCTGCTTGGTTTGGGTGCGCAGATGGTTGAAGGGAAGGTCAATACAAAGGTGGAGCAGGCTGTCAAAGGCAGCTTCACCAATGTGGATACTATAGAGCCAAAGCGGCTCATTCTGACAAAAGCGCAGTTAGCAAAGGTGCAAAAAGCTGCCAAAGTGAAGCTTGAGACGAAGGTCTACCGTTACTATCTGTTCAAGAGCAGTGGCACTGTTGTCGGATACGGCGTACTTATTGCAAGAAAAGTGCGTACAAAGAAAGCGACGGTGTTGTATGCCTTTACCCCCGAGGGGACTCTGAAATTTGCCGAAATCATGGCATTTGGCGAACCACCCGAGTACATCCCCAATGACATCTGGATGGGTCAGTTTAAAGAAAAGTCCGCAAATGCGCTGCTGAAGATGGGCAGCGATGTCCCTACGATCAGCGGTGCGACGCTTTCGGCACGCAATGTAACTGACGGTGCCCGTGTGGCACATGCCATTTTTCAGAACATCATCAAGCACTAAGTTATGAAATTTCTTGTTTCAAAAGATACTGCGCCTACGCCGCTGCTTCGGCAGCTGATGACAGCCGTCACTGTAGCGATGCTGCTCTATATGCTACTTGACGTGGCGCTGCACGGCTATCTGATAGGGTTGAGCCCGCAGGCGGCTGCACAGACACTTTACGGGAACGAAGAGGCATTTGTCGAGCCGATACTCTTCGAAAGTCTGCTGCTGCAGGTACATATCGACCTCTTCATGGCGCTTGTCTCACTGCTGATAGTTGTCTCTATCTACCTGCGTATGAAGCACAAAGAGAAGGTACGCAAAGGCCTGCTGCACGCTCTCTTTCTGGCAGCACTGACCGCACCGCTGCTGCTGATTGCCGCCTACTTCGGCGGCAGTTTCTGGCTCTATGGCTGGATAGGAGCCTTTTCCCTCTGGCATCTGCTGGCACTCTTTGTGGGAACGGTCGCGCTCAAAAGGCTGATTGCGTCATGAAACGCTACCCGCGATACCGCATTCCTATCGGCTATATGCTGCTCTTTTCATTTTTCATTGTTGCAAGCGGCCTCTGGCTCTTTTTGCTGCCCCAGGGGCTTTCGGAAACAGGGAGTTTGATTGCTACCATGCAACAGCTTGTCAAAAGTCCTGCGCCCAAAAGCTGGCAGCAGTTTGTCGAGATCGCTGCACCGCACCTCTTTGCAATGGGAACACTCATTTTCATCGTTGCACACTTTTTGCTTTTTAGTACCAAAATCTCACGCCACTTTTCAATGCGCCTGAGCTTGTGGCTCTACATTGCCGCACTTGTGGACATTTTAGCCTACGCGCTCATCATTGTAGGTATTGTGACAACCGGGTGGATAAAGCTGGCAGTACTTGCTGTGTTTACGCTACTTTTTTTGATGTTGCTTGCTGCTGTTGCAGTCTCACTTTTTCAGTAAACCAGGAACCCATTTCTACCGTTTCAGAAGTGTCCCCAAATGCCACTTCAAATGCACCAGTTTTTTCCACTTTCCATCTACAATTTGCCCGTTTGGTTCAACAAGAATATAACCGATATGGGGATGCTGTTTTAAAAAGAGAAGTGCTTCTGCCTTTGGCATGACCGAAACAGCGGTAGCATACGCATCGATCATGCTGTTGTCTGCTTCTCCAAAGAGGGTGACAGAAACAAAATCTTTCTCCTG
Source organism: Sulfurovum sp. (assembly GCA_026983515.1). Classification (GTDB taxonomy): domain Bacteria; phylum Campylobacterota; class Campylobacteria; order Campylobacterales; family Sulfurovaceae; genus Sulfurovum. Next base: position 46,057 of record JALWHT010000091.1, read on the forward strand.
TGAAGCTGTTTTGGGGTCAATGAGGTGATGTTCACTTGGTTTGGTCGCATAACGGCGGTAAGTGCCGGAAGTGGAGATGGAGAGGTCATTGACGAGACTGTGAGCCGTGGCAAATGTTGTGTCCGAAAAGGGAGACTGGATGGCAATTTCACAGCGTCCGATACAGCGAATGTCGCCGCTTAGTGCGATACGTCCCCGGATGATGTTATGCTCAAGCAGGAAATTGGCAGCACTGTCGACAGCAAATCCCTTTCCCATGCCTCCAAGGTCGATGATAATGTCTTTATCGCTTCGCACAGTGCGGCCCTCTATGTGGATGCCATTGATGTTGCGTTTGGCGTGCACAAGTGCCTCTTTTGTAGGGGAAGCGGGGTGCGATTCGCCAAAATGGTAGAGTGTTTTGGTGATGGAGCCGATGGTGACATCGAAGTAGCCGTCAGTATCACAGTAGTAGGTTTTGGCCTGTCGCAGTGCATGGGCAAGTATGGCATCGTCTATGGGAATATGGGTATGGTTAAGTCTGTAAAGTGATGCTTCAGTGTCGAAAGTGGAGAGAGAATGCTCCAGGATGGCTATCTTTTCGAAGGTTTCTGATGCAAGTGTGTTTGCATTTGATGGGAGGGTAAGTGTGACGTAGGTTCCCATCAGTACGCGGGTACGCGTCTGCATCGGCTCTGCTAAAAGCAGCGTGAGTGCAAGAGGCAGAAAAAGTGTCAGCCGCATTATTTTTGCTGGCGTTTTTGGAGCACATCCTGAACCCCTTCAAAATCCTTTTCGTGTCCAAAGCAGGCAGAGGTGTTGCAGATCATGAAGCCGTCATTGGTATCGGTACGCAGCAGACTGAAGGGGTAGGGTAGTGTGTCGAGGTCTGCAATGTGCGGAAGCAGCATCTGCTCTTTGGCTTTGATGATAACATCGTCCAGCAGGTAGCGGATGACCATTTTGCTGAGTTTTGGTGTCGAGATGGGCTGGCGCATCACATCGTAAGAGTGGATCTCGAGTGATCTGAAAACAAACTTTTTGTAGACAGAATCGACAAGTGAAGAGATGGAATGCAAGAGTCCAACCATTGTGGCAAGTGAAGAGGGGTAGGAGCTGTCGTGAATCTCTGCATCGGTCTCAAATTCGCCGCGTGAGAATTTCCAAATGCCGTTTTTGTAGAACTTTTCAATAGCTGCGTTGGTCAGCTTCTGTGCGACGATGAGGTGTGTCTCGTCAAGCGTACTCTCATATGCTTCGATGAGTGCTTCGCCAAGATAGGCGTAGTCTTCCAAAAAGGCGTGGATCTTCGGTTTTTTCCCAATAAGTGTGGAGTGGAAGAGTTGTGAGTTGGGGTACATTGTTTCAAGCAGCCGCTGTAGTGCATTTTTGGCCGGTTCAAGATACTTCGCATCAACTCTGGAAGCTTTAAAGAGTGCGGTGATCATCATCGCATTCCAGGATGTGATGACCTTTTTGTCGATGAAGGGGTAGGTACGCTTCTCTTCCCTACGCTTTTTGAGTGCGGCGATGGCTTCGTCATAGTAGGGGATCGTTTCGGTATTTTCAGGTGAATCGATGCGCACGATATTCTTGCCTTCGAAATTTCCTTCCGGTGTGATGTGCAGTGTTTTTGCAAGTGTTTCGTGCTCCTTTTGGGGGATGCCCGCTTTGGCAAAGGATTTGAGTGCCTTTTCATAGCTGTAGACAAAGTATTTTCCCTCTTCGCCTTCGGTGTCGGCATCGCTTGCAGAGTAGAATAGAGTATCTTCCTGCATTTTTTCAAGCATGAAATCAAGTGTTTCGAAAGCAACTTTCTTGAAAAAGTTATCACCAGTGACGTGATAGGCTTTAAGGTAGACACTGCTTAGATGTGCATTGTCGTAGGTCATTTTCTCAAAGTGAGGTACCAGCCAGCTGTCATCGGTAGAGTAGCGGCAGAAACCGCCGTCGACGAGATCTCTCAGACCCCCTTTTGCCATAGCCAAAAGCGAAAAGCGTGCCATATTGAGTGCTTCTTCACTGCCGGTGAGTTTGTGGAGGTCAAGCAGCAGGTCGAGTGTGGAGGCCTGTGGGAACTTTGGGGCTTTGTTGAAGCCGCCTTCTCTGCTATCGAAAAGCTGTCCGGCCTGTTCGATGTATCGGCCGATGATGCTGTTGTCGAGTTTGGTCGCCTGTATCTTGTCTTTGTCGGGGTTGAGATGCTTGAGCACCTTCTCGGCCTCTTCGACAAGCGGCCCCTTTTCGTTCTTGTACTTGTCGGCGATCACTTCCAGCAGTGTGGGAAAGCTCATCATTCCATAGCGGGGTTCGGGCGGAATATAGGTCGCTGCATAGAAAGGTTTGAGGTCTTCGGTTAAAAAAATGGAAGCAGGCCAGCCTCCCGGGCGTCCGTTCATCAGCTGGTAAACTTCCTGAAAGTGTTTGTCTATATCAGGACGCTCTTCCCTGTCGACCTTCACGGCAACAAAGTGTCTGTTGAGAATTTCGGCGGTCTTTTCATCTTCAAATGACTCATGCTCCATTACATGGCACCAGTGGCAGGAGCTGTAGCCGATGCTCAAAAAGATGGGTTTGTGCTCTTTTTGTGCCTTTTCGAAAGCCTCTTCTCCCCACGGGTACCAGTCGACAGGATTGTCGGCATGCTGTTGAAGATAGGGAGAGTGTTCGTTTTTGAGATGGTTGGACATAGTTATTGGCCTCATGTAAATAAATAGTTAACGCATTTTTGCTAAGATTACACAGCGTCTACACGGATAGTAGCATACAATGCTTATATAAAAATTTATTGACAGAGAGTAACAATGACAAAACTGTTCAAGCAACTTCTTGCAACACTTCTCTTCTTTACCGCATTCTCCTATGGCGGATTCAGCAGTGCGCTGAAAAAACAGAAGTTCTTAAACCCCGAAGATGCCTTTAAGATCACAGCCGTACAAAAGGGTGATGTGATCGAAACGCAGATCAGGCTGGCTGACAAGATCCATATTTACAGGAACGATTTGAAATTTCGTATTGTCAAGCCAAAAACAGTCGCACTGAACCCCAAACTGCTGCCTGCACATGAAGTCGACGGTGAGCTGGTTTATGAAAAGGGATTGACGGTAAAGATCCCTGTGAGCGACATTACCTCCAAAGTAAAAGGAGATTATACCCTTGAAGTAGAAGTGGTAGGCTGCTCTGATGCAGGCATCTGCTACCAGCCGTTTAAGAAACGTTTTGACTTCAAAGGTAAAGCGGCAGGTATGTTCGCGAAGATCAGTTCACTGACGCATGAAGGCAATACTGCCAAAATTGCCGATGTACTCGGCAGCGAGAGTTCGCTTTTTATTGTGCTGCTCTTCTTTATCTTCGGACTGCTGCTGGCACTCACGCCGTGTGTCTTCCCAATGATCCCCATTCTCTCCTCTATCATCGTATCGCAGTCGGGAAGCGGAAAGCCCAGTGTTGCCAAAGCATTTTTCACCTCACTGGTCTATGTGGTGGCAATGGCGCTGACCTACACGGTAGTCGGTGTCGTTGCCGGATTGGTAGGGGCGGATATTCAAACTGCGATGCAGAACCCGTGGGTACTGACAGTATTTGCAGCAATGTTCGTAGCCCTTGCCTTCTCCCTCTTTGGCTATTACGAGATAGGTCTGCCCGCATCGTGGCAGAGCAGGCTCAGCCGTGCCAGTGATGAGGCAGGGCAGAAGGGCGGATTTGTCGGTACGGCAGTGATGGGTGTACTCTCTGCACTCATTGTCGGTCCCTGCGTAGCACCGCCACTTGGCGGGGCTGTGCTCTTTATCTCCCATACCGGTGATGCCCTGCTTGGCGGTGTGGCACTCTTTGTAATGAGTATTGGTATGGGGATGCCTCTGCTGCTTGTAGGTATCGGTGCAGGAAAGTTCATGCCAAAACCGGGCGGCTGGATGAGCGTGGTTTCGCAGGTATTTGGTGTGATGATGCTGGGGCTTGCCATTTTTATGCTTGGGCGTGTGCTGCCGGACGGTATTACACTAATACTCTGGGCACTGCTCTTTATGGGTTCGGCACTCTATATGGGTGTATTTGACGGCAGTGACAAAAAACCGGGAGCCAAAAAGCTTGTTCAGCTCTTTGCCGTGGTACTGATGCTTTATGGCACATCACTCTTTGTCGGTGCACTCAGCGGGGCAAATTCGATGTTCAGACCGTTTGAACGTTTTACTGCACCCAAGGGAGCAGTTGTTGCAGCTGTCGATACGGAAAAGAGCCATAGAGGCTACAGCATTGCACGTCTGCTTAAAGAGGTGGCGGCATCAGACAAGCCTGTAGTGGTTGACTTTGGAAAAGAGAGCTGCACAGCGTGTAAAGAGCTTGAGGAAATCACCTTTCCTAACCCAAAAGTCAAAGAGCAGCTTAAAAAGTTTACTTTCATCAAGATTGATGTAACGGACAATACCGATGCAGAGAAAGCACTCTTGAAGAAGTATGAACTCTTCGGTACGCCCAACATTATTTTCTTTGATAAAAACGGAAAATTTATGCCTGAGAAGAGTCTGACAGGATTTGTCAAGCCGCAGGAGTTTGCCGAGCATTTAAAACATGTTGGGGAGAGTGCACAATAGAATATCTCTCCCCGGGGTATAAAGTGTTCTCCGGAACAGTTATGCTTCCGGCACAAAATCCAAAGAGACTGAGTTGACGCAGTGGCGTGTCTGCTTTGGGGTGAAACCCTCGCCTTTGAAGACATGCCCAAGATGTCCACCGCAGTTGGCACAGACAATCTCTATGCGTCTGCCGTCGGCATCGGGTACCTCTTTTACCGCACCGGGGAAGGTGTCATCGAAGCTTGGCCATCCCGTACCGCTGTCGAATTTCGCATCTGAAGGGAAAAGCGGTGTGCCGCACTGGCGGCAGACATAGGTGCCGTCTTCGTGGTGATCCCAAAACTTTCCGGTAAAGGCACGCTCTGTGCCTTTGTGTAGAATGACATATTGTTCTTCTTCTGTGAGTGTGTTGTATGGCATGGTGATTCCTTAAGATGTGGTTAGAGGATTATACTCAATTTTATGGTGTATTTTCTAAAATTCGTAGGGTGTTGTCCCCTGACAACACCGTTGACTATGTTTGTAGCATAGCAGGTATTTATAAGTATATGTGTTGTTTATAGTATTGGTGTTGTAGGGATACAACACCCTACAATAGACTTGAATTTTAGTACTGTTTTATACTGCCAAATAGGTTTGTATTCATCATTTTTTTAGTTTATCCCGTGGCACAAACTCCAAAACAGTGGCGTTGATGCAGTAGCGCCGTTTACCGCCCGGGGCATCGTTGAAGACATGTCCAAGATGGGCACCGCTTTTGGCAGCAACGATCTCTACGCGGTGCATGCCGTAGCTGTTGTCCTCTTTTTCGATGACGGCACCCTTGACAGGTTTGTAGAAACTCAGCCAGCCTGAGCCTGAGTTGAAACGGTCGCGTGTGTCAAAGAGAATGTCACCGCTGATGGTGTCGATGAAGACACCGTCACCGGTATGTTTGAACTTTTCGTAGCGCTTGCAAAAGCGGCTTTCTGTACTTTTATTGAACGCGATATCGAATGCTTCGCTGTCGGTACCGAGCTTGAAGGCACCAAGCGCTTTGTAAAACGCTTTTTCATCCATATAGCCTACATGACGGTAAACCTCTTTGCCATCCTCAATGAAAAGAATGGTCGGTGTCCCCTCAATGGCTCCCTTGAGCGTAAATTCTTCAAGCTGTCTCTGTCTGGCAGTACGCAGCGGTATGGTACCGTGGTAGTGATCGGTCACATCAAACTTGAAGTTTTTGCAAAAGCGGCAGTGCGGTGCGGTGATGACAACGATCTCCTTACCGCCAAGCGGTGTTACTTTGGAGGGACTCTGTTTTTGTGCACTATTTTCAAACTTTACCCCGGTAGCATGGTTTGGACAGTAGCCAAAAGGGTGTTTCTTCAGATAGTCCTGATGGTATGCCTCGGCAGTCCAGAACTTTTTGAGCGGTTTGATCTCTGTGGTGATGGTACCGTATCCTGCTTTGGTTAGCAGTTTTTGGTATTGCGCTTTTGTTTCAATCGCTACTTTTTTTTGCTTCTGCGTGGTGTAGTAGATGGCGCTTCGGTAGTTATTGCCCACATCGTTGCCCTGACGGTTCCTCTGTGTGGGGTCGTGCATCTCCCAAAATGATTTAATGAGTTTTTCCGTGGATATTTTGCTGTCATCATAGACGACTTTGACCGATTCGGTGTGGTTGACGATGCCTTTGGGGGTATGGTGCCGGTATTTGAGAACGGTATCGTAGTTCGGGTTGTCATAGTTGCCGCCGGCATATCCGGAGACGGCTTTGATGACACCGGGCATCTGCTCGAAGTGTTTTTCGACACCCCAGAAGCAGCCGGCAGCAAAAACGATGGTCTGCGGTTTGGCAAAGAGGGTAATGGCAAGCGTAAAAAAGAGTATGGCTGTTTTCATTGTTGGGTTCCTTTGTAATGGATAACCGAAGTGTAGCAAAAAAAATATGTAGCGGTGTAGAGTGTGATGAGAATTTGGCTATAATATGCAAAATACGTGAGTGTATCACGCAAACAAAAATGAACGGAACGACATGCCTCATACAAAAGCACAGAACGAACACATCCGCATCGGCGAAATAAACACCCTCAAAATCGAACGCGACACAGACTACGGCTACTATCTCAGTGCAAAAGATTATGAAGAGGTGCTGCTGCCCAACATTTACATTATGGAAGATGAGATGCCTATGGGTAGTCTGCTTGATGTCTTTGTCTATACCGACAGTGAAGACCGTCCGGTGGCGACAACAAAGATGCCCTATGCCAAGTTAGGAGAGTACGGCTACTTTACGGTGGTAGACTACAAAAGCTACGGCGCTTTTGTCAACTGGGGGCTTCCCAAAGATCTCTTCGTACCCCTTTCACAGCAAAAAGAATATTTCAACATCGGCAAAAAGTATGTGTTGAGAGTCTGTCTCGATGAAAAGACAGGCAGACTTTATGGCACGCAGAAGATTGGAAAGTATTTCAAGCGTGACCTAAAAGGGCTGCAGCAAAACCAGGCGTGTGAAATGCTCATCCTTGCAAAGACACCGCTTGGCTACAAGGTGATTGTCGACAACCTCTATGAGGGGATGCTCTTTGAGAACGAGATCTTCGAGATACTGAGGGTGGGCGACAGGAAAAAGGGTTATATCAAAACAGTGCGCAAAGACGGTAAGCTCGACATGTCGCTGCAGCCTATCGGTAAGGCGGCAAAGCTTACAGTGGCGGAAGGCACGGTGCTGCAGCTGCTTAAAGAGGCTGACGGCAGGCTCCCCTTTACCTACAAAAGCGATGCGGAGGCGATTGCCAGAACATTCGGACTTAGCAAAAAGAGTTTCAAGCGTACGCTTACCGCACTCATCGATGCGGGGAGAATCGAACTGCACGAAGATGCCATTGTACTCAAGGAGGGAAAATGAGAATTGTTGGATTGATGCTAATTGCGGCAACCGTCCTCTTCGCTCTTTCGGGCGAAGCGGTCTTTGAGAAGAAGTGCGCCTCCTGCCACAGTGAATACTACATTCCCCAAAGCAAACTGGTGGTCAACTACCAGCATAACAACAGAGAGCTGAACCTGACTGCTCCAACAGTGACGGAACTCTCCTTTCGCATCAAAGACCAGGTGGGTGACCGCACTCTCGATGCGGAGGGGCAGAAATTCGAGATAGAGGACTGGCTGACACAGTTTCTCAAAAATCCCAAAACGTTTAAAAGTATTTTGCCAAAAAATGTGCGGAAAACGTATGGACAAATGCCTCCGGTGAAGGTAACGGAAGAGGAGACTGAAGCATTGGCGGATTTTCTGTACGAGTATGCTGAAAAGATGATGGTGGCTCATGGCGTCAAACGCTACAGTTATGATGAAGCGCTCAAAATTGCCCGTAAGCAGAAGAAGATCATCCTTGTTGAAGGGTATCTGCCTTTTTGTCGCGGATGTATCTGGATGGATAGAAATGTGATGGTTGAGCCCGAGGTGAAAGCGATACTCAACAAAGACTTTGTACTGGTCAGGAAAAACCTGCTGATCGAAAAGCTGCCGCTTGGCATGAAACGGCTGGGAACACCGTCATTTTATTTTATTGCACCTGACGGAGAGCGCATTATCGATATGGTAGAGGGAACAGGAACCAAAGAGGAGTTTCTTTCTCTGCTCGCATCGATAAAAGAGAGAGTTCACAGATAATTCTTTGTCATAATGGGAAATGAACTTAAAAAGGAGTAAAAATGGATTTGAATGAACTTTTCCAAATGGGCGCACAGCTCATACAGAACAACAGTGATGATGCGACAACCGGACTAGATCTTGGTGATATTGCCAGTGCCATCGGCTCTTTGATACAGAACGAAGATGGCGGATTGGATCTTTCTACTTTCGTTTCGGGACTTTCCGAGAACGGACTGGGTGAGATTGTCGGTTCATGGCTTGGTAACGGTGAGAACAAAGCAATCGATCCTGAGCAGGTGGGTGCATTGCTTGGTTCTGAGAAGGTTTCGCAGTTCGCATCCGGGCTTGGTCTTGAAGAGGGCAGTGCGCTTCAGGCGCTTGCCGATGCCCTGCCACAGGTGATCGACCAGGCAACTTCCGGTGAAGACAGCATTGTCGAGCAGATGCTCGATCAGATTGGCGGTGCACAAGGCGCTATGGGTATGCTTGGCAAAATGTTCGGATAATTCGCTTATCTGCCATTGTCTGTCAAATTGACAGACAATTTCAGTATTCTCTCCTTTTTTGCTACACTTCCTGTATGAAAATAGTTTCTCTTCTCCTCATACCGCTTTTACTTCTTGCCGTGCCCTTCAAAGTGGCGAGCTACAATGTTGAAAATCTTTTTGATACCGTGAAGAACGGAACGGAGTACGAGGAATTTATACCGGGTAAACACAACTGGAACA
>JALWHT010000092.1:0-1218 GCA_026983515.1 Sulfurovum sp.
ATCCTAACTTGTTTTTGATGATTTTCTCTTGGGTATGTAGATTCATTGTCTCTCCTAAACAATTTGTCTAGGAGAAATTGTAGCTCTGTTTGTTTAACAGTTGTCAGATTATGTTGTGACTAATACACTTAAGGCTTGTTTTACTGTTGTTGTACACTGTTCTCCTGTCCATGGTTCTACACTATATATTTTGAGGTGTTGATATCTATTTTCCCACCATTTCTTCATCTTGTCTGCTTGTTCTTGTTTAACATAGAATTCTATTTTATATACTGTGCCATATATATTTGTTTCTCTCCAGTCTCTTGAAATAAAATTATATACTTGTGACAAAGTTACATTTTTTGGATTTTTTGAAATCATTTCTCCCCACCAAGGACGACCTGGAGCAAAATAAAATCCTACATCAGGAATTTCATTAATTTTCACTTTATCATCCATGTCTCCATCTTGATTCAAATCAGCTTGATACTGCTTTTCATCATATATTTTTTTCTCATTATAGTCAGGTCCGTAATCATAGAAATTTTCTTTGATTGCCATAGCTGTATGTCCAGCCAAACCTTTTGCGCCCCAGCCTGTTTCTTTCGAATGTGGCAATTCCACAATAATAGTAATTTTCACTTCTTGACAATTTTTACTCTTAGCTATACAACTTCCAGCTGTATGACTTGAGTCCCTATATCCTGCATATTGCCCCAGTCCAGCTCTTGCCATAGGGTCTTGATAATCAGCGTATGGATTAGTTCCCATTAGTTTCCCTCCTTTTTTCTAAAATCTTATTCATAAAGTCATCCATTATTGCTATTTTAGATTCTTCATTTTCTGTATTCACTATCTCATGATAAAGTCTTAATTCTTTCATAGGCTTTAACACCGTTAACCCCAATAAAATATATCTATAGATACCTGCTTCACTTACAATATTTAGACTTTTTGCTTCATCAAATAGTTTTAGTGCCAATTCTTTATTAAAAGTTTCGGGGTGATAAAACTGATGCCCTTCTTCTTTGTATGCTTTAAAAATACCATTAATAAACTTCATCTTCTCCATCTCATCAAACATCTCAATCTGAATCTGGTCTATAAAAACTTCATGTGCATACGCTTCCAAGTTAGCAAGTGTAGGCAAGCTTACATCATCGAAGTCGATCATGGGGTGAGAGGATTGTTTTGAGTTTTTGCCACGGGGTGGCTTTGTCGTATGCTGCTTGTCTC
>JALWHT010000092.1:1318-4948 GCA_026983515.1 Sulfurovum sp.
TTTTGTAGTGACTGTTGTGCCTCAAGACTTTTGAGGCGTAGTCCTCTTTCGATTTGCAGCCAGTTTTTAAACCCTTCATGCGTATAGATGAGCTTTTGGAGTATCATCTCTTGTTCGTGGTTGGCTATACAATAATGCAAATGTGACAAAGACTACCACTCCTTCGGATCTATCACATAATCCTCATAACTCTCATCTATGGTGTAGCCTTTGGCTTTGACTTTTGTTTCAGCTTCTTTTCTGTAAGTTAAATAACGTTTGACATCATCTACATGAGTTTCTTTCCATTTTGTTTCTTCTCTTTCTTTCGTATAACTCATCCCTTCTTCCTCTCCATCACGTATGGTAATAAACATAAGGTAAGAAGCCAAGGTTGGGTCTGTTTTATGGGGAACCACACCGAGATTAATGCGTAAAAATACTTTGCTTTTATAGTGCAGTACCCAGTAGTTGGAGCTGGACATACCTCCGGTCTCCAGCTTTTTCCACTCTTCTAGTGTAGGCTCATAGCTGGGGTCTAGGTAATACATATCATCTTCTGTAAGCTTGTAGTGCATGGCTAGTCTATCGCTAATACGAGGCTGGCTATATCTTAACGCTCTCTCCCACCCCTGCTTAAGCAAATCTTGCAAAAAAGCATAAAACTTTACCCTTGCCTCTTCGTAGGTCATGAGGTCTGCTTTGGTGATGCCTGTTTGGAGTTGGAATTTAGAAAGTCCTTTTTTTATTCTATTGCTATCAGCACTGCTACGAAATCTAATGGTATAAGGGAGTTGGAGGGTCTTAGTATCATCATATGTGAGTATAATTTTTGCAGGTTTTTCTATATCCCAATGTTTTTTATAAAAATCGAGGTATCCCCACTTTCCTGCGGGAGAATGTTTTTTCCGCATACCCCCAATCTTTTCCAGCTCCTCAAAGGGCATACCAAGTTTTACTCTTATCTCTTCAGGTTTTTCAGGTCTTAACACTTTTCTTTCCTTTTGTATCTCTTTGCTTGTATGTTTTTCGGTGCTTTCATTTTCGTTACATGCCGTTACAAGTAACATCGTAGCGACACAAAGTAAGAGTTTTTTTCTCATTCGAAATTCCCCGTATAGGGAGAGAGACAAGACCAAGAGTGGTCAGGCTCATCTACCCAGCCTGCAATGGTTTGGAGTTCGGATTCCATATACTCTTGTCTATTCATCATTTTATCATGAAAATCCTCTGCCACAGACCCTATCCACCCCATACGACTCTTGTACCCTTCTTTGTTGGCATCTTCTATGCTTCCGAGGGTTTCTAGCTCCAGGGTATCGGGTGCGATGTTTTTAAGCTCCAAATCCTCCGTATTGCACGAAGCGGCAAAAACAAACTCATAGCGAAGCAGGAGCTTTTTGATCGCTGCTTTTGCACTGTCACTGAGCACCTCCGCTTGCTCTTGGGGTGAGAGGATTGTTTTGAGTTTTTGCCACGGGGTGGCTTTGTCGTATGCTGCTTGTCTCTTTTGTAGTGACTGTTGTGCCTCAAGACTTTTGAGGCGTAGTCCTCTTTCGATTTGCAGCCAGTTTTTAAACCCTTCATGCGTATAGATGAGCTTTTGGAGTATCATCTCTTGTTCGTGGTTGGCTACTTCTATGAGGTGTTGGAGTTGTAAGTTTTGCCTCAAATCTTTATCTGTAGCATTTTCAATCTTCTCCGCCAACTGCATCCCCTTTTTGATATAGGGGGTACTTTGCAGCTTGTTGATCCTTGGTAGCGCATAGCTTGCCCACGGCAGCTCTTGGTTGACGGTGGTATATGCACCACCCTCTACACCGCTTTGGGGACAGTTATCCAGCAGTGTGTCGGTGTTGCGTTTGGCTTCACAGTTCATACCTCTAAAATAGTGTTGCGGAAAGTTTGCAAACCCCCAATGCCAAGTTGCCACATCCATAAAGAGCCACAGGTTTCCTACGCCCAGTCCTTCTGCGATCTGCATAAGCTCATACTCTTTGGGGATGGGTATATCGGCTACAAATCCTGCATCAAACGAAGCTTTCAGCTGCCAGGTATCCAAGATACATGCCACAGTCTTGGATGCAAGTGCTCCCAGCGCCATCCAATAGAAGCGTCCCTTTTTGCCCTTATCGCACCCTTGCTCCATCTCTAAATAGAAGCGCGCATAGGTAGCGGCAATACGCCTTGCTCTGCTTGAGTAGCAATCGAGCAGATCAAACACATGCTCATTATCAGTCGCTTCGCTCAGTCTCGTGTAACTAAAGGCGTGTGCGACACTCCACAGGTATCTGCAATCTACCTTGACCTCCTTGGCACTATCGGGTCTGTCATTGGTTCTGCTTTTAGCCTTGATACAATCTGCCATCTACTCTCCTTTCTTTCTCTTTGCACTTGGCAGGATCAGATGAAACTCTACATCCTCTTCGGCCTGAGAGTTCAGTTCCGCAGAGGTGCCGGATCTCTGCAGCTTGCCTACGTACTCCTCTTGCGTACCCGCTACACGGTAGTGTGTCTGATCCTCCAAAGAGAGTGCCTCCCCCGTTTGGTCGATAAGCTTAAACTTCTCCGAGTAGGTTCCTTTGTTGGGGCTAAGATTGATGCTCTCCGCACCCCCGCCGCTCCCGCTTGTGATCGCCACATTCCCTTTGATCGTCACATTGCCCTTAAGTGTAATGCCGCCGCCATCGATGATGATCGTCCCGCCTTTAGACTTAAAGACGATACGCTCACTGCCGTGCATCTCTTTAAGCTTGGTGATCTCCTTGATGTGCTCCCCAGCCTTCACATCCAGCTTTCCATTCACCGTATGGCTATGATGTCCGCCGGTTTTTAGGGTGTAGTCGGCATAGGTCTGCTCTAAGCGTTGGTTGCCTACATAGAGTATCTGGTCTTTGTCTACTTTGGTAGACTGGGAGTTGGCGATGTGTATCTCTTGGTCATGTCCTACATCAAGGGTTTGGTCATGTCCGATGGTGATGCGCTCATCTTTGCCTACAGACTCTGTACGGTTGTTGCCTACATCGGTACGCTCATCATGTCCGATGCTCTTGCTTCTGTCATTGCCTACCAAGAAAGACTCATCATGCCCTACGGTTTCACTCTGGTCATGGTCGATGTTGATGGTGCTGTCATGCAGGGCATGGAGTTTGTAGTCCTTTTGGGCTCTGATGTGTACGAGTTCCTCTTTTTGTTTATCTTCAAAGAGCAGGAGGTTGTACTCGTCATTGCTTCCCGGCATCGACTGTGTCTTAATGTAGCTTTGGGTCTTGTTTGCAGGAAGCTCTTTGGGGATGTGGTTGTTGCCGTTATAGAGACTGCCTATGGCTACTGGTCTGTCTGGGTCACCGTTTAGGAAGTTGACGATCACTTCGGTGTTAACCCTGGGGATAAACATACTTCCCCAGCCATCGCCTGCACTGAAGTTTGCAAAGCGTATATAACAGCTGGTCGGGTACTTCGGATCAAAGTGAAAGATCACCCGAATGCGTCCAAAGCTGTCTACATCGATGGTATTGGGTGTGGACGCTGTGTTTTTGCTTCCACTGGAGACGATGGCAGTGACTGAAGAGGGGATGAGCGGTTTGGTGATGTTGTAGCGGGGGATAAAGTGTGTCTCTTTGGGGGTAGCCTCAAAGGTGACCTCAAAGA
>JALWHT010000093.1 GCA_026983515.1 Sulfurovum sp.
TCCAATGCGTTTGTTATCTTGCCAGATACCGTATTCATTGATCTTCATACCTTTTTCTACAGCCATTTTCCGCAGGGTGATATTGTGTGCTTTGGAGCCGGTAAAGTGGTGCAGTGTGGCACCGAAACTTTCAATACCAACCACACGCAGATCAACACTCATGCCGTTTTCAAGCAGGATTGTGGAGCGGGTAGTCCCCTTCATAACGATTTTTTGGATTTTTGGAAGATTGAGAAAATAGACCATCGTATCGTTTATTCCTTCGCAGGCTGCAACCAGATCGATGTCATGCACGGTCTCTTTTCTGCGCCGGAGGCTGCCGGCAATCTCTACATGTAGAGCACCTTTGGTCTTTTTCAGGATGTTGACGATCCACTCTGCTACAGGCAGGGCTTCGGAGAGTTTGAACCGGTGTGCTTCGTAGTTCCTTGTTTGAATGCCGTTTTCTATTTTGGCAATAAGTTTTTTCCCAAACCCTGGTACTTTTTCGAGTTTGCCTTCTTCGAGCGCTTTTTCAAGGTCTGCAAGTGAGTTGATATGCAGCAGTTCATGAAGCAGTCTTACACGCCCGGGTCCAAGCCCTGGAATCTTTAGCAGTGCTTCCAGCTGTGGTGGATGGGCTCTTCTGAGTTTTTCAAGATATGCCAGTTTTCCCGTCTGGACAATCTCTATGATCTTTTTGGCAAGCTCTTTGCCTATCCCTCGCAGTGATGTCAGGTCAAACCCCTCTTCGACAAGGTCAGCCATCTGGCGTGGGTATCCCAGTATGGTACGGGCAGCATTTCTGTAGGCTCTGACCTTGAAAGGGTTATCGCCGTCTATGTCAAGCAGGTCGGCAATTTCGTTGAACATTTCAGCAATCTTCCGGTTGGTGATATGTGCATTTTTCATAGTACTATTGTAGCATGTTTCAAGTGTATATTTTAGGACAGATACAAAACTGATGGCTGTCTTTGCATTTCTCTGCGATCAAGGGAGTTTGTTTAATGGTCTGTTACCATCTGAGAGAGTGATGTCCTTCCAGCTCTATTTTGCTTGGCGGACAAGGCAGACGCTTTTCATGCAGCATGAGAGGCGTTGTTGTACCGGTGCCAGACCTCCCAGATCTCATCTGCCATTTTTACATAGATCTCTTTATTGCCCACTTCTTCCTTTCCGTACCAGCTTTGAAACTCTTCATAGACAATATCGGCAAGTTCCTCTTTGGAGTGAACCTCTTTAATACGGGAGAGGATAGTTGCAGCTTCCAGGTCGTATTCATCTGATTCGACGGCAGTACCGATGTGCATCGGGTCATACTTTAGAATGATTGCACTAATGTCAAGGTGCAGTGTGCGGTTTTTCTTTTTCATCTGTTTTCCTCCCTGTGTTTTTTAAAAAATTATTATAGAAAAGGAAGATTTATGAAGGGTTAACAATAGGGTTGGGAAAGGATGGTGGATCTTGACAATATTCTACATATGGTTGAGTATAATATTACTGTAGGGTGTTGTACCCTTACAACCCCATGAATATAAATTTATAAATTATGAAAAATGGAATTTTATAGAAATAACTGGACAGTTGGTGTTGTCGGGGGACAACACCCTATAAATAAATAAATTATGCCGTTAAAAAACCAGCCACCAAAAATGCCATTGCAGCCAAAAGCCCGCCAAGCAGTGCATAGGGCAGCTGTGTTCTGACATGTTCTACATGGTCGCAGCCTGCAGCCATGGAGGAGATGATGGTGGTATCGCTGATAGGTGAGGCGTGGTCACCGAAAATGCCACCGCTGATGACTGCGGCGATGACCAGAGGAATATCCAGTCCCATACTTGCTCCCAGTGCCAGTGCAATGGGCATCATGATTGAGAAGGTTCCCCAGCTTGTACCGGTAGAAAAGGCGGTGAGTCCTGAGACAAGAAAAATGAGCATAGGCATCAGTACCGGCGAGATATTGCCGTGAAGAATGGAGGCGAGATATTTTGCCGTACCAAGATCACCGATGACTTTTCCGATGAAGATGGCAAAAAGCAGTATGGCCGCGATGGAAAGCATCTCTCCCATGCCTTGAAAGAGTGCATCAAAAAAGTCCCGGTGGGTCAGCCGTTTGCTTATGACATAGTAGAAATACATCACTGTCAGCGTGATGATGGTGGCATAATAGACCGACGTAGAGCCGGAGCCTTTGAAAATGTCGCCGTTCCCGGTAATGTAGAGTACAGCTGGTACGGAAAATACCATAACGAGAACAGGAAGCAGCATGGGCAACAGTGCAGGGGATGCTTCTAAAGAACTTTTGCCTTTAGAGTGGTCTTCGTTTTGTACGCTAACGGCCACTGCATGTTTCATAGGGCCTATCTCCCACTCCTTGTAGATAACCACCAGGACAATGATGAGTGTGAAAATGGCATAGAAGTTATAGGGGATAGAGGCAATAAGCAGGCTGATGCCTTCACCCTGTATGACTTTTCCGTCTACTGCTGTGACAATGAGCCCCAGCAACAATGCACCCCAGGCATTGAGAGGAATGAGTGAACAGATGGGAGCAGAGGTGGAGTCGCAAATGTAGGCGAGCTTTTCGCGGCTGATGCCGTTTCGGTCACACAGGGGTTTGGCGACAGTACCTGCCACCAGTGACGTGATGGAAGATTCGATGAAGATGATCACTCCGGTAACATACGCCAGCATCTGTGCTCCGATGGGAGAGTCTATTTTTTTGGAGTATTTGTCGAGAAACGCAACAAAGCTTTTGACCGCACCGCTTTGCTCCAGCAGCGTGATGATAGCACCGACAAAAAGGGTAAAGAGAATAGTTTTGGTGATCCACCCCTGCGCAAACTGCTCTATGGTGCCGTTGAAAAGGGCGGTAAATGCTGTAAAGGGGTTGTAGCCGTTGAGTACCAGCAGTCCGGCAAAGATACCGCCCATCAAGGAGACAATGACATCTTTTGTTATAATAGCCAGAACGATCGTAAGCAGCGGAATGGCGATGCTGAGGATGCCAAACTCCATGAAGTCTCCCAGAAATAATTTATAAGGATTATAACACAATGAAGCGAATTTTACTTGCTGTCCTGTTTTTGGGCGGCATACTTTTAGCCAACGATTTATTGACAAGCAGGCAGCTTGTTGTTGTTACGACAGCGGGATGGAATGATAACAGCGGTGTGTTGCAACGATATGAAAAAGATGGTACAAGATGGCATAAAGTGGGTAAAGCAATTCGAGTCAGACTTGGAAGAAACGGTTTGGGGTGGGGCATAGGACTGCATACAATACCCAAAGGAGCACACTATATCAAAAAAGAGGGTGACGGGCGTTCCCCCGCGGGTATTTTTGTACTCAAACAAGCCTTTGGATATGCGCCTTTTAAGGCGTACTACCCTTACAAAGTCTACAAAGAGACCGACCACTGTGTCGATGATGTGCACTCCAAATACTACAACAAAATCGTCGATTCGACCAAAATCGTACCCGACTACAACAGCAAAGAACATATGAAGTTCCCTAAAAATTATTACAAATACGGTGTAGTGGTCAACCACAATCACATTGATGAAAAAGGGGCAGTTCCGGGAGCGGGTTCGTGTATTTTTTTGCACATTAAAGCAGTACCGACAGCCGGGTGTACTGTCATGAAAGAGAGTGAAATAAAAGAGCTTATACGTTGGCTGGATGCAAAAAGGCAACCGTTGTTGGTGCAGGGAACAAAAGCGGAAGTTGAAAAAATGGTGAAGGGTTACTTCTCCATATCAATTTAAGCAGGTTAAAATGATGGGGAATCTTGAGTGTGAGTTATAATTGTTATAATTTACAGAGATTTCTATGCTATACTTTCAAATCATTATTGCAATGATAAAATATATTTATAGGAGGCTATAATGGCTTTGGATATCGGTAAACTGACAAGTGAGGGAGAAGCACTGCTTCAAAACTTTGTAGATAAAATGGGACTGGACGGTGCAGTTATTGCGACTGCTGAAGGTTTGGAAATGGCGAGTTATTTCAAGTCAGACAAAGACGCTGACCTGATTGCAGCAGATACAGCATCACTTCTTTCTGTACTTACAAGTGCTCTTGAAAATGCCGGAAGCGGTACACTAAACGAAATGATCATTAGTGCAGACAACGGTTCTATTGCGATCAAAGACCTTGGTGAAGATATTGCATTTGCTGCCATTGCACCAAAAGGGTACAAAATGGGTGGATTGATTGTTTCATTGAAAACATTTACAAAAGAAATTCAGGCATTTTAAATAAAGGTGTCTTGAAAGAGACCAATTTTCTTTTATTATTATTGACAATTTTAATTTGAGAGGGATGAAAACCATGGGAGATGTAAAAGTGGCTAAAGAGCATTTATTGGCATATATTGATCAAATGAAAAAAGGTGAGATAGAACCTGCAGAGTTTTATAAGGATCTCATGAAAGTTCTTGCGGAACTTGATGTAACAAATGAAGACCTGAAAGGGGTTACTCCTCAGCTTCTTTCGTTTGTAAATGGGTTGATACGTAATATGAGTAAGTAATTGCAAGGCATATCGTTCATGTATCGATATGCCTCGAATGACTGTGAAAAATTTATTTTTTTAAATGGAATACAATTTCTATTTAAAAAAATAATTTATAACATAGGATATATGAATATGGTTTTAAAAAAAATTCTTCAAGAAAAATTAGCCAGATATGCAAATATACTTTCAAATGTAAATGAAGTCTGTGCTATTTATCTTGTGGATATAGAGAGTAGTAAATATGTTAAAAAGATTTATAAGTACACAATGAAAGAAGAGCAGTATACCGCTCTTCTTCAGAAAGGTTTTGTGCTTTTCACTGACGATAGTATCAATCAGGCAGTACTTGAAACAACTGAATACAATATGGCATTAAAAAAGGTGAATGATAAAATGTGCCTTGTCCTTATTTCGGAAAAATCTTTAACATTTGGAAAAATTGTTACAGTAATGAAGCAATGTATCTCTAAAGAAGGGTAATAGCTGTGGAAGACCGTATAGTTGTAGAAGGGAAAGTCTATTTTCTGCGAACAGAAAAGGAAAAAAATGCCATAGTGACGCATATTAGCCTTGAAGTAAATGGAAAAGAAGATCAACTACTAACACTGAGACATAAAAAATCAAAAAAGGAAAAATTGATGAAATTTCACAAAAAAGCTTTGTCCTTCTTCTTTCAGGCACTTCAAAAAAAAGAGCCTCTTTCTGAAGAATTGTTCCAGGAAATAGAAGAAAACAAAACTGCCCCTGCACAAGAAGATGAAATGGTGACAGAGGAGAATATCCGTTTTCAGGAGTTTTGTGAGAATGTTCTACATCAAGAAGTTTTTGCTTGTTTCCTGCTCAAAGACAATGATCTTTTAAACTATGTTCGAGAAAAAAACAATCTTATCGATTCGAATGAGCTGATTGTACAGATTTCAGCGATGATTGATTTTATCAGAGACAATAAAAATATCACTCAATTGGTTGGCAACTGGGAAACCGTGATAGAGGTCTATGATACATTTCAAATTGATTGTAAAATAATCGTTGAAGATAGTATTTTGGTTATTGTCAGTTCTCGTGATTTGCCTGTTGGCTCCATGATGAAGATTAATGAAGAGACAAAAGAAGTTATAGAAAAAGAATTCTTTAACCAAGCAGGATGAATAAATGCAGAGTATTGTTGATATTGGAATACTTGAGAAGCTGAAAAGCAGCTGTAATGCTGATGATCTTGCCGCATGTATATACCGTGATGATGCATCGTTGGGGTTTTACCATACTAACAAGCATATGGATATTGAGGATATAACTTCTGTTCAGCATGCTGCGATATTAACTGTGTTTAATACCCGTATGCCTCTTATCATTAATGATGTGACCAACAGTTTTTTATACAATAAACATATTGACAACCCTTTTAAATTTAAAGTTGAAAATATTGCGCTTGTTCCGTTATATAAAGACACAAGCGGTACATGCATGTCAGGTTGCCTGATGATGTATCAGCAACCAGGCAGTAAAAAAATATTTTATAAAAAAGATTTGGAGAACATAGAAAAGCAGATTGGTATACTCTCCTTAAAGTCTGATCAAGAGGAAGGTCTGTCTACAAAGCCGTTGGTATGTATAGAGGAAAAATCCCCAGAGCTACTTGAGTATAAACTTAACACTGCATACCAGTTTTTTTCTTCTGTAGTACATGATATCCGTACTCCAATAGGCGCAGTGATGGGTTTTTTGGAGCTTATGGAAAAAGATGTCAATGATACAACACTGAAGGAGTATATCTATGCGGCACATCGTAGTTCTGAAATGATCTCTGCGTTGATCAATGATGTGTTGGACTTCGCAAAGATAGAGTCAGGAAAGCTTGAGTTAGACAAGCACTACTTTTCTCCCATGGAGGAATTTGAGAACATTGCTATGATGTTTTATCATACTGCCAAAAAAAATAAAATTGATTTTACAATTTATTATGATGTAGACATTCCCTACATTATTCTCTCTGACCCTTACCGCATCAAACAGATCTTGAACAACTTCATTAGTAATGCACTCAAATTTACACCTGAAAACGGAACGGTTAATCTAAGTTTTCTGTATGATGAAACCAATGATAAGCTACGCATAGATGTAACCGATAGCGGCATAGGTATTTCAGAAGATGCTATTGAACAGATATTCAAGCCATTTCAGCAGGCTTCGAAGACGACTTCAGGAAAATATGGTGGTACCGGACTTGGCTTGACCATATCAAAACAGTTGGCAGATATGCTTGAGGCAGAGTTGGAGGTAACAAGTAAAGTAGGTGAAGGAAGTACTTTTTCCCTTATTTTACCTTGTCATACTATTGAAGGTACTCCAGCATCGCTTAACCGGGAAAAACTTGAGTTGGTATCGCATGCATCAATTTATTGTATAAAAGATGACAAAACTGATATTGAATATATGAAGCATGTGAAACAATACTTTGATAAGCTGAAAATTGATTTGAAGATTATTGCATCGGATGATCTGGATACGATAGAAAAAAACGCTATTCTTCTGTGTATTGAGAAAAATTATGAATCTTCTTACTTCAAGCAGTGTTATCAACAGTTTGCTTCACGTCTTGTTATTATAGAATCGTCCATGTTTATGGAATCAAAGCAGGCTTTCGGGGAAGCAGTATTGCTGCATCGTCCGTTATTCCCGCATAAACTTTTTGATGCAATTGCCGGACTTTTGAAAGAAACAGATACTAGAAATGCAAACAGGCAAACAAATACCACAGAAAAGAAAGTTCTCAATGTCCTTATTGCTGATGACAATATCATTAATAGGAAATTGATGCAGGAAGTGTTGAAAAAATATCATACTGTACCTCTTAGTGCAGCAGACGGGAATGAAGCAGTAGAAATATTTAATGAAAATTCTATTGATCTTATTTTTATGGATGAACAGATGCCCGGTATGGATGGCAGTGAAGCTATCCGTCTCATTAGAAAAACAGAGAAAGGGAAAGAGATTCCTATTTACAGTTTGACAGGTGTATCTGAAGAGGAAGCAGTTAACAAGATTAAAAAAGCAGGTGCTACAGATATTTTATTAAAGCCTATTAAAAATGAAGTGCTTCAAGAAATTATTTTGAAATATAATCAATAAAGCCGATAATTCACATAAAACACAATCTTCGTCTTGGTCTTTGGACGCGGATAGTCTTTGTAGGCGATTTGAATGACTGCAATAGTGTTTTTGTCAAGAGCTTCGTAGCCTATGGGGCGTACAAGGTGCAGGTTGGTGATAGCGCCATTGGGGTGCAGGTAGAAAGAGACTACATTGGTGCCCTGTTGGCCAGTGCGTACCGCAACGTCAGGGTAGCCGTTGATGACAAGCGTATTTTGTGTAATGCGGTAGATTTCGTCAAGATGATGTTGGATGAACTTCTGCTGGGTTTTGGTAAAGCTGTAGAATTCCCGGCCGTAGAGCTGGTTGATCATTCTGCTGGTACGGCTGCTCGGTGCTGAGGCTCTACGTGCCGGACGGCGTGTGCTTCGTTTGCCGCCGAGAAGTGCATTGGCAAGTTTGTCTTTGGTCTGCCTTTTGGGAAGATGGAAGCTTTTGGGAAGCGGCTTTTGTTTTGCTACTTTTTTCCTTGCATGCTTTTTCTTTTTAGCTATCTTCTTTTTGGGTTTTACTTTTTTAATCTCCTCTTTTACAACCTTCGTAGCATTGTTCTCCTCCTTTGATACCTTGGCAACTTCAAAGCCCTTTTTCTTTTCGACATGCTTCTTTTTGGCCACAGGCACAGGTGGTTTTGGTTTAATAACCGGTTTTTTGGGTTTGGGTTTTGACTTTGGCTGTACTTTCGGTTTTGGCGGTACGACAGGCGGTTTTGGTTTGGGCTTTGGCGGTGGTGTCTGCTTGGGAACAGGCGGCGTGAACTGTGAAAGATTGAGGGTGATCTTTTTTTCACTCTGCGGTGGGGGAGGGGTGAACTTCATTTTGTCAAAAGAGAGAAAAAAGAGCGCAAAAAGAAGCAGGTGAAGCAGGAACGAGAGTATAAAGCCTTTGAACGTCCGTTTATCCCTCACCTTTTAGTCCCTCTGTTGTATAATCTGCGATATTATACTTAACAAGGATTAATGCATGGCATATGACAAAAGCATCGCGGCATTTGAAGAGGCATATAAAGTCATTCCCGGAGGTGTGGACTCTCCGGTAAGAGCGTTCAGCGGCGTGGAGGGAACACCTCCTTTCATTGAAAGAGGTGAGGGCGGATACCTTTACGATATCGACGGGAATCGTTACATTGATTATGTACAGAGCTGGGGACCGCTGATCTTCGGTCACTGTGACAGCGACATTGAGACAGCGGTTATCGATGCGGTAAAACGCGGATTGAGTTTTGGTGCACCTACAACAGTCGAAACAGAACTTGCCCAGGAGATTGTTGATCTGTTTGAAAGCATTGACAAAGTGCGTTTTGTCAGCTCCGGTACTGAAGCGGTCATGAGTGCTATAAGACTGGCACGCGGTTTTACCGGACGTGATGACATTGTCAAATTTACCGGCTGCTACCACGGGCACAGCGACTCCCTGCTGGTACAGGCGGGTTCTGGAGCGGCGACATTCGGAAACCCGAGCAGCCCGGGTGTACCGGCAGATCTGACCAAACATACACTGCTGGCAACCTACAATGACATTGAAAGTGTCAAGCAGTGTTTTGCAGACTCCAAAGAAGGGATTGCCTGTGTCATCATTGAGCCGATTGCCGGAAATATGGGGCTTGTACCTGCCGAAGAGCAATTTTTACAAGAACTTCGTGCTGTTTGTAACGAGCATGGTACACTGCTTATTTTCGATGAGGTCATGAGCGGATTTAGGGCATCACTCAAAGGCGCGCAGGGGATTACAAAGGTCAAGCCCGATATGGTCACACTTGGGAAGGTGATCGGCGGGGGCATGCCTGTGGGTGCATTTGGAGGTGCCAAGGAGATCATGGCGCACCTCTCTCCTGAAGGCCCGGTCTATCAGGCGGGAACACTCAGCGGAAACCCCGTAGCTATGGCGGCCGGACTCACGAGCCTGCGAAAACTCAAAAGCAACCCGGCACTCTATGTTGAACTTGCAAACAGAGCCAAAACACTTATGGAGGGCTTTAAAAAAGCTGCCGAAGCGGTGAATGTACCAATGGTGACCGATGTACGCGGCAGTATGTTCGGTTTCTTTTTCTCTGACAAGCCGGTAAAAAACTTTGCCGATGCGCTGGAGAATGACCAAAAGCTCTTTGCCAAGTTCCATAAAGGGATGCTTGATCGGGGTGTTTACCTTGCCTGTTCGTCATTCGAGACCGGGTTCATTTCGACAGCCACAACAGATGCAATGATAGAAGAGAGCATCAAGGCTGCCTACGAAACACTCAAAGAGATCACTGCCTAAGATGGAACAACTCTGTTACTGTAAAAGCGGCAAACCCTTTTCGGAGTGTTGTGAGCCGATACTACGCGTGATTGATGTTGCCCCAACTGCCCTGGCACTGATGCGCTCACGCTACAGCGCTTACTGCCTTGGAGATGTCAACTACCTTCAGGCAACCACACATGACTATACCTGGAGTGATGAAGAGCTCAAGTTCATCCAGGACTGGGCTGACAACAGCCATTGGCAGCATCTGGAGATTATTGACCATACTGACGATACCGTCGAATTCAAAGCTTACTATATTTACAACGGCGTACAGCATGTACATCATGAGAAGTCTGTTTTTAAAAAAATAAATGATATGTGGAAATATGTCGACGGAGACATTTACGAAGACAAAGTGAACTTTCCGCGTAACGAAGTATGTATTTGTGGCAGTGGCAAAAAATACAAACGCTGTTGCGGGATGCTATTGAAATAGCGATATTCCCTCACTTTTTCCCCATATACATATATCGTTTGGCTTCTTTGGAGTTCAACTCTTTTGGATATACTTATATACTTGTAATTGAAAGCATGAAGAAGGAATAACTTTGTCGAAAAAAGAAGAACCCAAATTCAAAAAAATTGTTGATGCTGCTGACGGATTGAGTCTTGGCATTTCCATGGTTGTGGCGGTGTTGATCGGTGTGGGTATCGGTCTGGGGCTAAAAAAACTGACAGGTGCCGGTTGGACACTCTGGCTTGGTGTTGTCATAGGCATTGGAGCGGCAGTAAACAATGTCTATATTGCCTACCGTAAACAGAAAGCTTCTCTTGATGAACTTGCACGTGATCCGCGCTACCGTCACCAAAGAGAGATCGATGCCGATGATGAGGATGACGATGAACGTTACTGACAGAAAGATTGTCGGCGCACTCATCGGTGTTGACGGAGTTTTGCTGCTTGCAAGTGCGCTTTTTTTTGATGAAAAAGTGTTGTTCAATACCCAGATAGGTTTCCTCTCCGCTTCGCTGGTGATGCTCGGCTCTATGAAGAGTTACAAACGTATGGTCGATGTACGGGTGGAAAATGAAGTCATCACAACCGACATTGACAAAGATGTCATTGATAAACTCGAAGACCCACACGATCTCTATTCTGATGAGAATATCGAAGAACCAGTTGAAGATATGAGAACTGCCATCAAAGAGGAGAAAAAACGCCTCAAGGCAAACCGCCGTACGCTCTTTGAAGTATTGCGCGATACAAAAGGCGCACTTTCACTCTATCGGATCGGTGCCTATGTGTTGCTTATTTTGGGCTTTCTCTACCTCAACCGCCATGGACTGCTGCACCTGCCGTCCTATCTGCTCTCCATCGGACTGCCTCCGCTGATCGTAGCCTTTATGCTGGTCAGTGTCAGAGTCTCAGAATCTACACCGACACATACCAAGGAAAATAGATGAAACGACTGATTCTGCTTGCCTCCTTTGCTTTGACACTGACTGCCTGTGCAACACAAACTGAGCCAACCCGGTGTCAAACACAACCCATTGCACCGCCTCCGGTTTCTAAAAAACTGAAAATTGTCGATAAACCTATCGACTTTGGCTCCAAACGTGTAGCCTTGACAAAAGCCTACATTAAACAGCACTATGGCAAAGATGTTCATGACATTACCATAACCCCAAAAGTGATCGTGCTGCACTATACGGCGATCGGGTCACTCAAAGATTCCTTTAATGCCCTCAAGCCGCAGATGCTCAGAGGCCGCAAAGACATTGCCAAAGCATCTGCCCTCAATGTCTCGGCACACTATCTTGTAGACAGAGACGGTACGGTGTATCGCCTGATGCCCGACAACCATATGGCACGTCATGTCATTGGGCTTAACTACAATGCTATCGGTGTCGAAAATATTGCCAAGAATGCCAACGATCTTACGCCTGCTCAGGTAGAAGCGAACATCGCACTCGTAAAGTACCTGAAAGAAAAATACCCCACCATCCAATACCTCATTGGCCATCACGAATACAGAAGGATGGAGAAAACACCGTTGTGGCTGGAAAAAGACAAAGGGTACCGTACGAAGAAGTATGATCCGGGTGTGGAATTCATGAAAGAGGTACGTTCAGGTGTGAAGTGGCTGGGGCTCAAAGAGCCGCCGAAATAGTGAATAGTTTTGGTATGCTTTTCTGGCGAAAAGCTTTATTTTTGTAGGAGAGGGTGATGGATTACCAGGCAATACTTGAAGAGATTTACGAAGAGATACAGCCAGAGCTCAAACGCGGGAAGGTAGCCGACTATATTCCTGCACTTGCAAAGGTTGAGCAGGAGCAGTTTGCCATGACAATTACACTGGAAGACGGTTCGGTCTTTTCAGTTGGTGATGCAAAAAAGCAGTTCTCCATCCAGTCCATTTCAAAAGTGTTTACTTTCACCCTCGCCCTTGACCTTTATTCGACCGAACTCTACAAAAGGGTAGGGGTGGAGCCCTCCGGCAACCCCTTCAACTCATTGGTACAGCTGGAGTATGAAAACGGCATTCCCCGAAACCCCTTCATCAATGCCGGTGCCATTGCCATAACCGATTCACTTGTTACGTACTACAAAGACCAGTATAAAACACTTGAAGTGATCATGAACTTTGTGCGTGATCTCTCCGGCAATCCGTCACTCTCTTTCGATCAGGAAGTTGCCAACTCGGAGATGGCACATGGTGACCGGAACCTCTCACTTGCACACTTGATGAAGAGTTTTGGCAATTTTGAAAACGATGTAACAAATACCGTCATGACCTACTTCAAGCACTGCTCCATTACCATGAGTACCGAAGAACTTTCACGGGCATTTCTCTTTTTGGCGTTTGCAGGGAAAGACCCGATTACCGGCAGGGAGTTCATTACTTCCTCAAAAACCAAACGTATCAATGCAGTCATGCTTACCTGCGGACATTATGATGCCAGCGGCGAGTTCGCCTTTCATGTGGGGCTGCCGGCAAAAAGTGGTGTAGGCGGCGGCATCGCAGCAGTGGTACCAGGCAAGATGTCCATTGCCGTTTGGTCTCCGGCACTGAATAAATACGGCAACTCACATGCAGGCACACTGGCACTGGAGAAGTTCACGACTAAGACGGGTGTGTCGATATTTTAAACATGAAGGAACAGTAATATGCATTCGGCTTTTTCTGTGCTCGATTGGATGGTCTTTGGTGCCTATTTTTTGGTACTGGCACTTACAAGCGTCATTTTTTCCCGCATCAAAATCGAAAACTCGCGTGACTACTTTGTCGGTGGTAACAGCGTCCCTATGTTCGCTGCTGCAATGTCGGTACTGGCAACTTCGCAGTCGGCAGCCACCTTTTTGGGCGGGCCGGAGTACAGTTACAGTAAAGATCTGACCTTTCTTGGGTTTTACGCTTCGGCATTTCTTGCCGTATGGTTCGTTGCCCGTGTGCTTATCCCCCGTTTTTATGCCATCAATGCAGTTACGGTCTATGAACTTCTTGAAAAGCGCTATGGGAGTGCCGCAAAAAAACAGGCGGGTATGATGTTTCTTGTCGGACGGCTTTTTGCCAGCGGTGCACGCCTTTACATCGGTGCACTTGCCATCTCGATGATCCTTTTTCTGGATATTGCAGCTATGCATGTGGCGCTCTCCATTGTCATTTTGATGGGCGGTGCGCTGGCGTATGCCTATTTTGGCGGTGTGAAGTCGATTATCTTCTCCGACATCATTCAGGCAGTCACTTACATTGGTGCAGGCATCGCGGTGCTGGTCTATCTGTATGTTTCACTAAATACTGACTTTGCCACGGTGGTTAGCACACTTCAAGCAGAGGGGAAACTTCGGCTGATCGATACGTCACTCACAGGTGGCTTCAGTATCTGGGCGCTGCTTGGTGGCTGGCTGCTGCTCAACATTGCCGCCTATGGGCTTGATCAGGACATGACACAGCGTGCGCTTACCTGTAAAAATACTAAAGAGGCACAAAAGTCGCTGATGCTGAGTATCTACATGACCATACCGGTTGCGATGCTTTTCCTATGTATTGGTTTATTACTTTATCTTTTTTACCACCATCCGGAGTTTTCGGGTATGGGTAAAGGTGTGGTACAGAAGTTTGACGGTGAGAAGATCACCATCTTTATGTATTACATCCTCCATGAAATGCCCGAAGGCATGCGCGGACTGGTAACGGTCGGGGCTGTAGCCGCAGCACTCAGCAGCTCCAACTCGGTACTGGGTGCCATGGCTTCGGTAGCTGTAGAAGACCTCTACCGTCCTTGGAGAGAAAAATATGTGAAAGCATCGGAAGCACATTACGTCAAAGCGGGACGTCTGGCGGTACTCCTTTTTGCTGTAGCATTAAGTGTAATGGCGATGCTCAGCTACTACTGGCAGCGCTATACTGACCTGCCGCTTCTGAGCTTTGCGCTTGGTGTCATGGCTTTTGCCTATACCGGACTGCTTGGTGTTTACTGTGCCGCACTCTTTACCAACCGCGGAAACCGCATTACCGTCCCTCTTGCTCTCCTTGGCGGCTTTTTGACAGTCTTGCTGCTGCAGCCCTATATGCTTGGCGCCGTATTCGACTTCAAACTTGGGTTCGCGTGGCAGATCGTGGCGGGTACAGCGGTAGCGTTTGGGGTGATGATGGTGGGGAGAGAAAATGACTAAAGATGAGTTTGTTTACAATATATGTTTAGTGTATATTCAACATATGAAAGTATGTATAAAATACGGAAGTGGATGGAACACATATATGTTTAGCCATTTGTTTAACAGGAAAGAAGAAGATTTGATTTCACTGGGAAAATCAAAAAAAATTAAAGCCAATTCACAAACACACCTCGAGCACGTTGTTCCACGTGTAGTTCTCTTAACAGAAACAAGACGTTTAATAAAAGAAAAAATACTTTCCGACGAAGAAATTGCTTGGTTGCTTTATAAGCACTGGAAAGTTGCCAGAATTACAAAAGAAGAACAAGAACTATTGGATTTAAAAAGTAAAATGAACCTAAAAGAAACAATGCCAGAGGGATGGACTTTTGAAGGTGGTGATACATTGGCTCGTTTAAAATTAGCGAATATTGAATTAATATAAGATGATATTGATATGTTTGAGTATATCTGATATAAT
Organism: Sulfurovum sp.; assembly: GCA_026983515.1. Lineage (GTDB taxonomy): Bacteria > Campylobacterota > Campylobacteria > Campylobacterales > Sulfurovaceae > Sulfurovum. The sequence goes on from JALWHT010000093.1 coordinate 15,015, forward strand.
ATCAAATAAGATATATAAAAGGATGCACTATGTCAACAGTCAAAAAACTCATCTCTTTTGACAGCAATATCGCTGCTGAACTTGAGGCGGTCTCCGAGGCACTGCATATCAGCCAAAAAGAGCTGGTAGAGCGTGCGCTTGATTTTTACTTTGACCATACTGATAGTATTGTTGCACAAAAGATTTCGGAAGATGTAGCAAACGGCAAAGTCGAGATACATGATGCTGATGAAATTTTCAAGCAACTTGGTATTGAGTAATGTACAAACTCGAACTTACCGATATTGCTGTCAAAAACCTCAAAGATTTCAACCATGCTGAGCAGCAGCTTATTGCTAAAAAGCTGCACTACCTCGCCAAAAACTTTGATATATTAAAAGAGAGCAAAAAGGTTACAGAGCTTAAAGGTACTGAGTTCAAACACTATCGTTTTGTCATAGCGCGTAAGATCAGAGCGATTTTTGAAGTCAAAAATGAGAGATTGGTACTCTTGGTGTTGCGTATAGGCAGACGAAAAGATGTGTATGAGAAATGAAGTATATGTGCCATGTTATACCATAGATGGAAGAAAAATAAGGGTGCGGTAACCACGCACCCCATCAGCAGACAAGATGCAAAGCCTTACCTGTAAAATCCATACTTCCGCCATGCAGCAGGGCGGTAGTAGTAGCGATCAAAAAGTCCTCTGCCACGTATACGGTCACGGTAGGTATAGCTGTAGTCATAGCGGTAAAACACGCCTTCAAAAAAGTAGCCGTAACGGTTGAAATAACCGTAGTAAAACCCGTTGCGGTCAAAAAAACCTGCTCTGTCATAGCGGTATGCAAGTACCCAGCCCCGCCTGCTATAGCGATGTGCTCTTTCAAACCGGCGTTTTGGAATATATCTGCCATTGTAGTTTTCACCATTGTAATAGCGCCCATTGTACCATCGGCTCTGAGGACGGCGGTGGTTAGGATGTGCCTGAGCCGGTGCAGATGCTATATGCCGGCTTTTTAGCACTTTTGTATGATGTGTCTGTACGCGTTTGAACGCCTGCTTGGTTTTAAATGTACGTTTCTTTGCAGTGTGTGAAGTGTAGTAGCGGTCAAGTTTGCTGATGTCGACCTTTTCAATTGTGTCATGATTGCTTTGTGCCTGAAGTGTCTGAAAAGAGAAGAGCAGTGCAGCTGTAACTAAGAGATATTTGTATGTTAGTTTCATGGTTAATCCTTTATATATGATAGGGCTATTGTAAAATCTATTTGTGAATGATTTGTGGGGAAAATGTGGGGTAATTGTGGAGTTGTACAGCTATACTACATAAAAAGAATACATATACAGGGTCTGAAAGCGCTAAGGCTTCAGAACAAGCTGCGCTTTAATGTGATCATCCTTTTGTTCCCATGTGCAATCATAGCCGCGGTATGCAGCGATCTTTTCAAGGTTCAAGGCTTCCTGTTCGCGCTCTACAATGACAGTAAGCGTGTCGCCTTTGTAGCCGTTAAGTACCGCTTTGACCTGGTGCATCATATCCGGAACCGGAAGGCCTCGGCGCGGGTCAAGGGGCATGCCGCGTGTGTCAAGTACACCGTTTTTAAGGTTTTTGGGAACCTGATACTCTTCCATAAGACGTTTTGAAGAGGCTTTCCACTGCTCTTTGCTCAAGTCTGCCGGGCCGAAAAGAGCACAGTGGCAGGTACCGTACTCTTCAATTTCATCTTCAATGTACTCGCACGGGCACATCATTTTCTTGTCAAGTGCTTTGTCCCCTGAGGGTTCGAAACAGGGACAGTAACGCTTCCCGAAAGTCGCTTCCATTTCACAAAGGTTGCTTTTGAGGTTGGTTGCCATCATCCAGCTCGGATTGATAGCATACCCTTTCTGTTCACAGAACTTCTCCATCCACTTCTGCTGTTTTTTGGCTGCCTCTTTGTATTTGAAGTAGTCTTTGAAAAAGCCGATCATCATGTTTATCATCTGTTTGCCCTTATGGTTTAAAAATATTTTGTATCATATCATATCATCCCAAACAGCGGCAAGGGGCTTTAGGCTATAATGGCTCTTATGAAAAAGCAATACTATATTGGTCTCATGTCCGGAACATCGCTGGACGGTGTCGATGCAGTGCTGTGTTGTGTCGATGCAGAAAACTGTGAAGTACTGAAGAGCCATACGCATCCTTTTCCTGAAACGCTCAAGGCACGTGTGCTTGCAGCCATTGACGGACAAACGACATTGCAGGAAATAGGCACGCTTGAGCATCTGCTTGGCATACTTTTTGCCGATGCGGTCAAGGCACTTCTTGAAAAGAGTGGTATGGATGCAGAAAATATTAAAGCCATAGGCTCACACGGACAGACCCTCTGGCATGAACCCGCTGGAGAGACTCCCTTTTCTATGCAGTTTGGAGACCCGAATATCATTGCCGCGCAGACCGGCATACCTGTTATAGCTGACTTCAGACGCAAAGATATGGCCCTCGGTGGCAGCGGAGCCCCGTTTGCACCCGCCTTTCACAAGTTTTTGCTTGGAGAACAGACAAAAGGTGTATGTGTTGTGAATATCGGGGGTATTGCCAACATCACTGTACTGGGTGAAAGGCTTATCGGTTACGATACGGGACCTGGCAATATGCTAATGGATCTTTGGATAGCGAAACACAAAAATGTGCCGTACGATAAAGACGGCAACTGGGCAAGAGAGGGAAGTGTTGATTACGGCTTGCTTGAAACGATGATGGCAGATGCGTATTTTGCAAAGCCATACCCCAAAAGCACAGGGCGAGAAAAATTCAACGAAGCGTGGATGCAGAGCGTTCAGTGTTCAGCGCTTAGCGCTCAGAAAACAGAAGCATTGCACAGCAATGCAAACAATAATTCCTCATTCCTCATTCCTCATTCCTCATTTAAACCTGTTGATATTCAGCGTACCCTGCTGGAGCTGACAGCGCTTACCATCTCCAATGAAGTCCTCAAGTTCAATCCTGACATGCTGATGCTCTGTGGCGGCGGGGCAAGGAATGGGCTGTTGGTTGAGCGTATTGCCGCATTGATGCCCAATGTGCATGTGGGAGTGATGGAGCAGGCGGACAATCTTGAAGCGATGATGATGGCATGGCTGGCTTACATGCGGATGCACAATAAACCGGTTGCACTCAAAGATGTAACAGGAGCGAGGGAGAATACAATACTTGGAGGAGTCTACAAATGAACGAGAATAAAGCATTGGAGAGCTGGCTTGAGAGGTATGGCATTGATGCCGAGCTGAAGCCTCTTGCCGGAGATGCAAGTTTGCGCAAATACTACCGCATCGAAGATCCGCTCCACAGCGGCATAGTGATGGATGCCTCCGTACAGCCCGAATTGGTCAAACCTTTTGTCGACATAGCCCACAGACTTTTTGAAGCGGGGGTACGTACCCCGAAGATCAACGCTTTCGATCTAAAACAGGGCTTTGTATTCATGGAGGATCTTGGCAGCCGGCACTTTTACGATGCCATACAGACAGAAGGGACACACTACTACCCCAAAGCGATAGAGACGATTGTAAGGATGCAGCAGGCTGATACTTCCGGTCTGCCGCTCTACGACAGAGAATTCCTGCTCTTTGAGATGGGGTTGATGAAGGAGTGGTATCTTCAGAGGCATCTTGGTATGACACTCTCAAAAGATGACAAAGTACTTATTGAAACGACACTTGAAAGCATAGCGGATGTGGTACTGGAACAGCCCCAGGGTCTCTTTGTGCATCGTGACTACCATTCGCGTAACCTGATGTTCGACTGTAAGGATGACATTGTCGTCATCGATTTTCAGGACGCAAGAGTAGGAGCACTTACCTATGATCTTGTTTCTTTGCTCAAAGATGCCTATGTGCAGCTGCCACAAGAAGAGGTAGTGCATCTGGCTCTCTACTTCAGAGATATCAGTGGAGTAGATGTGGATGATGCAACCTTCATGAAGTGGTTTGACTTCATGAGCCTTCAGCGACATATTAAAATACTGGGAATTTTTGCCCGGCTTGCACTGCGTGACGGAAAAACAGGCTATCTCAACGACATTCCTCTGACATTGAAGTATGTGCTTGAGAGTGCCAAAAAGTATGAAGAGACGCAGATATTTGCCAAGTGGCTGGAAGATAGTGTATAATTTTGCAAAGCAAAAGGATATAGTATGGATATCGTAAATACAGTTAAAAAGTTAAAACCCCAGCTTGACAAGGAAGGCTTTAAGATTGATGGGATTGTAGGCTCTTACGCATATGGTGACTATACCGATGAAAGTGATGTTGACATTCTATATCATATAGATGAACATTTTGTTCAAAACCATCATGGATTTACAGCGTTTACCCGTATTGCAGAGATCAAACGTTTTTTAGCAGAGAGGCTGCAAAAAGAGGTTGACTTAATTGCATTTCGCGGACTTTCAGAAACAGCAAAAAAACATATGCTCACCAAGGTGATAGATGTCTGAAAGGAAAACAGAGGTTCAGATCAGTTTTCTTTTGGAGATGATTCAAAATATTGAGCTTATTGTGCAGTGACATGGTACGGTTGTAAATGCTTTGGAAGATACGGAGGGGCAGTTGGCACTTTTGATGGCAGTTTCCCAAATTGGTGAAACATTGAATAAAATTGAGTTTGATACAATAGAACACCTTGGGCTTGAAGAGGCACGTAAGGGTGCTTATGAAACGAGAAACTTTATTGTGCATGACTATGATGGAGTTGATCTTTATTTGATTGAAAAAGTGATTGTAGGGTATTTACCGGAACTAAAATCAAAACTTGAAAGCTATAGCGTATGAAAGCGATGATCCTTGCCGCGGGTCTTGGTAGCAGGATGCGGCCTCTGACCGACTATACGCCAAAACCGCTTTTGAAAGTAGGTGGTATACCGCTGATCGTGTGGCATCTAAAGAAGCTGGCGCACTATGGTTTTAAAGAAGTGGTCATTAACATTGCTCACCTTGGCTACATGATCCCAGAGGCGCTTGGTGACGGATCGGCGTGGGGGCTGAAGATCATCTACTCGGATGAACAGGAGGAGGGTGGTCTGGAGAGTGCCGGAGGGATTGTCAAGGCACTGCCGCATCTGGAAGAAAGTGACCCGTTTTTGGTTGTCAATGGAGATGTCTGGACAGACTATGACTTCGATGCATCACTGAAACTTAATGAGGGAATCTTGGCACATCTTGTTCTGGTGGAAAATCCGGAACACAACCCTAAAGGAGACTTCGCAATAGAGAATGGCAAAGCAGTAGACAGGCCTGCGTATACTTTTTCTGGGATAGGGTACTATTCGCCAAAGCTTTTTAAAGGGGTTGCCTATGGGAAAAGCGCACTGGCACCGCTGCTTCGGGAAGCGATGAAAGAGGGCACGGTGACGGCAGAATTGTATGATGGGGAATGGTTCGACATCGGTACGCCGGAGAGACTCGAAGCGCTCAACAGTGCGCTTTTTAACCGCTATTGAACCGAAGGCAAAGTTTAACCGGGAAAGACGATACTATTTAAAACATATAGTATAATGAGTGTGTAGCGGTATGGTCATGTGAGTTTTATTGCAGAAAGATAAATGAGGATAATGAACAGCAAGGGTATAAAGGCAATGCTATTAAGTGCTGCTTCGTAATGTGATGTAAAGAATGCATTCATGGTTGTGTGCTAAGGTAGTGTGCCACAGCATCTTCATCATTGGTATGCGGCAGTACTATATTGGCAACTGCTTTGACCTCCTCAAGCGCATTTGCTACAGCAACAGAAGTGCCTGCAAGCTTGAACATCCCTACATCGTTTACCGAATCTCCAAAGACCGTAACATTGGAGGGTTCCCTTTGCAGATATTCCATTACTTTTTTGAGGGCATGCGCTTTGTCGCCTTCCGGATGCAGTAGGGTCAAAAACCATCCTCCGCCGTACTTTTCAGGTGAAAGTTTAGCCTCTATGCTGTCACCAAAAGCACAGACCAGCGTTTCATAGAGCGGACGCAGCTGCTCCTCGTAGCCAAAATAGACAATCTTGAGGTTTTGCTCCATGGTTTGATTGTGTGGATTGAACTGCATCCGCGGATCATTTTTGTAGCCTTTGAGTACCTCTTTTTGATAGTCATTGAGTTTTCGCGGATAGAGGAAGGATTCATTGAGATTGTTACCCTTAAGTCCAATAATGAAGGGGTCTATGTCATATTCGAGTCCAAGCTGCACAATGGCATCGCCTGTCTCTTTGTCAAGGGTTTTAAGGTCAATGAGTTCTTGCTCCGGGGTAACGATGATCGCCCCGTCAAGCAGGATCATAGGTGCATTGATGTGCAGTTGTGAAAGCATCTCTTTTGACTTGGTGAAACTGCGCGCTGTTGCCACACCCATAAGGGCATTTTGTGCCTTCGTGTTCCATGCCTCAATACTAAAAGGGCTCAAACTCAGATCAGAGCGCAGGAAGGTATGGTCGAGGTCTGTGATGTAGAGCGGTTTCACTGTGCCGCCTTTTGGGTAGACTGGTGTTTGGAAATGTCATAGCGTTTTGAGAGCGAAAGGAAAAAGGCTTCAAGCGCATAGGCCGTCGCACCAAATACCGCTTTGGTCTCTATGGAAATGGCAGGCTCATGTGAGATTTTTTCAAGTTTCTCAAGCTCATCCATTGTAAAGTCCCTTGTGGCGTACAGCACTTCATCCTGTGTCTCTTTTGCCATACGTTCAAGATAGATATCGCGGCTCTTTTCCAAAACTTTTGGATCAAGTTTGTCTCCGCCGGGAGCGTTAAGCATCAACGGTTTAATAAGCTTGTCAAACATCAGTGCCATAGAGGATTTGTCATACATTTGTGAAGTGATCTTTTTGACAAGGTCAATACGCGTACCCGACTCCGGATCAGATTTTAGTGTTTTAACATAGGCCTCTACGGTTTTTGCATCCGGCATTTCATCTACGGTTGCCGAGACAAATTGCAGCAAAATGACATTTTTATAGAGTTTTAAAATCTGTTCCATCTCATCTTCGCTAATATTTTTTTGCAGGTATGCTTTGAAGCGGATAGGAAGCATCTGCATATCGTAGCTTTCTGGGTCATTTTCTGTACTGATACGGTTGATGTTCTCCTGCATTTGACTAAACTGCGATTCGAGTTCAAGCAGCTGCTCATCTGCATTGGAAACACTGAGATAGCGGTCTACCTGTTCGGGGGTGGCGGCAAAGAGCATTCCACCAAATATGAGGGTATAGAGTAATTGTTTCATAGTAGAGATTATACCATAGGCGGAGCGTGAAATGTTAATAACAGCCGTCAGGTTACGGCTGTAGTTTTTTTCCATTGATAAGTACGGCAAAAAAGCGGATGCCCCAGAGGATGAACATGAGCATCCAGGCGGTTGCTGAGATGTCAAAGAGAATCATAAAGTTCCATCCGAAAGCGGCAGCTACAGAGACAAAGAGGCGTAAGACCACGACAACCTGTGTCCAGTTAAAAAGTACCTTTTCCCACATGCCTGCGTGCATCATATTGCCTGAATGCCCGATGGTGACACGGGTACCGAAGCCAATAAGTATTGTAAAGACAAAGCCGAGCATCAGTACATGAATGTCTAACTGCAGGAAGTTGGTACCGGTAAGCAGTTTTGTGAAGTTCGCCATGGCACCGAAGAGAAAGGCAACCGGTACCCAGTAAAGTGCCAGATGCAGGATCCACAGCAATGGATTTGGATTGGGGAAGGGTAGGTTCCATGAGAGTATCTCTTTGCCGATGATGTAGGCCAGGAGCAGGTCGACAATAAAGGAACTGTTGGTATAGATACCTTCAAGAATAACATGCAGCAAAAGTAGTACAAAGACATTGCGCAGGAGCGTCATATTTTTTTCGTGCATCACATGTGAAAAGAAGGGCACCATACGCTGTGCAACGGAAAAAGTAAGTAAAAAAAGATAGAGATAGACAGCGATTTCTGTGGAAAGTCCCAGAAGAGACATGTAGAAGAGTGAAGCGACAATAAAGATGAAGTGTGATAAAAGCCCCCATCCCATGGCAGTGAGAATCCAGAAAACGTCATGGGTGTCTGGCATTGTAGTCGTTTTGTAAATGTTGCGCAGTGTCAGGAACACCATGCTGTGCCCGGCAAAGAGCAGGAACATTCCGGCATATGAAAGCAGGGGAGAGACAATGCTGCCAAGCACGAAGAGTACCGCACCGAGATAGAAGAGACTGAAAACCCGCATATAGGTTGTTTTAGGTATGGCAGGTGTGGCTGTAAAACGGGGAAATGTGGTAAACAAAAAGGCGGTAAATGCCGGGGTGAAAACAAGGTAGAACATGCTGTAGGCATGGAATGTCGAAGGTGCGATACCAAGATTGATGACTCCTTTAAATGAGAGCATGAAAATGAGCATTGTCACGATGGCATTGACGAAAGCCAATAGAAAAAAGGGCTGATGAGGTTGTGAAAAGAAGTAGTGTTTCTGTGCTTCTTCACTAAATTGCATGTGCATAAAGATACCTTTGTATGATGATGAAACCATATCATAACAAAAGTGTGTATAAAAAGGAATGAAGATGTAGGGAGCTATGGTAGGTCTCCATGTAACTCCCGGACAGGGCAGCCGAGGGGGGGAGGGAGAAATTTCATAAATAGGAAGAAGAAATTTTGGCTACCCTGTACCGGGAGATACATAGAGACGTTTCCGGACACTGCAAAGGCAGTGTCAGCCTGTCAGTTCAAGTCAGGCTTTGGTGTTGTGGCTGTTACTGCCGGCAACTGAGGGAACTCAATGGCCGGTTTGCGTCCTTTGAGCGCTTTTAGGAATGTAACGATCTTCTCAGCATCTGCATCAGAGATCTTTTTTCCAAGCTGTGTTTCACCCATGATCTGTACGGCTTCTTTGAGCGACCAGACTGCACCATTATGGAAATACGGTGCAGTTTCCGTGATGTTTCTGAGTGTCGGTACTTTCACCATACCATTCTTGTCACCTTTAAAGTCACCGATATTGGCATATTTGTATGGCTTGACAAGCGGGAATTTCTGCATACTTCCACCCAGTGCAATACCGCTATGACAAGCTGCACATCCTTGGTCAATGAAGACTTTCAACCCTTCTTGCTCTGCTTTTGTGAGTGCGTCGGTTTTTCCATTGAGGAAATCATCGAAGCGGGAAGGTGTTACCAGTGTTCTTTCAAAAATACCAATGGTTTTGGTAATCGTATCAAAATCGACTTTGGTATCTTTGCCGTATGCTTTCTTGAATGCTTCTACATATTCGGGCATGGAGTTGACACGTGCTTCTACCAATGAAGGCTCGGCTGCCATTTCCGGTGTTGCCTGCATAGGACCTTTTGCCTGATCTTCAAGATCCGGGCTGCGTCCGTCCCAAAACTGTCTTTTTGCAAAAACAGCATTGTAAACTGTAGGTGAATTCAGGTGGTGAGGGTTAGCTCTCCATTTATGTCCATGTGCCGCAGGAATACCGTCTACCCCGCCGGTACCAAGGTTGTGACATGTGTTACATGAAATGATCTCGCTTTTGGAAAGACGAGGATCAAAATAGAGTTTTTTACCAAGTTCAACACGTTCTGGTGTTACAATTTTTTTGGGGTCGATCAGCTTTTTAAGTTCAGCTTTGTCGGCAGGAATTGCGACCAGTCCGGCACCTTTTGCTTTTTGTGCCAGATCGGATGCTCCAAGCAGCATGCTTGAAGCCAGTAATGATGCAGCTACAATATAAGATAGTTTCATCTCTATTCTCCTTGAATTTTTGTTAGGAGAATTGTACAATAAAAAGTATTAAAGGAAAATTAATATTGTTTAAAATGATCCTCTGTTTCCGCCGCCGTTTCTGCTGCTGCGTCCGTTACGGCTGTGACGGTTTCCGCCACCGCCGCCCTGTCTGCGTCTATTGTTGCCACGGTAGTTTCCTCTGCCGCGGCCTCTGTCATTGCCACGTTGCTGCATGGCACGCTCAATAAGCAGTTCAACTTCTTCAAGACCAAGACCGATAATGTCTTTTCCTTTTACCGTATTTTCATTTTGTATCATAGAAGCAAGCAGATGTGCAATAGTCACGATGTCAAGGTCATGCTGAAGGGTTTTGACAAGTTCAATCGCTTTATCGGTGATCTGTGTTTCTGCAATTTTTGCAATGAGTTCATCCTGTCGGTTGTTCTGTACTTCTATTCGTGTAGGAATGACCTGTGTGACAAGTTTCGCACCGACATCTTTTTCGATACGTTTGATGGTGCGCAACTCATTAGGACTGACAAGGGTGATGGCTTCACCGCTTTTCCCGCCACGTCCTGTACGCCCGATGCGGTGAACATAACTCTCGGAGTCAAAAGGAATGTGGTAGTTGAAAACATGTGTCACATCGTTTACGTCAAGTCCGCGTGCTGCTACGTCGGTAGCGATAAAAATGTCAATACCGCCGCTTTTGAATGCACGAATGGTCACTTCTCGCTGCTTTTGCTCCATGTCACCATGCAGACCACTGACTTTAAAGCCCTGTGCGGTCAGGTGAGCAACGAGTCTGTCTACTTCTTTTTTGGTACGGCAGAAGACAATACACTTGTCCGGACTCTTGTAGTCAATGAGTCTTACCAGGGCATCGTCACGTTCACGTTCCTGTACCACATAGTAATACTGGGTAATTTTGGAGTTGGTACTTTCACTTTTGGTGATGGAAACTGTTTTGGGATCATTGAGGATCTCTTCGGCCAGTTTTCGAATGCCTTTGGGCATGGTCGCAGAGAACATCAGTGTCTGGCGCTCTTTTGGCAGGAATGTGAAGATGTTCTTGATTTCATCAAGAAAACCCATGTCAAGCATCTCATCCGCTTCATCGAGGACAACGAATTGCGGGTTGAGTTTGATCTTTCCGCTCATTAAAAGATCCTGGAGTCGTCCCGGAGTCGCAACGACAATGGAAGCCTGCTTGATACGCTCAATCTGTTTGCCGTATGCGGTGCCTCCGTAAACGGTTGCTGTTTTGAGGCCTGCAAATTTACCAAAACGGTAGAGTTCATCACTGACCTGCATGGCAAGTTCGCGGGTAGGTACGATAACCAGCCCTTCTACGGAGCCGTCTGCTTTCATTTTGCTCATGATAGGGAGTCCGAATGCTGCGGTTTTTCCTGTGCCTGTCTGTGCCTGTGCAATGATGTCATGTCCTTCGAGTACGAGAGGAATGGCTTCTTTCTGTACGGGGCTTGGCTCTTTGAATCCTGCTTCTGTTACGGCTTGAAGGATGCTGTCTTTAAGGTTGAAATCTGTAAATGTCATTATATGTTGTCTTTATGTTGAAATGGTCGGTGTTGAAGTTGTCTTGTTTCGCGCAGAAAAAGTTCTAACGGTATTAAGAGGCGTAAAACCCTGTTTTATGCAACCGATACCAAACTTGTGTCACACGTTTTGTTATGCGTGGAAAATAGAGGAGATAGATATATCCCGAATTATAAGGAGTTTAGTACACTCTTGCAGAAAAGTGCCGCATTATAGCAGCTTTTTGGGCAAAAAGATAGGTCTTTTCAAAAAATTTTAAAAATTCATCTTGATGTTGCTGCTCTTTCTCTTATTATGGTGCGATATTAAACCTTTTTTAAGTTTTCAAAAGGCATAATTCTCCCCACGAAACAACCTTGGAGACGTGGGTGAGTTGGCTGAAACCACACCCCTGCTAAGGGTGCGTGTCCTAACGGGCACCGAGGGTTCGAATCCCTCCGTCTCCGCCATCACAACCTTACAAACACCAACTTCTTTTCTACTTTAAATTTTGACCAATACATTGATCTAAACGTGTTTTTATGTAACTTCTCAACACACCAGCCATTGACTGAGATCGAAAATATCACGTGTAGCGGGCATGGATTTCCATCCGTGACTTTCAAGATACATCATTTTTCCTCCGAAAAACCCTACGACATACTTCTCTTTATAGAGCACAAAAGCACCGGCATTGAAGGTTTTGAAGAGTGCATCGAAGCTTTTGGGTGTTTCATAAAAGTTGAAGTCGTAACTGTGCAGGGCAGTCAGTGCGGCATGGAGCATTTCGTTTTTAGCCATTGACGTGGAGAGAATGTAGTAGGCAGGATAGGCAAAAACCGGGTCGTCGACAAGATCGGTAATGTAAAGTTTTTCTTTTTTCTTCTGATACATATTGACATTGTAACAGCTTAGGAAAAGAGGTATGCAAAAAATGTCAAATAGACATATTTACTCCTCCAGATGCTCTTTCTCTTCTTTGAGAACATAGATGTAAGTATCGACATCGAGTTCATCGTAGCGTTCTGCTATCACAGGCATGCGTACGAACTCATCACCTTCAAAAGTATCGAGAAAGTCCCAGTGGTCACAAAGGTTATGGGAGTAGAAGAGGTAGCCGTGTACCGTGTCACCTTCTGGATCGAGTTTGATACCCGGATAGCCCATGGAAGCAGACCAGCCTGCGCCTATGAGATGACCTCGTACGGTGGCCGGTACGAATTTTCCAATAATGTTTTCCAGAACGTGTCCGTTGGGGCAGCCGGGCATCAGTGTGCCGTAGACGAAGAGGGTTTCCATGACAATGCTCCGTTTTTTGGATGCGATTGTATCGAAACTCTCTTAGGTACTACCAGCTTCCGCCGCCGCCACCACCGCCACCTCCGCCAGAGAAACCGCCTCCTCCTGAAAATCCGCCTCCGCCGCTGTTTTGTGCAGGCGGTGTGGCAGCACTGTGCATTGTACTGCCGAAACCTCCAAGGTTACTGATGTTTCCCTGATACCACACCGGCGTGTCGACCTGCATCAGGGAGTAGAACTTCAGCCAGTGGTCAGTGTACCCAAAGAGCATGGCATAGGGGAGCACCTTTTCAAGGTAAAGCGGATCAATCGCAAGCCTGCGTCTAATTTCGTCAGCTTTAACCCGTTTGACGAATTCCTGCAGACCAAACAGCTGCTTTTGGGCATAGGCACCTTTTTGGGTAAGCCGTCCTACTCTGCCATAAAGGTAGAAAAGAACACCAAGCAGAAGCATCATGACACCGAAAGGACCGGTAAGCAAGCTTATGAAGTTTATCTGCGACAGCACAATAGGCATGAGACCTGCTCCAAAAAAAATCAGCCCCTGAAGTTTTGCTCCCCATGATGACTGGTGTAAAAAGATATGGATGCCTACCATACCGAAAACGACAGGAAAAATAAGAATGATGATATTCTCACCCATTACCTGAAAAAGTGTATAAAGCGTATAAAGTATCATCGGGGAGAGCAGGAGAAGGTTTTTCATTAAAAAACGCTTGCGCGTTTGGTTTGGATTTTCACTCATATATCCCTCTTTAACAGCCCAGCTGTAGAGGTTGTTGTTGATGTATGCAAAACCGTTTTTGAGACGTTGTGAGAGCGTTTCGCTGCCGCGCTGTAATGTAAAGACTTTTAATTTTGGAAAAAGAATGACATTAAGCAGATATCGCTGGTTTTCAGTCAGTCCTTCTTCGGGTTTGTCCGTACGAATCAGTACAGGGTCACTGTGTGTGCCGGGCTGTTTTATTTCAATGTAGCCCTGTTGTGCCAGTTCTATGACAGCTGCGGCAAAATCCTTATCATCGGCATGTTTGTCCAGCAGCAGTCCTGACTGCAGCACGCTGAGTCCTTTTGGCGGCAAATATCTGACCGCGATAGAACGCTTGTCCTCGAAACCGATATAGGTTTTGAATGTGTTGAAAAAATAGAGCAGATAGGCAATGAGTGCTGCCCAGTACCAGTACTGTGCAAACCAGTCGGCAAGTGTGGGGGTTACGTTATCAATACCGCTTTGTCCAAGCAGCCCCGGTGCAAATGCGAGTTCAACCGTAGCACCCTCATAGGGGGCAAGATGGGGTACGGTGACAAGCAATTGCTTTTTATTCGGCCACTTGGTGTGGGCAGAGGAGGAGGTGGTACCGTAACTTCCGGTATAGGTTGAAAGTGCAATGTCCGCCTTCTCCAGAGTGTCCGGCAGGTAAAAATGGGCAGTAACATTTTCAATAGGAACGGACCATCCAGTCCCTACAATGTTCCAGCGGACAGCATCCATGTTTGGGTTTTGCGAAGCAGGAAGAACACCTCGCTTGACACGGTAGGCAATAGTAAAACGGTGTTTGCCACTCAGGTAGGAAGAGGCACTGCCGATTTTGATACGCAGCAGTTCTCCTGCCAAAGATGAATGCTGTCTGCTTTTTTCCCATATTGCAGGCATGCCATCCATTGTTACACTGAAGTTATAGAGTCCAATATCTTTGCGCACACCGTCATATTTGATCTGGTAGGGAATATCACGGTAGATGCCGTGACGGTATTGGGTTCCGAAATTGTAGTCGATACGCTCTTGAATGACAAGCTCACCGCTTTGTTCAATGGTAACATCGACAGCGAAGCGGTCTATCTTTTCGGCAAAAAGTGTGATGCTTAGCAAAAGCAACAGAAAAAGAGAACGTAGCATCACGGTTTAAAAACTGATCTTGGGCATCTGCTTGACCGCTTCGGCTTCATGCTCGTCCAGTTCGAAGTAGTCCCGTTTGGTAAAGTTGAATTTCTGTGCCACGAAGAGATCAGGGAAGGATTCTATTTTGGCATTGTAGTCGCGGACTATGGCGTTGTAGTAGCGTCTGGCATTCTGGATGGCTTCTTCGATGCTGCTCAGTTCCTCTTGCAGTTTAAGAAAATTAGTATTGGCTTTAAGGTCAGGGTAGGCTTCGGCAAGGGCAAACAGCTTGCCAAGTGCTCCCGAGAGCATGTTGGCAGCTTCCGCTTTCTCTTCGACACTGTTCGCACTCAAACCTTTCTGGCGTGCGGCAATGACCTTTTCGAGTGTTTCACCCTCGTACTCTTTGTAGCCTTTGACCGTTTCGACAAGAGCGGGAATGAGGTCGTAACGCCGCTTGAGCTGTACGTCAATGTCAGACCAGGCAGCATCGATGCCTGCACGCAGTGAGACCAGTTTATTGTAAATGGCAATGAGGTAAGCACCTATGCCCACAATGATCAGTAGTACGATATTTCCAAAACTCATAAGATTTCCTTGTATTGGGTTTGCATAATTTATTATAGCGCGTTATACTTACCTTAAAAAAAGAGTATCCATGGCATACGATCTGAAAAAGAAACTTGTGATTGCAATCTCGTCGCGCGCACTTTTCGATCTTGAAGAAGAGAACCGTCTTTTTGAAAAGAGAGGATTGGAGCGTTATTACCGTTACCAGATACGGAATGAAGAGAAGCAGCTCAAACCGGGTGCGGCATTCGGGTTTGTAAAAAATATTCTTCATATCAACAAAGCATTTGATGACAAACTCATAGAGGTGATCGTACTGTCCAGAAATAATGCGGCAACCGGGCTTCGTATCAAACATGCCATCGACCGTTACGGCTTGGATATTGAACGGGCAGGATGGACAGCGGGCGCGCCTATTGCCAACTATCTTAAAGCATTTGAGGTCGATCTTTTTCTTTCTGCACATGAAGAGGATGTTCAGGCAGCCATTAACGAAGGCATTGCCGCAGCGCGTATCATTCCCAAAAAGTACAAAAAAAGAGGCAAGCGGCACGATGTACGCATTGCCTTTGACGGTGATGCCGTCCTCTTCTCGGATGAATCGGAAAAAATTTACAAAAAGCTCGGGCTTGAAGCCTTTTTGGCACATGAAAAGAAAAATGCCAAAAAACCACTTCCCAAAGGTCCCTTTGCCAGACTTCTCAAAGTTATTTCTCAGATTCAGCAGCGCTTTCCTATGGAGAAAGCACCCATCAAAACAGCCCTTATTACTGCCCGAAACTTCTCAACGTTTGAACGTGTCATACGCACGTTTGATGCGTGGGGAGTACGTGTGGATGAAGCTTTTTTTCTGGGGGGTGTGGAGAAAAGGCGTGTGGTCAAAGCCTTCAAAGCCGACATCTTCTTTGATGATCAGGATGTCCATCTTGACAGAACTTCAAAATCAACTCCATCAGCAAAAGTACCCTATGTAAAGAAGAAAAAATGATATTTTATCATTAATTATTATATGTTATAATCTCTTGACTATAACAATCACAATACTACAAAGGGGGCACTTATGCTTAGTATAACGCTTGATAAAGAGGAAGACATTGTGACACTGGAGCCCGATGGGCCATTGAAAGAGGAAGATTTTGAAACAGCGGTAAAGGTGATCGATCCGTTTATTGCCGAACACGGAAAGCTTTCCGGGCTTATCATTGCCGCAGAGAGCTTCCCCGGATGGGAGGACTTCTCTGCGCTGGTAGAACATTTGAAGTTCATTAAAAATCATCACAAAAAGGTGAAAAAACTTGCATTTGTGACCGATTCACCCATAGGGACATTTGCAGAGAAAATAGGTTCACATTTTGTTGCCGCAGAAGTGAAAGAGTTTCCCTGCGCCGAAAGAAAAGAGGCGCGGGAGTGGATTTTGGGTAAGTAAATGCCTACTCGACAGTGTCAGGTGTAAGGCCGACCTCTTCAAGCCAATGGCGCAGCATAACCACTTCGTCTTTGGTCAAGTGGTCACCATGCGGCAGCGGCAGAACGAATTCGCTCTCTTTGTAAAAGAGTTTTGCTTTATGTTTTTTTGTCTGCTCTACCGTAACACCGTAATGTTCCAATGCTGCAATCAGTTTTTTTACGTCTATGTTGGTAGAGATAGGGTGTTCGAATACTTTTTCAATTTTCGCTTTGTGTCTGTGACTCATGGTCTATCCTTTTGAATTATTTTGTGAAATCATACCGTACTTTTGTTTGCAGTCATGTAACCTGAGTTGCATTTCAGGGAGCTGTAGTGCCGCGTTTAGCGTAAAATGCCTCTCTGAATGCTTCAAATCTTTCCTGCAAAATGGCTTCTCTCATCTGCTTCATCAAATCAAGGTAGTAGTAGAGGTTGTGGATGGTTGCCAGACGGAAGTAGGT
This sequence comes from Sulfurovum sp., assembly GCA_026983515.1. GTDB lineage: Bacteria > Campylobacterota > Campylobacteria > Campylobacterales > Sulfurovaceae > Sulfurovum. Next base: position 31,893 of record JALWHT010000093.1, read on the forward strand.
GATCTCACGGGCTCGGAAGAGGTGGCGCAGGTAGGCGCGTGAGTAGGTGCGGCAGACCATACAGTCGCATTCGGGGTCGATGGATTCGACATCGGTGGTGTAGCACGCCTTTTTGATGTTGACCTTGCCAAAAGAGGTAAAAAGCGTACCGTTACGGGCATTTCGTGTGGGCATGACACAGTCGAACATATCGATGCCGCGGTATACATTTTCAACCAGGTCTTCCGGAGTACCTACCCCCATGAGGTAGCGGGGCTTCTCTTTGGGCATGAAAGGGGTGGTCCATGCGACAGTTTCGTACATATCTTTGTTGGACTCGCCCACGCTCAGTCCACCGATGGCAAAGCCGTCAAAATCAAGTGCACACAACTCTTTGGCAGACTTTTCTCTAAAGGCTTTGTCCGTACCGCCCTGGATAATGGCAAAAATATTCTGATCGACTCCCACGCCCTCTTTTTGTCTGGCACGGAAATACTCGATGCTCTCTTTTGCCCAGCGTGTGGTGCGGTCAATACTGGCAGCGATGCGCTCCTGTGTAGCAGGAAGGGCGACAAGGTCATCGAGGATCATCATGATGTCTGAGCCGAGGTTGTGCTGAATGTCGATGACCTTGGTAGGGGTAAAGTAGTGTTTGGAGCCGTCAAGGTGGCTTTGGAAGGTGATGCCCCCTTCGTCTATCTTGACATTGTCTGAGAGTGAAAAGGCTTGAAATCCGCCACTGTCAGTTAGGAAGCTTTTGGGGAATTTGGTAAATCCGTGCAGTTTTCCCATTTTGGCAACCACATCGTCACCGGGACGGATATACATATGGTAGGTGTTGGCAAGAATGATCTCCGGTTTGAGAAAGGTTTGCAGATCGGTAGCATCAAGTGCCTTGACTGCACCGACTGTGCCAACAGGCATGAAAACGGGTGTCTGGATGGTAGAGTGGGCAGTTTTGATGGTGCAGGCTCGGGCGTTGCCGTCGGTTTTATCTATCTGAAATTGCATTGTGTTATAATTTCCTTCAATTGAGTACGCGATTATATCGAATTAGGGCATAAATGAAGAACATACTGATACTTGCTGACGGCAGCATCGCAAGACATTTTATTGAGTGGGTCGGACGCAAGCGTGTATCGGAAAACCACTATTACGTCACCTGTTTCCATGAGGATTCTACACCGGAGAAACTGGGTAAAAATATTACCCTTATCAAAGCCGATCCTACCAGTTATGCCAGAATCAAACATATCATGTCTGAAACGATGTTTGTACAGGTATTTATTATTGTGCAGTCGCATGAAGATGCACACTACGTGTTGAAAAATGTACGGCTTGTCGATGAGAAGATCCGTATCGTACTGGTCAACCCCTGGGATGATGAAGAGATTGGCAAAGATGACAAGAATATCACGGTACTCAATGTCGATGAACTGATGGCGGCACACCTTTACGACCATTTGCCCAATGTACCGGTTGTTGCCCAGAATGTCGGGCTTGGCAAAGGGGAGATCATGGAAGTACTGGTGCCTTTTGGCAGTACCTTCGCTTTTCGCCATGTCGGTTCGATTTTGCAGCGAAAGTGGAAAATTGCCGCGATCTACCGCAAGGAAAAGCAGATACTCCCTACCAATGCGACGACAATTCTTCCAAATGACACGCTGCTCATTGTCGGGAAACCGCTCGTACTCGACGGTGTCTATAAAACGATCAACAAGCGTATCGGGCTTTTCCCCGAACCCTTTGGAAAAGAACTTTATCTGCTGCTTGATATGAGGTTTGACAAAGAGGATGCGGTTCTCTACCTTGAAGAGAGTCTGTATATGCTTGAAAAGCTTGAGAACAGACACCTTTTTGTACGGATTCTTCACCTCAGTGACTTTGATCTTATTGAAAAAATAAAGTCATATGAGAATGACCAGGTCAATGTTTCCGTCTGCTATGACAATAGCAGAGTAGAACACCTTATTGAGTACGATATTCAGGAACAGGATGTCGGACTGGTACTTGTCAGCCGTGAAAGCTTCCTCTCCGGTGCAATGCAGCAAACGCTTTATCTACTGAAAAAAGTAGTCTACCTTTTTGGTCAACAACGTCTTTACAACATCAAAAGAAGTGTGGTCGTGATGGAGAATGAACAGAAGATGGAATCGATCTCCTCGACAGCCTTTGATGTATCTGAATCTTTGGGTCTGGAACTTTCTCTGTGTGACTTTGATCCGGAAGGTGAGTTTGAAAGTAAGAAAATCATTATTGAGCACTATGAGACGCTTGCGCACATTTTTTCCATGGAGATAAAGATTGAACAGAAAGTTTCCAATCCTGTCAGAGAACTTGCCCAGATGGACAACATTCTTCAAATTGCTCCTTTTGAAAAGAATATGCACAGTGCATCTTTCTGGAAACTGCTCTCTACGCACATTAAGGACTTTTTGCTGACCAGCAACAAGCACCCCAAACTGCTCGTACCGTATGCAACAGATGAAGAGCATTAAGGCTACTGTGACCGTCACCCCGGGATTTAAGTGCATATAAGATAAAATAAAGCAAATTATTATCGAGCAAGGTTGACACGCATGATCGTCCCTATTGAACTTCTCCCTCCCAAGCCTGTCAGATATGACATTACCATTGATGCCCTTCCAAAACTCTCTTTTGATACTAAAGTAGTGGTAGTCACCAATCCGACCGTAGCCGGATTTCACCTTGATACCCTGCTTCAAAATCTTGAAGCAAAAGAGCTGCATGTAGTAACGGTTCCTGATGGAGAGCAGTATAAAACATTGCAGACTGTTGAGCAGATCCTCGATGAATGTTTTGAGCATAAACTGGATCGAAAGTCGCTGCTCATTGCTTTTGGAGGCGGTGTCATTGGTGATATGACAGGCTTTACCGCAAGTCTTTACCAGCGCGGGATCGATTTCATTCAGATTCCTACTACGCTGCTCAGCCAGGTCGATGCAAGTGTGGGCGGCAAAACCGGTGTGAACAACAAATACGGCAAAAACCTGATAGGGGCATTCTATCAGCCCAAAGCGGTCTATATTGACCCGGCTTTTCTTGAAACACTGCCCAAAAGAGAATTTGCCGCAGGTGTGGCTGAGATTGTCAAAATGGCAGTGATGTTCGACAGAGCGTACTTTGATTTCCTCAAAACAGCAGACTTGCGTGATGAGGTACAGCTCAAAGAGGCAATCAGACGCAGTGTAGAACTCAAGGCATGGGTAGTTAACCAGGATGAGAAAGAGGCAGGTATCCGTGCTGTGCTCAACTACGGACATACTTTTGGACATGTTGTGGAAAATGAAACAGACTACACAACCTACCTGCATGGTGAAGCGGTTGCCATTGGAATGGTTATGGCAAATGCACTGGCAGTCGAACTGGGGCTGATGGAGCCGCAAGAGGCGCAGGAGGTAAAAGCGGTACTTGAAAAGTATGCGCTACCTACCGATTATGTCATTGAGAATATCGACGACTTTTATGAGCACTTTTTCCTGGACAAAAAAAGTGCTAATAACAGTATCAAGTTCATTCTTCCTAAAGGCATTGGGAATCACAAAATTGTCAAAGATCTCGATGAGACAGCAGTCAAGCGTGTATTGGCGCAGTTTGGAGCAAACCGATGATCTTTCGCTCTCTGCGTATTGTGCTGCTGCTTGCAGGAATGGGGCTTACCGCAGCTTTTGCCGCCGGAGAGAACAGAGCATATGAAAACGTACCGACGACAGTGACAGAAAAACCGGATCAGGGCATTAAAAAACATGTTGAAACATTGTCACAGCTGATCAGTGAAAAAGAGCATTTGGATGTTCAGCTTAAAGAAAACAATATCTGGTCAAAGATTTACAGCAACTACCATGTGTACAAAGAGCTCAAAAAGCAGGAAACGGTACTTGACAAAAAGATCGATGAACTGGAAACACTTTCTAGAAAACGTCTGCTGAACAAGCAACAGCGTGAGATACTCAAAGAACTTCGCAACAAAAAGAAGATTCTGCTGGGTAAACTGCAGCTGCTCGAAGAGTATGAAAAAGATCCGTTCAAAAAACTTCTTACACCACCAGCGGTAGGGGAGGTCCCTGTTGTGCAGAATCCACTTGCGATCATCTCGGCGCTCTCCTTCATAGAAAAGCTAAAAAATGATGCCAAAGAGTATAATGACCGGTACCTCTCCATTCAGCAGGTCATGCAGGAACTCAAAGAAAAAGAGCGGATTCTACATACCCTTATCGAAGCCAGACCAGACAGTCTGAAGTACCGAAAAGAGCTGCAGGATACGATCGATCAGATCAATACTTTTTCCCCGGTAGTAGAGATCTTTAAAACGACACAGAATGTCTATACCAAAAAACTTGATGAGATCATGCTCAATCTGCATGCCGATATCAAAAAAGAGGTGGAGAAAGCGACAACGATCGGTATTATCATACTTGTTTTTCTGATCATTATTTTCTTTATTAAATATCTGGTACGCCGCTATATGTCAGACAATGAGCGTTTCTATACGATCAACAAGGCGCTAAACTTTACTTTTATTACACTCTTGGTGCTTGTGCTGCTTTTTGCCTATATTGAAAATGTCAGCTATCTTGTCACCATCTTGGGATTTGCCTCTGCAGGTATCGCCATTGCCATGAAAGACTGGTTTATGTCTATTATGGGGTGGTTTGTCATCATCATTGGGGGTGCAATTCATGTAGGAGATCGTGTGAAATTTGTACGTAACGGTATGGAGTATGTGGGTGACGTGGTGGATATTTCTCTGCTGCGTATGACCATTCAGGAAGATATTACCCTGACAACCTACTTGCATAACCGAAGGGCGGGGCGTATCATCTTTGTACCGAATAATTATGTTTTTACCGATATGATCGCCAACTATTCGCATGCGGGGCTGAAAACGGTTTGGGACGGTATAGATTTCACCATTACCTTTGACTCGAATGCAAGCAAAGCGAGTGCTATTGCCAAAGAGGTAACAAAGAAGTACTCCAAGGGATATACCGATATTACCCGGAAACAGCTTAACAAACTGCGCAGCCAGTATAGTATGAAAAACACCAATGTTGAGCCGCGTATTTACAGTTTCATTGAGCCTTACGGTATCAAAATATCGGCCTGGTACCATACCAATGCCTATGCGACACTGACACTTCGCAGTACCATTTCCATGGAGATCATCGAGCGTATTCAGGCGGAAAACGATATCTTCCTGGCATATCCTACGCAGTCCATCTATATTGACAATGATGTGCATAAGCCGGCTGTGCCTCAGCCGACACTGTTTGACGGAGAGCAAGCATGAAAAAAGTATTTTTTAAAACATTCGGATGCCGTACGAACCAGTTCGATACACAGGTCATGATGTCTAAACTTAAAGAGTTTGAACTGACACAGGATGAGAACAGTTCAGACATCATTGTTGTGAACTCCTGTACGGTCACCAACGGTGCAGACTCTTCGGTACGAAACTATATCGCTTCAATGAAGCGCAAGAACCCTGATGCCAAAGTCATACTGGCAGGGTGCGGTTCACACTCCAAAGGAGAGGCACTTTTTGAAGACAACAAAGTTTTTGGTGTCATGGGACACTCGGAAAAAGAGAATATCAACGAGATTCTTAAAAAAGAGACACGATTTTATGAAATTGGTGACCTTGAACATATTGACTCAACGATTGTTGAGGAGTTTGTGGGCAAGAGCAGGGCATTCATCAAGATCCAGGAGGGGTGTGACTTCCGGTGTTCCTACTGTATCATTCCTTCAGTGAGGGGGAACGCACGTTCGCATAAAGAGGAGACGATCCTCGAGCAGATACGCAAACTTGCCGCTAACGGATTTGGAGAATTCATTCTAACAGGAACCAACGTGGGAAGCTACGGCAAAGACCACGGCACGAGCATGGCAAAACTGCTGAAAAAAATGAGTATGATCCGAGGTGTGCGGCGCATCCGTATAGGGAGTCTTGAGCCTATTCAAATCGATGATGAGTTCATGGAGCTTCTGGATGAGGCGTGGATGGCGAAGCACCTGCATATTGCACTACAGCATACCAGTGACAGAATGCTTGAATTGATGAACCGGCGTAACCATTTTGAAAGTGACCTTGAACTTTTCAATACAATTGCAAGTCGCGGCTATGCCCTTGGAACGGATTTCATTGTAGGGCATCCGGGTGAGGGAGAAACGGAGTGGAAGGAGGCAATTGAACGTGTGAAAGCATTGCCGCTTACCCATGTACATGCCTTCTCCTACTCCAAGCGTGACAACACGGCCTCTGCAACCATGAAACCTGAAATACGCGGTAACATCGCCAAAGAGCGTTACCGTGAACTTACAGCGCTGGTGAAGGCAAAAAACTATGCTTTCAGGCGTTCACACAACACCAATCTTGAAGTGCTGCTCGAAACCGGCAAAAATGGTGTTTTCAGTGGGTTTGACCAGTATTTTAACCGTGTGGAAGTGACAAGCAACGAAGACCTTGGCAGTAACTGGGTATTGTTAAACGATGTGGAGGTAAGCCCCGATGGCAACCGCGCAACACTTTAAAGCAAAACTTCTTGCCCAGAAAAATCTGAAAATCATTATCGGACTGCTTGCTGTTTTACTTCTGCTTGTCACGTTTGCTTTGCTGCGGGATGATGCAATACTCATTACTCACAAGCAGGCCAATGCGCTTTACAAGAAAAACAAAATTGAAAAGCTGGTCATCGACGGCGACTATGTTCGTCTTATTACCCCCTCAGGTGTTTACAAAGTCTATAAAGATGCCATTAACAAAAACGCCTTTTTCAGCAAGTACCCTGTAGAGGTTAAGGGCTCCAATGAAGAGGTGTACAATATCTTGACATTTCTTTTTCTGCTTGGTGCATTTGCCTATCTTATCCGTTTTATTGACAAAAGCAGACAGCAGCAGCTGGAGCGTATTGAAGCGGTGCAGGAGGGGAGAAACACCCAGGACAGTCCTATACGCCCTATGACATCGACAGTGACATTCAAAGATGTTGCCGGTATCAAAGATGTCAAAGAGGAGCTTGAGGAGATCATCGATTTTCTGCGTGAGCCGCAAAAGTACCGTGAACTTGACATCCGTCTGCCCAAAGGGGTACTTTTGGTAGGCCCTCCGGGGGTGGGAAAAACGCTTATCTCAAAAGCGGTTGCAGGCGAAGCGGGTGTACCGTTTTTCTACCAAAGCGGTGCATCTTTCGTGCATATTTATGTAGGGATGGGCGCCAAGCGTGTCAGTGAACTCTTTCAAAAAGCCAAGCAGTATGCACCGAGCATCGTCTTTATTGACGAGATCGATGCAGTAGGCAAGAGCAGGGGAGAGTTTCGTAACGATGAACGTGAAGCAACGCTCAATCAATTGCTGACCGAGATGGATGGCTTTGAAGAGAGTTCCGGAGTCATTGTTATCGGAGCGACGAACAAGATCGATGTGCTCGATGAGGCACTGCTGCGTGCCGGACGTTTCGACCGCCGTATCCATATTTCACTGCCTGATCTTGATGACCGTAAAAAGACACTGGAGCTTTACCTAGCGCATAAGCCTCACAATGTCGATATTGATGCCATTGCCCGTATGACGGTAGGTTTTAACTCTGCTGCACTCGATACCCTGACGAATGAAGCGGCCATTCATGCTATGCGTGAAGGCCGCAGTATTGTGGAGACTTCTGACTTTGAAGCGGTCAAGGAGAAGGTACTGCTTGGCAAGCGAAAAATTATGAGCTTTACCGAAGAAGAACGCAAGATTCAGGCTTTCTATCAGGGGGCGAAGGCTGTTGTGGCGACATGGCTGGATGTTGAGTTTGAAAAAATAGGCATCGTCAATACTCGGCTGATCATGCAGGAGCATGAGATATTGTCACGTTCGACACTGCTGAACCGTATCAAGGTGTATCTTGCCGGAAGTGTGGCAACCCAGATGCACTACAACGAGCAGTTCACCAATGCCAGTGAAGATATTCTCCATGCCAAAGAGCTGATACGCAAGGTCATCTACGAGTACGCGATGAGTGAGAATTTTGTTGTTTCCAGTGTTGAAGAAGAGGTACTGATGAAAGAGTCCGTTGCCGAGCTTAAAGCGCTCCTTAAGCGGCTTGACGGCGCACTTGCACAGGTTTCGGACTTTTTGCTTGTCCATGAGAATATCACCCATGAAGCATGCAGGAAAATTCTTCTTGAAATATTTTAACGGATTTTCCCTGCAGGGGGAGGAGCAGTTTTTCAAGCCATGGCTGATAGAAAATGACTATACAGTGGCAGGGTTCAGCTATGGTGCGCAGCTGGCATTAGAGTATGCACTGGAAAGCACCAGACGGATTGACCGAGTGCTGCTTTTTTCTCCTGCCTTTTTCCAAACTCAGAAAGCCTCATTCATCCGGGCACAGCTGCGCTATTTTGATGCCGGGCGTGAGGCGTATGTAGCACAGTTTCTTAAAAATGTTGCCTATCCTTCCAAGATCGATCTGGAAACACACCTTGATACGGGCAGCAAAGCGGAACTTGAAGCGTTACTAAGTTACCGATGGGATGAAAAGAAGCTTGAGATGCTGCAGGCAAGGGGAACAGTTGTTGAAGTTTTTCTCGGGGCGAAAGACAAGATCATCGATGCAGAGGCAGCAAGAGATTTTTTTGCACCGATTGCAACAACCTACTATTTTAAAGAAGCAGGACACCTGCTGCAAGCCTGAGATAAAGGAGAGTTTATGGCAAAGTACACCTATCCGTTTCAACCCAAAACCCCTTATTTGACCACCGACGGGATTATTGAAGTTTACGAGGGTGAGCTGTTTCGCGGTATTGTACTGATAGAGCGAAAAAATCCTCCTGTCGGACTGGCACTTCCGGGAGGGTTTGTCGATGTAGGCGAAAAGGTTGAGGATGCTCTCATACGTGAAATGAAAGAGGAAACAGCCCTCGATGTTCAGATAATCCGGCTTCTGAATGTCTACTCCGATCCTAACCGTGATCCGCGTTTTCATACGGCAAGTGTTGTCTATGTAACCCGTGCAGAGGGAGAGCCCAAAGGGGGTGACGATGCCAAAGAGGCACATATCTACCCGCTAAATGAAATTGCGTTTGAAAAGCTGGTATTTGATCATGCCAAGATACTTCGTGACTACCTAAAGAGCAGCAATGGACATAGCCAACAGTGCTGAACTGCTCGCCGCGCTGAAGCGGGCAGGCTACCTCAAAAACGAACGCGATCTGCTCTGGTGGCCAAACAGCGGCAGCTTCGAAGTGGTGGTCGGCGCACTGCTGACACAGCAGACAAAGTGGGAGCGTGTGGAGGAGTCGTTAGAAAATCTCAAAGAAGCCGGACTGCTTTCTCTTGAAGCCATCGGCACTGCTTCAGAGCCACAGCTTGCGGTGCTGGTAAAACCGAGTGGCTTTTACAATACCAAAGCGGCACGCCTCAAGCAGCTTTGTCTCCATATCAAAGAAGACTTTAGTGACTTTGAAACGTTTCAGGAAGAGGTCGACAGGGAGTGGCTGCTTTCGCAAAAAGGTATCGGCATGGAGAGCGCAGACTCTATCCTTTGCTACGCCTGCCACCGTCCGGTTATGGTTGTTGACAGCTACACCAACAGACTGCTTGCTGCACTTGGTTACACTTTTGACGACTATATGGCAATTCAGGAGTGGCTGCATGAGGGGATAGAGGGAAATATGGACGTGGTTGCTTCCCTTTATGGTGATGACATTCCCCTCAATCACGTTTATGCCCGCTTTCATGGTAAAGTCGTTGAGTTTGCCAAGGAGTATATTCGTGGTAAGAAGGTAGATATCTCGGTGTTTGGAAAGTAACATTACCTTACTGTTCCCTCACGCTTCCTTTTCTCAATTTCCAAGCAGTGTAGCGATCCAGCGTGTATCTTCTCTTGCATCGAGAAGAATTTTAACTACGATTGTCAATGGGATGGAGAGAAGCATGCCCACAGGGCCAAGCAGCCATGACAAGCACACTGTAACCGACACTTTGCGTGGTATGCCCGCCCATCTTACCTTCCTCTGATTTGAATTACATTATTATACCCATTGTAGATAAAGCAGTACGAAAGGAAACAGTATGGATACAATTGTTATTACCGGATGCAGCAGCGGTATCGGACTTGCAACCGCACACTATTTGAAAGAGCGTTTTATCAACGTTTATCCTACTGCAAGAGATGAGGATGATGTCAAAAAGCTCAAAGAGATGGGCTTTGAAAATGCCATGCGTCTGGATGTGACGAAAGCCGATGAGATCGCTGCGGTTATCGAGACAGTATTGAAAAAAGAGGGCAAAATCGATGCCTGGTTCAACAATGCCGGGTATGGACAGGCCGGTGCCATTGAGGACATTCGTACAGATGTGTTGCGGGAGCAGTTCGAGACCAATGTGTTCGGGTTGCACGAGTGCACCAGACAGGTCATTCCGGTGATGCGTAAGCAGGGATATGGCAAGATCATTCAGCACTCTTCGGTACTTGGGCTGGTCTCACTGTTTGGACGGGGTGCCTATAATGCCAGCAAATATGCTATAGAGGGGCTGACCGATACATTGCGCTTGGAACTTGCTGATACGGGCATTTATGCCGTCCTGCTCAATACCGGACCTGTGACAAGCCGTTTCAGAGAGACGGCAATGCGTACACTGCGTGAAAATGTTGATATGGAACACTCTGTTTTCAAAGAGAAATACCGGCAGACGCTTAAAGCCAAAAAGAGCAATGTGCCTTTTAACGAAGGCCCTGAAGCCGTTGCAAAAGTAGTACATGAAATTTTGCTCTCACCACGTCCGAAACCACGCTATTACATTACCAAAGCTACCGTGCTTTTAGGCTTTTTAAAGAGAGTTTTGAGTACAACTCTATTAGACAAAATATTACTGAAGATAGGATAGCACATGGATACAATCAAAATTGGTGTGGTTACCACCAGCGACAGAGCATCACAGGGGATTTATGAAGATATTTCCGGTGTAGCGATCATGGACACAATGAAAGAATATCTTCTCAATACGTGTGAGTATGAATACCGCTGTATTCCCGACGAACAGCCTGTCATTGAAGATACCCTGATTGAGCTTGCACGGGACTGTGACTGTGATCTTATTGTAACTACCGGGGGAACGGGACCGGCACCGCGTGATGTAACGACCGAAGCGACAGAGAATGTCTGCCAGAAACTGCTTCCGGGGTTTGGCGAACAGATGCGTGCGGTAAGCCTGCAGTACGTGCCGACCGCCATCCTTTCCCGCCAAACGGCAGGCATATGCGACGGTTCGCTCATTATCAATCTTCCGGGTAAACCCAAGTCTATCCGGGAATGTCTCGATGCAGTCTTTCCTGCGGTACCGTATTGTATTGACCTTATTGGCGGACGCTATATGGAAGCCAATGAAGATGTTATTAAAGTGTTCCGTCCAAAGGGGAAATAATGGATATGGAACTAATTGAAAAAAATATCAATGAAATCATCGGTTCTCTTGAAAAAGAGGTAATGGCACTGGTAACTGATGAGAGTATCGACAAACAGATGACCAACATCCACATGAAGCCGCTGGCCTCCACCAAAAAGATTCTGCTGAATGCCCTTGAAAGTATCAAGATGGTTGACAGACTGCATAAAGAAGAACTGGAGAAACTCTCATGACCGGTGCACTGCTGGTTGCTATCTTCTTCATTACACTCGTACTCTTCTTCTGGGGTGTCTGGAAAGCGCTGAGGACACAAAAAGTGGTCTATATGCTTGCGATGCTACCATTTTTCGGGTTGATGATCGGTATTTTCTTTTTGTAAGGATTGTGCGTCACCATCCTGGACTAAGTTTGCGATGACAAGTATCAATCTCTCGTCGATGTCATGCCCGCACTCAGCCAGTCCTGCATTCCCCCACGGTACCATTTAAGTTTTTCTGCCGGGTAGCCTACCTCCAGCAGGGCATAGATCATGCTTGGTGACTGGCTGCACCATGGCCCGTTACAGAAGAGTACCAGTGTTTTGGCTTTGCTAAAATTATATTCCCCCTCTTTGTCTTTTGTAACGCCAAGATGTTTCATGGCATATTCAAAGTGAAATTCATAGTTGTCATGGTATTTAAAATAGCGAAACGGCATATTGATGGCACCGGGAATGGTGCGGTACTCATACCACTCTTCATTGCGGCTGTCAATAAGCAGCAGGTTGGGATTGGTCTGCATTTCTTGGAGTGTGGCAAGGACTTCAAGCTCACCGTAGGTCTCAAGACCTTCGTCAAGATGCATGGGCAGGAGTTTTCCTTTGGTATGTACATAGGTTGACTTGCACGCTTCAGGCACCTCTTTGCTGGCGTAGTTCCCGCTCCAAAGCATGTGGTTGTTGATAGGGATTTTTTGGCAGATTTCTGGAATGATACGTTTGACTGTATAGGTTTTTCCGTTACTTTTTACGGTGATGCCGTTGCGTTCAAAACTGCCGGCATGAAGCAAAGAGAGCAGAAACAAGATAAAAAGTATTGCATGTATCGGTCGCATGAAACCTTCTTTTTGGTTTCATACTATCACGTCGGTGTGTAGTCAATGTGTAACGCTATATGTCGTGTGCAACCTTGTATGTTGGATCGTCCTCTTCATAGGTACAGAAGGGGCCAGCGGTATGCAGCATTTTTTTGCAGTCTTCGGAGAGGTGTCTCAGGGTAAGTTTTTTGCCCGCTTTTCGGTACTTTTCGGTCAGTGCATCGATCGCTTCGGCGCCGGAGCTGTCCATGACCCGTGCATTTTTGAAGTCGATGACGACTTCATTGGGATCTTCTGCTACATTGAACTGCTCATTGAAAGAGGTGACAGAGCCGAAGAAGAGAGGACCTTCAAGCTGGTAAATCTTTTTAGTGCCTTCCATGCGTGTGTGACTGAATATTTTAGCATGTTTCCATGCAAAGACCAGTGCCGAAATGATGATACCCGCAATGACCGCAACGGCAAGGTCTGCAAAAATCGTGATGATGGTGACGACAATGAGTACAAACGCATCGGACTTTGGCATATGCTTGAGACGCTTGACAGAAGAGAACTCGAAGGTACCGATGCTCACCATGAACATGATTCCTACAAGTACGGCAATTGGAATAGCTGAAATCACGTTGGAGAAGCTGACTACAAGTACAATAAGCAGCATTGCGGCAGTAAATGAAGAGAGCCTTCCTAATCCACCAGAGGTGAAGTTGATGACCGACTGGCCTATCATTGCACATCCTGCCATACCGCCAAAGAAGCCTGAGAGGGTGTTGCCCAGCCCCAGTGCAACACACTCCTTGTTGCCAGAACCACGCTTGCCGCCCATTTCATCGAGTACGGAAAGCGTCAGCAGTGATTCGATGAGTCCAACCAGTGCGACAATGACAGCGGTAGAGATGATGACGGTCAGTGACTCCCAGCTAAAGAGCAAATGATAGTCCGGCATGACAAAGTGCGGGAAGGAGACATTGGAGAGGTCAGCCAGGTCACCGACTGTTTTGGTGTGGATATGAGCAAAATGAACCACAAGGGTAATGACCACAATGGCAACCAGCCCGGCAGGTACCGCTTTGCTCAGCTTAGGGAGGTACTGCATTGTCAGCATGGTGACGGCGATGATAATATACATCACATAGTTTTCACGCACACTGGCGGCAATGATGTCCCACCATGAGTGGTACTGTTCCATGTGGGCAGGTGCAAGGAAGGGCAGCTGGGCAAGGGCAATGACAATGGCCAAACCGTTGACAAATCCAAAAAGGGCAGGCTGAGGTACAAGGCGGATGAATTTTCCCATTTTCATCACCCCTATGGCGATTTGAATAAGTCCTGCCAGAATGGAGGTGATAAGAATATAGTTGAGTACCATGAAAGAGAGCGCTTCGGCATCGAGTCCGGGGTAGTGCTGTTTGACCCAAAGTCCAAGGGAAATGAATACTACGGCTACCGATCCTGTTGCCCCTGAGATCATTCCCGGTTTACCTCCAAGAATGGAAGTGACAAGTCCTATGATAAATGCAGCATAAAGCCCCACTACCGGTGAAACACCCGCAATGAAAGAGAATGCGATTGCTTCGGGTACAAGGGCTACGGCAACCAGCGCTCCTGAGAGAATGTCGTTTTTGATGTTCTGTTTGGAATAGCGTCGAATCTCTACCAATTCATATCCTTAGGGTTAAAAATTTCGGCATTTTACCATAATAGTACGGGGTTGGAGATTATACTCAAAGCGATACTCCGATCCCCGGTGTATCGGACAAAACAATGTCACTTTCATGAAAAAGAATATTACTTTTTAAAGGGTGTGAGGCAAGCAGTGAAACAGCATCGAGATCGAGCATAGTAATGGTTTCCGGCCTTGCCGAAGCAACATGTACCCCTGCTGCTACGGAAAGAGGGCCTTCAAGCATGCAGCCGAGCATGCACTGTACATCATATTGGGCACAGAGGTCTGCAAGTGCCAGTGCATTGGAGATACCGCCTGTTTTTGCCAGTTTAATATTGATGTAATCGACTGCTTCCATCTCCAAAAGTATTTTGGCATCTTTGAGTGAAAAGACGGACTCATCGGCAAGGACGGGTGTTATAACCCGCTCTTTGATGTAGCGCAACCCTTCGATGTTATCGGCAGGTACGGGCTGTTCAATGAACTCGGCAACAATACCCTCTTTTTCAAGTTCATGCAACAGCGTTATACTCTCTTGTGCACTCCACCCCTGGTTGGCATCCAGACGTAGTGACACGGAAGAGGGAAGCGCTGTGGCAATGGCCTTGATGCGCTCGGCATCCTTTTGCGGATTTTCCCCTATTTTGATCTTGAGCTTCTCATAACCAAGCGCAACGGCTTTCAGTGAATCTTCTATCATCTTGTCTGTGTTGCCCATACTGACAGTGATATCAGTTTTGAAACGGCGTTTTGTACCGCCAAGCATTTTGTAGAGCGGCAGTTGCTGTGCCTGTGCTTTAAGGTCATAGAGTGCAATTTCAAGGGCTGATTTTGCAGTCGTGTTTTTGACCATAGTATGGCGGACAAGGTGCAGCAGCGTATCGAAATCGTCAAGCTCTCTGCCAATGAGGTGTGGTGTGATGAAGGCAACGGCAGCTGCCATAGACCCCATAGTTTCTCCAGTGATCTGCGGAGTCGGTGCTCCTTCTCCGTAGCCAACAGTACCGTCATCACATTCAATGATGACAATCAGGTCTTCGAGTGCATCGACACGGCGCAGGGCAGTTACAAAAGGGGTTTTCAGAGGTGCTTTAAGAGATTGTGTCCGTATGGATCTTATTTTCATCAGATGCTCCTCAATCTATAAGTAGCTGATTTTACCGTAATTGCATTGAGAGATTTGGGTGTCACGATTGTTTTACAGTTTTTTTATAAAGTTTTATCGTTGGAGAACGATTTTGAAAGGAATACAATGGTAGAGGGAAAATTAAAGAAGGTGACACTGGCGAAAGCCTTTATATAGGCACTGCTGCTGATGGGAGGGAAGTAATAAGATATAGCCACTCTTCACGCAGCAGCATCCGGCATCGCTGAGCTAAGAGGCAATGGCCTCCAGTACCTTCCCCACAAGCAACCCTCCAAATGTTCCGAGTATGTACCCCAGCATCGCCATCAGCACCCCGATGGGGATGAGTGCTCTTGAATAGGCTGAAGCAAGAATAGGGGCAGAAGCTACCCCTCCAATGTTGGCAAGTGAGGCTACGCCAATGCTGAAAAGGTCGAGTTTGAAGCGTTTGGCAAAGAAAAGCATGATCAGTGCATGGATGAGAAGAATAACGAATCCCGCCGCAATGTAAAGCGGCGCTTCCACGAGTTCCCCGAAGTTTGCGCGTGAGGCGATGAGTGCAACGATCAGGTAGAGCATCATGGTTCCCAGTTCCGAAGAGCCTCCCAGTTTTGCAATCGGTGTCATGGCAAAAAGAATGCCGGCCAGTGTGGCAATGATGACCGTCCAGGTCGTATGGCTGAGATAGTCACTTGAGGGCAACAGTCCGCCGGCATACTGGGAAAGTGCGGAGATAGCAAGTGAAAGGGCAAGCAGCAAAAAAAGGGATGCAAAATGCATTGGGCTGCGTGCAGTCTCATTTTGTGCCAGTTTGGCACCCACTTCGTCGATGACAGAGGTATCTGCACCTGTCCATACGTTGAATTTTTGGGCAAAGGAAACGAGAGCAAGCAGCAGCATGACCCAGACGGCATAATCGACTGAATCTATGAGGAGCGCATAGCCCATATCACTGTGAGGAAGATTGAGTGCGCCCTGTATGGCAACCATATTGCCCGTACCTCCCATCCAGGAGCCTGAGAGTGCAGCGAAAGGTTTCCATGCATCAGTGGCAAAGCTGTGATGGAAGAGGGCGAACATCCCAATAAAACCAAGCGCTATACTGATCGAAGCCAATAAAAAGGTAAGGAGCATCTTTTTACCCAGTTTGAGTATATGTCGCATATCGGCAGTCAGAAGCATCAGAAAGATCATGGCCGGCAGCAGATTGCCTTTAAGTGCTTTATAGGTTGCCGTTACCGATGCGCTTTTTTGCCAGAGTCCAAAGGTGGAGAGGAGCATGACGGTAAAATAGAGAATGACAATGGCAGGCAGATATTCAAAGAGTCTGTTGGTCGTTTTTTTCTCGGCATAGACAATGAGCGCGGCAATCATCATCAAAAGTGCAAGATAGCTGAATCCGTCTGTGATCATGGAGCTCCTTTAGAGAATGTAGGGAATGAAGTAACGTGTACGTTTTTTGTATGCTGCATAAGCAGCGTCATACGTCATCCAGAGTTTTTCTTCCCTGTGTGCCTTGAGGTAGAGTACCAGTACCAGAAAAACCCACATAGTCCAGGCGGCAAGCGTTGGTCTGAACAGTACGACACCAAGCTGCATCAGCATCACCGAGGTATACATGGGGTGGCGGATGTAGCGGTAGAGCCCGTGGGTGACGAGGCAGCATGCCTCTTTGAGTTCTGGACGGATGTTGAAGTTCTCTTTGGGGTGAAGCGCAATCGCCCAAAGCCCTACAGCAATGCCGGCAAGCAGAAGCACCAAGCCGGACAGGCTGAATGAAAAGTTTGAAGCTGCATAAAGAATCATTGCGAAGATGGTACCAAACTGCAATGTGACCAGAAAGTGAGGGTAGTAGCGTTTCATAGCAGTCCAATCCCCAGTGCGCGTATCTGTTCAAATTTATGAAACTGGTAGGTGCTGTATGGGTAGGTTTCAGGTTCAATGAGACGTACTTTTTTGTCTGTATTGTGTAGCAGTGTACGGCTTTGGTTGTAGATGAGCAGGCGCATGGAGCGTTCGAACATCTCCAGTACGTTGTGGGTTTTGAAGAAGTTGTCAGGAAGCTCTTTTTCAAAAGAGTGTTCGCCCAGTACGTCTACGGCTAAAATATGCTTATACGAACTTTCAGAAATACCAAGATTCTCACACAAAAAGCCGTCACCATAGACTTCGCCTTCAATGATGTGCTCCTCAAAGACACCGGGAATAGCCATGGTGGCAAGTACGGCATCTTTGATGCAGACATCATCCTTGGTATTGAAGACACGCTTGTGACCTGTTTTGAGGTTAGTGGTGATGAGTTTGAGCGGTATTTCTGTTTCACGCATCTTACGTTTTCCAAACAGGGTTTCGAAGATCGAAGCGATTTTATCGTTATCGACAATGGCATTGCCAGAAAAGGAGAATTTGATCCAGTTGGAGACTTTGACAAAGGAGGCTATCTGTTCATGGATCTGTGCTTCATTCATCCCGATACTCATGCATGCGGCAATAATACCGCCCATACTTGTACCGACAAGTTCAGCCGGTTTAAGTCCTTGTGCTTCCATGTCGTGCAGTACGCCAAGGTGGGCAATACCAAGTGCGCCGCCGCCGGAGAGTACCAATGTAAAGGGATGATTTCGAAGTGTATCTGTTGTCATGGAGGTATTATAGCGAAGTAGTTATAAGCAGTGTATACGTTAAAAAGAGAATCCCGTGCAAGGCACGGGAAGAGAGATTATTTATCTGCGTGTGCGTGGTGTACTTCAATGAGATCTTCAATATTGGTGTCGAGGACATAGACGTTCTCGTACCCCATCATTTCAAGGTATCCCATGACACGGTTGGCGAACCATCCTTTGACACATGCAACGACAATGGGGTTTGTGTGGTCGGAAGGCAGTTCATCAAGATAGTTTGCAAACTCTGGGTATGGTGTATAGAATGCGTTGGCAATACCTGCTTCCTGTGCATTTTCGCCGCTTACTTTTGCAGGAGGACGTACATCCAGCAAAATAGCACCTGCATCCATCAGCAACTCTCTTGTCTGATGCAGTGTTACCATACCGAGGGTTTCTTTGTTTTTGTTCAGGTCAATGATCGTACTTAGTTTTTCTTTTGTTTTATCAGCCATGTTTGACTCCTTTATGTTTGTCGTACTTATATTCTACATAACTAAAGTAAATAAAAATGTAACAAAGGTTGCATTTTAGGGACAGTATCTGTTACATTAAGTTGGAACAGACCTACAAGATATTAATATTTTATATTTTAAAATAAAGGGGAGAGTAATGAAAAAATTACTATGGACTATTTCACTTGGTGCTATGGCACTATTACACGCAGAGACGAACGCAACAATGCTGTTAAACGGAAATGAGGATGCATTGCTTGTAGATAAAAACAGATTTTATGTAAAAGTTGTAGATGAGGTGACCGGTGGCTGTTTGCCAAAACCGGAGCAGTTGAAGCGGTCTATGGAACAGGCACTTAAAAATGACGGATTTGAAGTTGTAAAGAAAGGGGACTTTCTTACCCCTGAAGTATATATTTCGACACTTGGTTTCAGAAGCAACCGTATGTGTGTCGTTGACTTTAGTGTGAGCATTCTGTTCCCTATCATTGCTGAAGTGCCTAATGCGCAGCATGTTCCAAGCGGCAACAGAACCATTGTAACATACAGCTATGATATCGGCAGACATATTTTCCATTATCAGAAATATCGCATGCAGCAAACACTTAACAAATATGTAAAAACCTATGGAGATAAAATCTACATCAAGATCGCCAAAGCGAAAGATGATATTTTTGCCAAATTTCCGGAAATGAGAGAAGAGATTGAAAGAAAACGCCAAAGCGCCAAAGTAGGTAAGTAGCGTCTATCCTGAAAGGGAAAGCACACGATGTTGCATCCCCTCCACAATGGTGGAAATGCTTACGCTGTTTCCGGGTAGAGGTGTGTCGCTTTCTGGACGTGGAAGTTCAGACCGATCTCTTTTGGAGTACAGCCAAGGGCGAGGGCAACCATTTGCGGCATGTGCAGTACCGGCAGTTCGATGTCGCGACCGATGACCTTACCAACATCATCCTGATAGGTATCCATTTTAAGGTGGCAGAGAGGACATGGTGTGACCATGAGGTCGGCGTTGTTGTCGATGGCGTCAATCATGGCGTTACCTGCAAGTACTTCTGATGTGTGGTTTGCCTGAAGCTCGACGTGGAAACCGCAGCACTTGTTTTTGTGGCTGTAGTCTACCGGATGTCCTTCGAGTGCATCGATGAGACGGTCGAGTGATGTCGGATTGTACGGGTTTTCACCGCCATTGGCATCATGGTGCAGTTCGGATGGGCGGATGTTGTGGCAGCCGTAGAACGGTGCAATGTTGAACTGGCTCAGTGGTACCTGAACTTTGTCTTTGATGTTCTCAAGACCATAGTCGTCAATGAGTGCATAGAGGAAGTGTTTGATCTCGGAAGTTCCTTTGTATTCCAGACCCACTTCAGCAAGCTTTTCGTTGACACGGGCTTTGAGCTCCGGGTTGGTGTCGAGTGCATGTTTTGTCATGGCAGAGTTGAGCTGACAGGTGTTACAGATGGTGATCATTGTCATTCCAAGCTTCTCTGCGTAGCAGATGTTACGTGCGTTGAGTACATGCGCAAGGAATTCGTCGAAGTCCTGCAGGTGGCTTGCACCACAGCAGCTTGCTTCTTCAAGAATAGTGATCTCAATGCCGAGTTTTTCCGCAACTGCAAGGGTGGAAGAGAGCAGCTCCGGGGTGGATTGTTTGGCTGTACAGCCGGTAAATAGTGCATATTTCAATGTGCTCATCATAGCTCCTTACAGTGTGTTCGTTTGTGAAATTTCAATCAGTTTCTGGACTTCGTCAAGGTTCTTGATCTTCGGTACGCTGTCAATGAACGGAATACCTGAATGCCAGTGGATCTTGCCTGCTTTCATCATCTTAATAGCCGTCTTGAGGTGCTTGTACATACCAAGATAGCCTTCAGAATAGGCGACAATATCGGCTTCGTCAAGGTAACCGTACTTCTTCAAGCCGCGCAGGAAACCTTCGGCGTGTTTGGTGGCAACATTTGGACGTGCGACACCCTGCTCAAACTGCATATTGTGCAGTTTGGTGATCTTTTCGATCGGATTGATATCTTTTGGACACGCTTCGGCACACTCATAACATTTGACACAGTCCCAGACACCTTGCCCCATCTGCGCAGTGAGCTCAAGACGCTCTTTGCCAGCTTCATCACGTGTATCGACTGTAAAGCGGTAGGCAGCGTTGAATGCGGCAGGGCCGAGGTAGTCTTCGTTGACTTCGACAACCGGACATGCATAATGGCAGCTTCCACACTGGATACAGAGGTCGGAGTCGAGGAACTTGTTGAACTCTTCGATACTTTGCTTGGTTTCATGCTCAGGATGCGGATCGATATCGGCAACAACATACGGTTTCACTTCGGCATGCTTGTCCCAGAAATCTTTTTTGTCGATGATCATATCTTTAACTGCACGCTTTTTGCTTTGCGGCTCGATGAGCAGTTCGTTGCCAAAAAGTGCTACCAACTCGAGGGCATTCTGTTTACACGCCAGTGTTGCTTTGCCGTTGACTTTGATACCGCAGGCACCGCAGATACCGTGACGGCATGAACGGCGGTAGGAGAAAGAGCCGTCATGTTCCCATTTGATGCGGTTGAGGAGGTCAAGCATCAATTCGTCTTTGCCCACTTCCATAGTGTACTGTTTATAGTAGGGGAGGTAGTCCGTTTCGGCATTGAAACGGAAGGTTTTCAGCGTAACAGTGACAGTGTCGGGGCGTGTCACTTCGATCTCGTCGGTATTGAACGGTTCAAATTCTTCAGTTTGTGTACTCATCTTGACCTCCTAATATGATCTTTCTTTTGGTTCAAACATGCCAAGTGTCACTTCGCCCCACTCAGTGGTTATGTTGAAGTTCTCATCCATATAGGCATAGGTATGCTTGAGGAATTTTTCGTCATTACGCTCAGGGAAATCTTCTCTGTAGTGCCCGCCGCGGCTCTCTTCACGGTTGAGTGCACCGACTACGATGAACTTGCTGAATTCAAGCATATGTCCAAGCTCCAGTGCTTCCTGCAGGTCTGTGTTGAAGGTGTTGGACTTGTCATCAATGCGGATGTGCTTAAAGCGCTCAAGCAGTTCGTCGATGAGTTTGAGCTGTTTTTCGAGTGACTCTTTGCTTCTAAAGACACCAGCATTGGCAGTCATGCCGTTTTGCAGCTCTTCACGCAGTCTGGGAACGGTTTCTGTACCGTTGGAGGTCTTGATGCGTGTCAGCTCTTCTATCATTCTGTCTGCATCGGCTTTGGTCGCTTTTTTCATCTCGACACCCTCATCAAGTGCTTTGACCATGTTCTCTCCCGCATGGCGTCCGAAGAGAAGTGCTTCAAGAACGGAGTTCGCCCCAAGGCGGTTGGCACCGTGTACGGAAACACATGAACATTCACCGGCTGCATAGAAGCCCTCTACGAGGTCTCCCTTGGCGTTTTTCTGTACCTGACAGTTGATGTTGGTAGGAATACCTCCCATGGAGTAGTGCGCGGTCGCGGAGATGTGGATGGGCTCTTTGAGCATATCCTGTCCCTGGAAGGCAATGGCAAGCTCACGCAGCTCCGGCAGACGCTCGAGGATGATCTCTTTTGGCAGGTGGGTCAGGTCGAGGTTTACTGACTGTCCATCTTTACCGACACCGCGTCCCTGGCGTACCTCTTCCATAATGGCACGGCTGACAACATCACGTGACGCAAGCTCAAGTGCATTTGGTGCATACTTCTCCATGAAACGCTCACCTTTGGCGTTGAAGAGACGCCCTCCCTCTCCACGTGCTGCTTCGGAGATGAGAACACCCGAACCACCCAGTCCGCTTGGGTGGAACTGTACGAATTCCATATCTTCCAGCGGCAGTCCGTGACGTGCTACGATGGAGAGTGAGTCACCGGTGTTTGCGTGTGCGTTGGAGTTGAAGCGGTAGGCTCTTGCATGGCCGCCGGTTGCGAACATGACCAGTTTTGCATTGAAGATGGCCGGTTCGGAGTTGCGGATATTGTATGCCGAAACACCGTATGCTTTGCCGTCTTCGTAGAGCAGGTCTGCACAGTACCACTCGTCAAAAACTTCAATGCCGGCACGGAACGCCTGCTCGTAGATTGCCTGAAGGACCGCAAGCCCGGTTCTGTCTTTGGCATAGCAGGCTCTCGGCTTACTCTGGCCTCCAAACGGTCTGATGGCAATGTTACCCTCTTCATCTCTTGAGAAGACCGCACCCATATGCTCAGCCCAGCGGATGG
>JALWHT010000094.1 GCA_026983515.1 Sulfurovum sp.
AGCAGCATTGCACGTCTTGCCTTGTTCTCTTTTAGAATCGGTTCAAGCTCCTGCAGGTCACTCTTGATACCCGCAATGACAATCTGTCCCTGAGCATTGTAGTTAACCGGCCATACTTTCTTGCCCTGCTCTCGCTGCTCTTTACACAGTTTTTCAACTGTTTCGTCATCCAGTCCCAGAGAGACCAGCATACCGACATCCTGCCCTTCACATGCTTCAGCCATTAGCTTTCCGCGCAGGTTGACCAGTTCGACCGCATCAATAGCATCGAGTGCACCAACGGCAGTGAGTGCTGAAAATTCTCCGAGTGAATGTCCCAGGGCATAAACCGGCTTGATGGGCATTTCATTTTCAAAAAGCCTGTGGGCAATCGCCGAAACCAGAAGAATAGCCGGCTGTGTGAACTCTGTCCTCTCAAGCTTGTCATTCTCGCTAAAGAGAAGCTCCTTAAAGTCAATACCTGTCCGCTCGCTTGCAGCTTTGATCATCTCTTTCGCCACGTCGGAATTGTTGAAAAAATCTTCTCCCATACCCACTGCCTGAGAGCCCTGACCTGGGAATAAAAATGCACATTTTACTGACATAGATGTCCTTTGTTCGTTGATATGCCGTATTTTACCATTTTTTCATTGAGGCACAGTTACTGATTGCGTTTGCTTTTCCAAAAAACATCTACCAGCAGTGTATAGACATCTTCCTGAGTTGCCGGCTTAGGTAAGCAAAAGGCAACTCCTACTTCAGATTCATCCAATGTATCACACTTACCATAGTATGCAATATTTGTTTTGGACGATTCCTCTATCTGTTCGATTTTCTGTACGGTTTCCTCGTCTGTAATCGTACGGTCAATGAGTACCAGGTCAAAATCTTCTATATCATATTTTTGCCGGTTGAGTCGTTTCATCGAAAGACTGATATCCATTGGGAAGTACCGGAACATCTTTGTCAGTGCCATAGCATCATGATTTTCTTCCAATACAAGCAGGATCTTTTTATTGAGCATTAAAGAAGATGGAAGGCGGTAATGACGCCGTTCACCAAGTTCCGCAGTAGAAAGAGGCACATAAATTTCAAGATTTCCTTCTCTTTCATTACAAACCATCTCTGCATCCAAAGATTCAAGCTCACGGGCAAAACGCTCTTTAAGCAATTCATACATCTCTTTTTTCTGAAACGGAACATTAAGAATCTTAAAAGCTACCTTCTCTTTGTAGAGAAAATCTTCAGGAGCATCAAGTTCTACCATTAAATTGGTCATACAGTCATGCCTGATACATTCATACAGTGTGCCATAAAAGAGCTGCATCAATGCTTCTTCATCACCTTTAAGTTCACTTGGTAGCGTTTTTGAAAACAGAAATGAAACCCTTGGCCATCCCTCTTCTTTACAACATTCACTCAAAGCATCATACAATCCCCGAACCATATGGTTAATATTGAAAGCCATCTCCTTTTCCACACCTGCTCCTTTTTGGTTTTTACTATTATATATAATATAATTTATATTTTGTTATATTTTATTGGTTTTTGAATCATTTTCTACAGAAAATAGACAGAGATACGTTATATTATAAAATCACTTTGCGGTTGCATTTACGATCGCAAACTGAGAGATTCTGACGAAGGCATTGCCCCGGGAATCCCCTTTGAGGCAATCTCAGATGGCTGGATCTTTCCGAAGTGCAGCGTTGCCAAAGAAAAGTTCGAACCCTATGAAGAGAGCTGACGCATACGTACTACAAGTTTTTCACCATTGATGAGTACTATGGTTTTGTCCTCGACAAAACGGTAGCACTCTTTTGTAAATTCACTTGTTGTCACAATAAATACCCTGTCCGCATCGTATTCATACATCAGTCCATACATTTCACGAACTACTTTAATGGTTACCCGTGCATCTTCATATTTTTTACACTGTACAATTCCTACACTTCTCCGTTTTTTCATCCAGAGGTCCACCCCGCCGTCAGCACCTTTTTTTTCATTCTCACGTACTTTCCACCCTTCCTCTTCAAACAGAATGCGGCACAGGTGTTCAAATTCACTCCAGCTCAGTTTTTTTAGGCGTTTAAGAGAAGCATGACGTTTCAGATAACGTTGAGATGCGGAGAGGGCAAAAAAGCGCCAGAGCTTCCATAAAAAGAGTAACAAAAAAAGCAGTAAAATCGCAAAGGAATAGAGTTGGGCATCAGTATAGTGTTGCATAAGGTAGAGTATAGCCTATCCAGGGCACGTTGACTCCAAAAAATGTCAAAATGCCCGATTTTTTCAGATTTAATGGTGTTTTAGATAATTTTTAATTTCACGCATCAGCTTTTCAAGTTCAACATGATATTTACGGCTATAGACATCGAGCATCTCAAGATTGTCATACACAAACATCAGACTGATCTTCTCGGCAAGGTTCGCGACACGTTCTGCACCAATGACACTCGAGCGTTTTTCCAGGTCGATTGCAAATTCCTTGATTTGCCATACAGCTCTGCTTTTTGCAATATCACGAAGATAAATGTCTGACTTATTGAATTTTTCCCAAAATCCTTTGAGTTCATCACTGTAGTTCAAACCCAGTTTTTTGGTATTTTCCATACCAGCCATGACATTGAGAACCAAAAGATCATCCTCGTCAACTTTTTTCTCCTCATCTTTGAGTACATGATGATTCTGCACAGGAGCCATCTGCTCTTTTATCTTCTCTATCTCCATGTATGCCTCTTCACTTTTTTTGAAAGCATCCATGATATAGTGTTCCATATTGATGAACGGCTTACCCACCTTTTGATGTATCTTCCGTTCTTTAATATCATCTTCAAAAAGCGCAATAATCAGTTCAAATACACTCTCCTGCATGACCGGTTTGATCAGATAGGCAGAGACATAAGGCGCAGTCAGTAACTCCACATCGTTAGCATCCTGTAAAATAACAAATTTGAGAGGATATTTTTCCTGTACTTTCTGTACCAAAGAAGTAATCCCCTCGGTCAATAGGGACTTATCCAATACAAAAATGTCATAATGGGCAAGGTTGCTGCCGTGTTTTTTATATTCATCTGCGCCTACATCCACTTCATAGAGGAAATAACTGAACATTTTTTTTAGGCTTTCCTCCACCACGCGACTTTTGCAGATAAGCAATACTTTCTTACCCAGCATACTGATATCCGGAAGGCGGTAATAACGTCTATTTCCAAGATCGTTGAGTTTAAAAGGAATAGAAACTGCAATAGTCTGGTTTTCTTCATCATAAAAAGCTTTTCCGTCCAGACGCTCCAGTACCGGTTTCAGTCTTGCTTCAAAAAAACTACGGGCTTTCTTTACATTGATACCAGTATCTTCTACCGAAAAGGTGATAGACTCTTCATAAAGAAAATCTTTGGGAGCACGCAGTTTAAGGACAACTTCACGGTTATGTGTATTTTGAAAAATAAATATTAACAGCTGGCTCAACATATGGGTCACCGACTCAACATCCCCCCGCAACTCTTTTGGAATTGTTGCATCAAGGTCAAATACCAGCTCAATCTCTTCTTCTTCCCTCACATTTTCAAGGGCAGAATAGATAGTCATCAGCACCATACTGATATCAAAGAATTTTTCTATCTTTTTCATCTCTCCCCTTTACTGATAAAAGCATAGTAACACAAAATTAATAATAGTAACGTTTAAGTGAAATTAAGGAAAGAGAAAAGAAGAATAAAGGTTTATATATGGTATCTCCGTGAACAGAGATACCGTTAGATTTAGTGTCCGCAGCCGCAAGAACCGTCATCACAATGTGCACCGCCAACCTGACCAGTTGCCGCTTCTTCATCGGTTGCATCTCTTTCAGAGAGTACTTTGACAGAGAACATCAGGTCTTTTCCTGCAAGCGGATGGTTGAAGTCGATAGTGACTTCTTTGTCGTTGAATGACTTGACAGTAACCTGTACAGTCTGTCCGTCTTCACCCTGACCGTAGAGTGTCATACCTTCTTTGAGGTCTACACCTTCGAACTGCTCAACAGGAAGTGTCTGTACCGCTTCAGGGTTCACTTTACCGTATGCATCTTCTGCTTTGACAAGAATGTCTGCGCTTTCGCCCTCATTCATACCTTCAAGTGCTTTTTCAAGACCTGGAATGATCTGACCTTTTCCTGTTACGAACTCAAGCGGCTGTGCCCCTTTGTTACTGTCTACAATCTCGTTGCTTCCTGCTTCTTTGACTTCGTACTCAATGCCTACTACACTGTTTTCAGCTTTAACTGCCATGAAATGTTCCTAATGTTAAATTTGGTGCTATTCTATCTAAGCAAACTTTACCAATGCTTAACTACACCCGTGTTTCACCGTGACCATAAATCTTGTATTTATAGGTGGTAAGCTCACTGACACCCATCGGTCCTCTGGCATGCAACTTGTTGGTGCTGATGCCCACTTCGGCGCCAAAACCGAACTCTCCTCCGTCGGTGAACTGTGTTGAGGCATTGAGGTAAACACAGGCAGCATCGACTTCATTAAGGAACGTCTCTGCAGTGGTGTAGTTCTCCGTAATGATTGCCTCAGAGTGCTGCGAGCCATAGGTTTCAATATGCGCAATGGCTGCTTCAACCCCGTCAACAACACGAATGGTCAAAATATTTTCAAGATACTCGGTTGCATAATCCGTTTCAGTTGCCGCATGGGTCTCGATAATTTCCCGTGTTCGCTCACACCCGCGTATCTCTGTTCCCTGTGCATCGTAGGCAGCTTTAATCTGAGGCAGGAATTCTTCTGCAATAGCACTGTCAACCAGCAGTGTTTCCAGCGCTCCACAAATGCCCGTACGGCGGCACTTGGCATTGACAGCAATGTTCAGTGCTTTGTCAAAGTCTGCATCCTCATCCA
>JALWHT010000095.1 GCA_026983515.1 Sulfurovum sp.
AGCAACGGCAGTTTTTGGGCAGCCGCAATATTGAGCGACTCGAAAAAGGCGCCGCCGTTGGTGGCTCCGTCTCCGAAAACAGCCATGACACCATGCTCCTCTCCCTGGAATTTACGTGCATAGGCACATCCTACCGCATTGGGCAGATGACCGCCGACAATGGCATCGCCGCCGTAGAAAAAGTGTGAAGGATCAAAGAGGTGCATCGACCCGCCTTTCCCTTCGCTTATGCCGGCTTCTTTGCCAAAAAGTTCCGCCATCACTGCTTTGGGGGTAATGCCGCGTGCCAGCGCCATAATGTGCTCACGGTAGGTAGAAAACACATCCCCTTTTGCAAAGGCTTTCATTGCCCCGACACTCAAAGCCTCCTGTCCAATGTCAAGGTGCAGGAACCCTGAAATATTACCCTGCATATAATGTTCTTTAGCGGCATATTCAAATGCCCTGCCCCGTACCATTTCGTAGTAAAGGGTTTCTGCCAAAAGCTTATCCATGATTCACTCCTTTTATATGGGATGTTCTTCTTTTCAAAGTATACTCCTCTTTCTGTTTAACTGCTGTTTGCATGCGCTTATGCCCCCATGTTCTCAAGCTCAAAAAGCTGGCTGTCAAACTCGTGTTTGACCGCTTTGTAAACCTCCAGACTGATAGTACCGCTTTGGTACATCTCCAGCAGTGCCCGGCTCTCTTCCATCAGCATACGCCGCTTGGTTTTAAGCACCTCTTCTTTCATCAGTGCCTCTTTGTCGACCTCTATCTCATCGAGCGCGCTGCTGAGTGCATCGATCTTCTTTTGATACTCATCTTTAAGAGATTCAAGGCTATGCTGACTGAGGAAACGACGTTTGTGCAGTTTGTCAAGACGGTCTATGAGCTCCTGATAGAGTGTGATCTCCGTTTTCAGCTGCTCATACTGCTTCAGCCGGGAGACCGGTGAGAGAATACCGAGCAGACGCAGTAACGGTGCCATAGTAAGTCCCTGTATGAAAATAGACAGAAGTACCACCCCAAATACCAGTGTAACGATGAGCTCTTTAAGTGCAAAGCTGTCGGGAATACTCAGTGCCAATACCATAGAGAGCGCCCCTCGCAGTCCTCCCCAACTCATCACAACCGCCCAGCTGTAGGGGAATTTGTACTTGGTCGGATAAAAAATAGACCAGGTGCCGGAAACAATAAAAAAACGTGCAGCAAGTACAGAGAGATAAGCAAGGATGACAATGGGGAAAAGCTCCCACAGCAGCGTCAGGTTGACCGCAAAGCCCATCAAGAGGAAAATCAGTGAGTTCATGGCAAAGGCAATGTACTCCCAAAAGGTTTCTGTTGCCAGACGAATAGAGGGGAACAATATCTGGGAAAGTCCTCTACCGCCGGTAACAAGCCCTGCAGCAACGGTACTCATGACCCCGGAAACACCCAGCCTGTCTGCAATTAGAAACGATCCGTAAGCTGCTATGGTTGTCAGTGTAATGGTGATCATCGCATCATCAATATGGCGCATGACCGCAGCAGTGATGAGCCCCACAATACCCCCGGCAAGCAGTCCAAAACCTACCACCCGGAAAAACTCTACAGTTGTCCCCTGTATGGTGTTGTGATGTCCCGTTACATACTGCAACGCCAAAATAAAAACCACAATAGACGTACCGTCATTGAGCAGGCTCTCACTCTCTATCAGCAGTCTCAGTCGCCGCGGAGCCCCAAGTTTGTTGAAAAGAGAAACAACCGCCACAGGGTCTGTCGCCGCCACGGCTGCACCAAAAAGTATGGCTACCGGCCAGGTAATGGCATTGAGTTCTACAAAATGGGTACTTACCGGTACTAAGACGCCGGCTGTCAGCAGGGTTGAAGCAATCACGCCGGGAATAACCAGTGTGGTAATAAGCCAGCCGTCCCGCCAAAGTTCGGAGGCACGCAGATGAATGGCCGCTTCGAAAATGAGCGGCGGCAGGAAGATGGTGTAGAGCAGCTCCTGTGTCAATGAAGGCGGATGAAGCAGATGCAGACCACCCAACCCCAGCCCGACTGCCACAAGGGCAATAGTATAGGGAAGGTTGACCTTTTTTGCAATGACCGCAACCGCAGAAGCAATGACAAAGAGAATGAGAATGACCGATTCATATGACATGTGTGTCCTCTTTCTTCCAGTTTACCTATGTCAGGTAGATCACCTCTTCGGGTTTGACAATATGGGCTTTTTCATGCAGCTTTTTACCCATAACTTCTCTGAGTACCTCCTGCTTCTCCTCTTCACCGTGAATAAGGAAGATACGTTTAAGGTCATCTATATTACCCACCCACTTAATAATACCATTCTGATCGGCATGGGCAGAGAAGCCGTTGATGGTGTAGATGCTCGCTTTGATACGGATGTCCTCATGGTAGATCTTAATCCACTTCGCACCGTCGACAATACGGCGTCCAAGAGTTCCTACTGCCTGGTATCCGACAAAGAGTACCGCATTCTTGCGGTTCCAGAGGCGGTTTTTAAAATGGTGCAGAATACGTCCGCCCGTACACATGCCGCTTCCGGCGATAATGATGGCACGAGAGTCAACTTCGTTGATGGCTTTAGAATCTTCTACACTCAGAGTATACTCCAGCCCTTCAAACTCAAATACCGTTCCATCCCGCCATTTCATCTTCTGACACTCTTGACTGAGCAGTTTTTCTGCATACTCTTTGTAAACTGCTGTCGCACGGGTTGCCATAGGAGAATCAAGAAAGACCTTGCATCTTGGCAGGGTACCGTTGTCATGCATCTCCTTAAGAATACAGAGTATCTCCTGTGTCCGCTCTATAGCAAAGGAAGGAATAATGACATTGCCCCAGTTCTCAAGCGTTTTGGTAATGACACTCCTGAACTCTTTTTCGCTCTCCAGTGCACCTTTGTGGTTACGGTCGCCGTAGGTCGATTCTACATAAAGATAGTCCGCATTTTTACATGGAACGAGATTGGGGATGACCATGTCATTGTCATTTCCAATATCACCTGAGAATACGATCTTCCGTTTCTGACCATTCTCTTCGTAGTCTATTTCAATGTATGCCGAACCAAGTATATGCCCCGCATTTCTGTAGGTAACCCTCACGCCTTCACAAAGTTCAAAAGGTTTGTTATATTCGGGGATGATCTTTGGCAGTGCCAGTGCTGTCTGCACATCTTTGACTTCATAGAGAGGCTGGGGAACGGTATGTTCCGTACCACGGCGTTGCGCTTTTTTATAGCGGGTAAGGTAATCTTCCTTCATAAGCTTTGCACTGTCAAGCAGTACCACTTCTGCCAGCGCCAATGTCGCTTCGGTGGCCACAAGGGTACCGTCAAAACCCTCTTTGACCAGTTTTGGAATGCGTCCTACGTGATCCAGGTGTGCGTGGGTGACGAGAAGATAGTCGACTTCCGTGGCATCAAAGTCGAAAGGGCCGTAATTACGGTGCTCCTCCCTGCCCTGAAACATCCCGCAGTCAATCAAGATTCTTTTTCCGTTGTCCAGTTCCATCAAATGACATGAACCGGTGACGACCTCGGCAGCACCGTATGAGATGACAGTTGCCATGATTTATCCTTTCATATTCGTAAATATTTATCTTCGCTGCATCATGCTTTTGAAGAAGACCTGTTTTGCCAATGTACCGAAACTTTCTGTCAAGGTCGGGTGCGGGTGGATCGTTTTCATTACATCCATTGCTGTCATTTCATTGGCAACAATGAGTGATGCTTCCCCGCTCAGTGACGAAGCATCTTCACTGACAATCTGAATACCGCGGATAATGCCGCTCTTTTTTTCAATAACGTACTTCAAAAATCCTTCAGCTGCCTTGTCGATCTGCGCTCTGGCATCGGTGGCAAAGTCATACCGTGCTGTTTCTACTTCTATGCCTGCTTTTGCAGCATCGGCTTCACTCAACCCTACAGAAGCTATCTGCGGGTCGGAAAAGAGCACCCAGCTGAGTTTTCCCATGTCGCTTTTGTGTTTCATGGGGGCAAATATGTTGTGGATGGCAATACCCGCCTGATAGGTTGCCCAGTGGGCGAACTTCGGCCCGATGGTACAGTCGCCCACGGCATAGATATTTGGCTGAGTGGTCTGCAGCGTTTCATCTACTTTGATGCCGTGTCTGTCAAAAGCGATGCCGGCATTTTCCAGACCTATGCCCTCGACATTGGCGGCACGTCCCGTTGCAATGAGCAGGTGGGGTGTACTGAGGCTTTTGGCTTCACCGTTTTGGGTGTAGTGAACGGTAAAGTCTCCCTCTTTACCATCGATAGTACCGAAGGTAACGTTCAGACGGATGTCTATGCCCGCATCGATCATTTTCTGCTGTACGACCAGTGCGCACTCTTCATCAATATGTTTGAGAATCCGCTCCCCTCGCTCCAGCATACGGCAGGTCGTTCCCAGCTTGTTGAACATCTGTGCCAGTTCACAGCTGATGGCACCTGCACCGATAAAGGTAATCTCTTCAGGCAGTTCGCTGTGCTTGAATACATCGGCATTGGTCCATGCGTGTGCGACACCCTCCCCTTCAAACGGCGGCAGGTAGGCGTCCGCTCCTGTTGCCACAACGGCATAATCAAACGATACCTTTTCACCGTCAATATCAAGGGTATGGGCATCGACAAAGGTCGCTTTCCCCTGTTTAAACGTTAGATTAGGGAAACGCTCCATCTGTTTGAGTGCACCCAGGGAACGCTGTTTGACAATTTGTGACTTGTCTGCAAGCACTGCTTCCCAGTGAATCTGTCCTTTGGTTTCCACATCGATATGAAAGGCTTTCATCTGCTCAAGCATGGCATAGCGGTTGGCGGCATTCTCAAGTACCTTTGAGGGGATACACCCTTCAA
>JALWHT010000096.1 GCA_026983515.1 Sulfurovum sp.
CTCAAAGCACATGATGGCTGTGTAGAGCCCAAAGCCCTTCAGGACTACCTTGCCTAAAATGCAAAGAGAAAGCTTTGCCGCAGGCAACCTTGTCTTTCTCACCTCTACCGACACCACTGTCGGTTTTGTCTCACAAAATGCCAGCCGCCTGTCTGCCATTAAACAACGCCCACCCCATAAACACTACATCAAAGCAGTAGACTCATTCTGTACCCTCAAAAGTCAGACACGTATTCCTCTTCATCATAGAAACCGTGTAAGACGCAGCCGGAGAACAACTTTCATCATGCCCAATGGCCACTCATACCGTGTAATTCATACATCAAGCCATCTGCTTCTGCTTTCACGAATGCAGTGGGCGTACACCACATCTGCCAATTTAAGCGGTAAGGCATACAATGAAGATTTTGCAAAAAAGGCAGCCGATGTCACCGTCTATCCACTGAAAAGAGAAGCTACCCCTTCTGCTATTTTAAAGCTTGGCACCTATACCCTCAAAAGGATACGCTGATGGCCATTATCTATGAAAACCCGCGACTCAAAATTGAAACAGAAGAGAGTGAAATCCCCTGGTTAAAACTCTTCACGCAATATCCCTACAAAGAGATGAGTGAGGTACCCGCTGAAATAAGGTTTGAAATTTACGACTTGCTTGACATTATTGAAAAAGCGATGATCACCTACTACACCCCTGACAAGATCAACATCGCCTCTTTTGGCAACTATGTACCCCATGTACACTGGCATATCATGGCACGCTTCAAAGAGGACAGCTATTTTCCAGAACCGATGTGGGGCAAAAAGCAGCGTGAAAGTACACTTACACTCCCCTCGTTTGAAACCTTCTGCCAACAGTTGCAAAGCACACTGAAAGGAAGGGAATTATGAGCGTAAAAGACAGAGAGAAGTGGAACCGAAAATATACAGAAAAACCGACACTGCTTGAAACAAGACCGCCAAGTCCAATGCTTGTATCACACCTGCATCTCATCGACGGTAACTGTGCGCTGGATCTTGCCTGCGGCAGCGGAAGACACACACGGTTTCTTGTCGAAAAAGGCTTTTGTGTCGATGCAGTTGACATCTCTTCCGTTGCACTTGAACAACTTTCCAAAACACTGAGTAACAATTCTGTGACACTTATTGAGGCGGATCTCGACAGTTTCACACCTCAAAAAGACCGCTACGATTTGGCTGTTATGACCAACTACCTAGACCGTCCGCTTATCACCCGGACGGCACAACGTCTCAAACACGGTGCATTCTTTTTTGTGGAAACCTATATGGTACATCCGCAAAATGAAAAAAAAGATTCCAATCCTGATTTTCTGCTCAACGCAGGCGAACTCAAAACTTTTTTTGGCCAGAATTTCAGTGTCATTGCCTATGAAGAGTTCTGGAATGAAGCGTATGAACTCTATAAAATGCGAAAGCAGTCTGTTATTGTTAAGAAAAATTAATTAATCAATATTTTTTTACTTATTTTAAAAACTATTCAGTAACATTTATGTATTTTTGAAGCTATTTAGGGATGGTGCGCTCTGTTTTCAGTCTTCATTAAGCATTGTCACCGCATAATCGTACCTATCATCCAGTTATGAACATCTCCAAAGAAGGTACTTTTATGAAAAGAAGAGAATTTTTCAAAACTGCCGCTGTCACTGCCGGTGCAGCTGCATTGGGTACAACCGCTGCCGAGGCGGGTGTGACCCATCAACCAATAGACAATCGCAAGATAGGCAACGTCGCGTTTCCGGAAAAACGCCCACTCATCACCTACTCAGACAGACCCCCTCTGCTTGAAACACCAAGAGAAGTCTTTACCTGTGCCCTGACACCCAATGACCAGTTCTTTGTCCGTTGGCATATGCCCGATATTCCAACCTATATCGATACGGACAAATTTACTATCCATATTAACGGTATGGTCAAAAAAGAACTTAAAATCACACTCAAAGAGCTTAAAGAAGACTATGAACAGGTTGAAGTAGCCGCAGTACTTCAGTGTGGCGGTAACAGCCGTTCTGCATTTGACCCGACTGCCGGCGGTATCCAGTGGGGCAACGGTGCCATGGGTTGTGCACTCTGGAAAGGTGTCAGACTCCGTGACATTCTCGACAGAGCCGGCTTGAAAAAAGGAGCTGAATGGCTTGCCGTACAGGGTAAAGAGAAAGCTGCTTACTACGAAACGCCGAACTTCATCCGGGAACTTCACCTTGATGAACTTGACGACCACGTTATCATCGCCTACCAGATGAATGGAGAAGATCTTCCATACCTTAACGGTTTCCCTGTCCGGCTTATCATTCCAGGTGTGTACTCAGACAGCTGGATCAAGATGATCACAAATATTACCGTAACAGACAAGTATAAAAAACTTTTCTTCATGGATCACGCCTATGTTGTTCCAGACAACGAATGTGAATGTGAAACCCCGGAGAAGCTTTTCCCAAAAACAAAACCTATTTACCGAATGAATGTCAAGTCGATTATCGGTTATCCCACCAATGGTGCAAAACTGACACTCAAATCTCAAACAGTCGTCCGCGGTGTTGCCTTTGACGGCGGTGCCGGTATCCGTGAAGTACAAATCTCGCTCGATGGCGGAAAGACATGGGACAAAGCAATCCTTGACAGCGGAAAACTGGGACGCTACGCTTACAGAACCTTCCGTTACGGCTTCAGACCTGACAAACTCGGCAAACTTGAAATCATGGCAAAAGCCATTAACAAGCTTGGTGAAGAGCAGCCGCTTGCCAAAGATATCAAATGGAACCATGGCGGATATAAATATAACGGTATCGATGTCGTAACCGTAGAAGTCGTATAAGGAAGTAAACATGAAAGTTATGAAAAAAGTACTGTTAGCAGCATTGATCGCCGCCACACCGATGATGGCGCAGGTTAAGGAAAAAATAGAGGTTCCCTACATCGCTTTCCCCATCAAGATGGGTAAAGGCTTTGATGTTGTACAGGCAAACTGTCTGATGTGCCACTCTTTTGGGTATATCATCAATCAAGGGCGACAGTCAAAAAAGTTTTGGGAAGGCAAGGTCAACAAAATGATCGTCCACTTCAAAGCACCTATTACAGACAAAGATAAAAAAATCATTGTCGACTATCTCTTCAAACACTACGGGAACGGAAAAGAGCAGTAGCCTCTTCCCTCCCATCCTTTTTCCCTTTTTTATTTGGCTATAATGTCACACCTAAACACGAAAGTAATTTATGTGCGACTATAATACACTAACCGACGAAGAGAAACGTCACTACCACGAACTGCTGCTTGATGCTGCCGAGAAATTTGGCGGAAAAAACTTTTTCCTTCATCTGCTCGAAGCCATACGAGAAACCAAACCCCATCCGCTGACAGCTGCCAACCGTACCTTTACCATGGAACTGGGGGAGATCAAGTGGAACAAAACCATTTTTAAAGACAAACTGCAACTGTTGCAGCAGATACGTCTCGAAGAGAGCAAACGAAACAATCTGCTGCCGGAAATGTCAGACAAACGCTATAAAAAGGTACTCAATCTTGTGCGTACCCTCAAGCCCATTGTCTTTCATGTCAAACCGGCAGACAGAGAAAACGGATCGGGCTTCTTTTTTCAGCCCTTTGACATTATCGATGAACAGACGACCCGGCTCAATCCACTCTTTGATGCACTCTTTTTCTGTGCCATCGGTACCGTTAAAAAAATACTCAACTACAAACCCCTGTAGAAGACACTATTGAGCCTATAGCGCCAAATCGATCGTCAGCGTGATCGGGCAGTGGTCACTGCCCATGATCTGATCAAGAATATCAGCATCGACGATCTGTTCTTTGAGGTCATCCGAGACAAAGAAGTAATCGATACGCCAGCCGACATTGCGTCCGCGTGCCCCGGCACGGTAGCTCCACCAGGTGTAACGGTTGGGTTCATCACCATGGATGTACCTAAATGTATCGACATACCCGTTTGCTACCAGCTTGTCCATCCACGCCCGCTCGATGGGCAGGAAACCTGACGTACCTTCATTGGCCTTTGGACGGGCAATATCGATCTCTTTATGCGCTGTGTTGACATCCCCGCAGAAGATGATGGACTTCCCCTCTTCTCTAAGACGGTTAATATAGTCCAAAAAGCGGTCATAAAAGGCCAGTTTGTAGGCAAGCCTCTCTTCACCACGCTGTCCGTTTGGAAAGTAAACGTTAAAAAAGGCAATGTTGCCGAAGTGATACTCGTTGATACGCCCCTCATGCAATATATCCACCTCTTCACATGCCGAAGCCTCGCCGCGTATATCGGTAAAAAGCGCTACCCCGGACTGCCCCTTGTTTGAAGAGGAGTTGATGCTGTGAAACTTGAATTTACGCTCAAAGAGCGTGTCGGGAATCTGGTCTGCCTCTGCCTTGATCTCCTGCAGTCCCAGAAAATCCATCGGCATCTCATCCACCCACTTGAGCGCACCCTTTTTAGCTACTGCACGGATGCCGTTGACATTCCATGACACAAAGGTCAATCGCTTCATACCCTGCTCCCTCTTTTTGGCGACATCATAGCCAAAAGGTATTTAGGCATCCCTTTGATGATATTACTCACTTCCACGTTTTACGTGCAATATATTTATCTTCTTTATAAACATCCAAATCTGATCATATTTGTGTAATAATGTAACAAAATTATAAAATTTTTCACTAAAATTCCCCCCCCATTTGTAACACCCCTTTGACATACCTTTGGTTGTATTATTTT
>JALWHT010000097.1 GCA_026983515.1 Sulfurovum sp.
CTCGGCGTAGTTTTGGGTGTGGTACGAAGCCGAGTGAGACCTAACAACACCGACTAAGCATGTAGAGTCATAGTCCTAGCTGTTTCAGGACACGGGTTCAATTCCCGTCACCTCCACCATTGGCTACCAAAAGTAACACTTCATAAAAAATCATTAAAAATCACAATCCTTTGCAAATATCGGTAATACCGTGCTTTCAAGCATATCACAACATATCATTGCTCATCACTGAAAATCGTAGCACCTCACATCAAGTGGTACACAGAGTGGTACACACTTGCTATACTTTTCACATAACAAAATAAGGAGTGTACCACTATGAATTTATCGGATACAAAGCCTATTTCAAATGCAAAACCGCCAAAGAAGCAGCCATGCAAAAGTTTCATACATTCTCTTTGCTGCATCCGATCAAGTAGTTTTCTATTTATGATATAATCATACATTCTAAAACAGACAAAAGAGGACACCATGGTTCAAAAGATAGAGCTTGATATCGAAACCATTTTTGAAGAGCTGCACAATATTGAAATGGATGACAACACCAAAGAACTGCTGCAAAACGGTGTACCTGCCTATATCAAAGAGCCGGGGATGGCAAACGGTTTTATGATCAAACTCTATCCTAACGGTACCAAAGAGACAGTACATATAGACGCATCTTTTAACGAAACGGTTGTAAACCTCTAAGCTATGGCACAAAAACTTTTTATCCTTGCCGGTCCAAATGGATCGGGCAAATCTACTCTCTACAGAAAACTCATAGGAAAATACAAAGCTCTCAAAAAACTCCCCTTTGTAAATCCTGACGATATTGCCAAAGAGATCTTTGGAGATTTTTTACCCGATGGTTCCAAAGAGAGTAATCAAAAGATGCTGCAAGCTGGAAAAGAAGCGATAAAAAGGCGCAAACAGTTTTTAGAAGCTGGCATAAGCTTTGGATTGGAAACCACTTTCTCCGGCAATAGCGAAAAACAGCTCATAGATGATGCCATTGCAAAAGGCTATGATCTTTACATTGTCTATGTTGCACTTAGTGATCCTTTGCTCAATGTGCAAAGAGTGCGTGCCAGAGTTCAAAACAAAGGGCATTTTGTCGATCCTGCCATTATTGTAAGACGCTATCACAAAAGTATGCAGCAAATTGCCAAAGTTGCAGCACAAACAAAAACTCTCTATCTGTTTGACAATTCACAATCATACTATAAGCGTATCGCATCACTTCGCAGATCCGGTGCAAGAGGTGAGCAAAATATCATACTCAATACTCCCTTGCCAGAATGGTCAAGAGAGATTATCTCCAACATCATTCAATCCTACTAAAGGGAATTGAACCCGGTTCCCAAATTTATACCACCACTCTCTCAATATCTTTGGAAAGTGCCGTCATCACCTCATACGAAATAGTCCCTAACTGTCTTGCAGCATTCTGTGCATCATTGAATACAACAATCTCATCTTTTTCACTCTCAAGCGAGATGAAATCCATCGATACCCGTCCCAGGATCGGCAGACCTTCTGCTGTTACAAAAGGGGCAAAGGTGTTGCCTCGGCACCAGCCGTCACCGTAGCCAAGATCATAGGTAGAGACAATCATGTCATGTGGCGCGGCAAAGTCGCCGCCGTAGCCTACCCGTTCACCCTTTTTAAGCTTTCGGGTGGCTACCTTCGAGGCGACTAACTGCATCACAGGTTTCAATGGTGTCGGTGTAAAAGGATCTGGCAGTTCATCATATCCGTAAGCGGCAATGCCGACACGTACCAGATCTTCATCGAAACTGCCGCTTCTTAAAATCGCAGCAGAGTTGTGAGAGTGGAAACGGATATCTGAAAAACCGGCAGCATACACCTTGGCTTTGACACTCTCAAAGTGCTTCTTCTGCCAGAAAAATGCCGAACCTATCTCGTCTGCTGCCCTGAAATGGGTCATCACCCCTACCAGTTCCAGCTGTCTGGCTCCGATCTGCTTCAAAGCCTCTGCCACCTCATCCATAGCGATACCGTTGCGGTGCATACCTGTATCGACCTTGAGCTCCACACGTGCACCCGGCTTGGCTCTTGCTATACCTTCAAGTGAATTGAGGGTAAAGACACACTGCTTGTGGGGTACTGCCCTGTCGCCCAGGACAAGGATATCGTCAAACTTCTCTTTAATAAGATCGGCTTCTTTCAGATTACGCACCACTGCATGGGTCAGACCAAACTCCGATGCCAACGCCGCCATCGTCTCCAGCCCGTGCCCGTAGGCATTGTCTTTGAGCACGATAGCGATCTTTTCTTTTGAGCCGGTTTTCAGTGCGATTTGGTTAAGATTGTAATAGAAATTATCTCTGATGATGATTATTTTTGCCATAAATGGATTATACTGTAAAGGGTTTAAAATGGAAGCGATAGACACCATTGGATGGATTAAAATCGTAGGCATGACACTTACGGCCGGATTTGTGCTTTACCTGCTCAAGGTACTCATCAACGTCATCAAAGAAGACCGTTCCGGACGCCCCAATGATACATGTGATCTGGATTGATGCAGCGGGGCTGCAAATTTAGAAATTAAAAGTTAAAAATTAAAAATTGAGGAGAAAACTTGCATACCGTCTCAAAAGTAGAAGCATTGCAACACAATGCAAACCAACACTCCTACCTGCTACCTGCTACCTGCTACCTCCTCATTGAGGTACCTCAATGAGACGACTCCCCGCCGAGTGGGAGAAGCAGCGCTGTGTGCTGATGAGCTTCCCGCATGAAGAGACAGACTGGTACGATCCTGACAACCCCAAGTCACTCAACGAAGCCCTCTCACCCTTTATCCGTATCGCACAGGCGATCGCCTACAAAGAGCCTGTTTACATTATCTGTAAAGAGAAAGAAAAGATCAGTTCCATGTTCTGCTCGACATTCAACATGATCTTCATCGAGCTGCCCACCAACGACACCTGGATACGTGACTACGGCTACATCACCGTTGAAGAGAATGCTGAAAAGAGACTGCTTGACTTCACATTTGACGGCTGGGGCGGAAAGTTTGAAGCTGCTCTTGACAACAGTGTCAACCAGGCACTCCACAAGAAAGGCTACATGGGTACCACACCGCTTGAGCAGATAGATTTTGTGCTTGAAGGCGGTTCCATTGAGAGTGACGGAGAGGGTACCATTTTGACAACCTCACAGTGTCTGTGTAACCCAAACCGTAACGGAGGATTGACAAAAGATGAAGTGGAAAAGAACCTGACGGCATATCTTGGTGCCAAGCGTGTTCTATGGCTTGACCACGGCTATCTGGCAGGGGACGATACCGACAGCCACATTGACACACTGGCACGCTTTGTCAACAAAGAGACCATTGTCTATGTCAAATGCGATGACAGCAATGATGAGCACTACGAAGCGCTGCATACCATGGAGGAGCAGCTGCGTACATTCCGTACAACCAAAGGAAACCCTTATACACTTATCCCCCTGCCCATGTGCGAAGCCAGATATGACAAAGAGGGCAACCGTCTTCCGGCAACCTATGCCAACTTTCTCATCAGCAACGGCGCAGTGCTCTACCCTACCTATGGTGACAAAACAAACGATGCCAAAGCAGACGAGATCTTCAAACAGCTTTTCCCAGACAGAGAGATCATCCCCGTCAACTGTCTCAAACTCATCGAAGAGGGTGGCAGCCTGCACTGCTCGACGATGCAGATACCTTTTTAGGAGCCAACTATGAAAACTGCACTGATACAACAGCGTTACCACGGCAGCAAAGAGGCAACCATCACCCGTACACTTGAGATGATCGCCCAGACCGATGCCAAACTTGTCATCTTGCAGGAGTTGCACCAGAGCGAATACTTCTGCCAGAGTGAAGAGACGAAATTTTTCGACTATGCCGAAACCTGCAAAGAAGATATTGCTTTTTGGCAGCAAGTCAGCGAAGAGCGGCAGATCGTACTGGTTACTTCCCTCTTTGAAAAACGCACAGCAGGCATTTACCATAACACCGCCTATGTCTTCGACCATGGCAAGATCGCAGGCAAATACCGCAAAATGCATATCCCTGACGATCCGGGATACTACGAAAAGTTCTACTTTACCCCCGGGGACATGGGCTTTGAACCCATAGATACCTCTGTAGGCAGACTCGGTGTGCTGGTCTGCTGGGACCAGTGGTACCCCGAAGCGGCGCGCATCATGGCACTCAAAGGGGCACAGATACTCATCTACCCCACCGCCATCGGCTACCTTGCCTGCCCAAAAGAGCGCTATGATGAACTGTGTGAAAAAGAGAATACCCCCGAAGAGAAACGCAAGATGCGTGAAGCATGGATCGTCGTACAGCGCGGACATGCCGTGGCAAACGGACTTCCGGTACTGACAGTCAACCGTGTAGGCAGCGAAAAAGACCCTTCCGGTGTACTCGAAGGGATCGACTTTTGGGGCAACAGCTTTGCTTTCGGTCCACAGGGTGAACTGCTTGCCGAGGGTTCACAGGAAAACGAAGAGGTCATTGAACTGGAACTCGACCTGAACGCAGGAGAGGAGATACGCAAGATATGGCCGTTCCTGCGTGACAGACGTATCGAATTTTACGCATGTCTTCAAAAACGATTCTGCGATATGTGAGATATTGTCAGAGACAATACTCTACAAAAAATTTATTCTAAGGCAAGCTCTAAGTTATATAGTTTATAATCCTCATTAATTTACATTGAAAGGTTTTCTATGGCAACACGAAGAGAAATTATGGATCTACCAATGACTCCCGTTGAAAAGGGTGAACCCGTACACTTCAAAAACCCTCCCAAGGCCTTCTTTGATGCGATTGGCGGAGAAGAAGGTATGAAAGAACTGATGTATGACTTCTATGACAAAATTTATGAAAGTAAAATTGCTCACTTCTTTCCACAAGATGAAGAAGAGTTTGAAGAGGTCAAAAAGAAAAACAGTAAATTTTTCATCCAGATTTGCGGTGGACCGAAAGTCTATGAGGGGGAAAGCAAAGGGATGGATCTGAATGAATATATGATCCGTATCCATGACGATTTTTCCATCAACGAAAACAACCGTGTCGAATGGCTGGGTACCATGCGTGAAGCTCTGGCAGATAAAGCACAACATGTTGATATTGACCTTATTCGCGAGTTTTGGGAATACCTGGAGAGTTTCTCCAAACTGACAGTCAATACCTTTGCAGACGGTAGTACCTACTACGCAGCCTACACACAGGCAAAAGAAGAAGCTTGAGGATTAAAAACGCGAAGCGTTTTTTTCCTTCCACCACAAAAACGAAAACATCAGACCCGGTGTCTTCGCAATACATTCATCAAAAATAAAATGGTCGATTTCACGCACAGGAAGTTCAATGACCTCTATCTGTTCTCCGTCAATACCCCCACCTTCTCCAACATGCATTTTTTCATCAACTTCCGCATAATAGAGCGTCTGCCTGCTTCCTGCAAATCCTACCGAAGTATGAAATGAGGTAACACGCTCAATCATTTCAAGCGGTACCTGGTAGCCGCACTCTTCTTCTATCTCTTCAACGGCAATCTGTACTAACGAAAGATCTTTGTCTACAATACCAGCACAGAGTTCCACCGTCATTCCCTTGCCGTCATTCAAATACACTGCCGGGCGGAACTGTTTAACAAGGATAAACGCCTCTTTCTGGGTATGATATATTAAAATGGCTACACTGTCATGTGCCTCAACGATCTCCCAGCTCTTTTCTACCCCGTCCTGTCTATAACGGGCACGTTCCGTTTTAATAAAAAGGGCATCCTCCAGCGGTTCTGTTCTAAATGCTTCAATCTTGCCTGTCATTTATCTTCCCCTAATACTTCTTCATCTTCAAGCTTCCCGTCAAAACGGTCTTTATCCCAAATATAGGATGGGGCATTTTGCATTAGGTATGCTTCGATCTTTTGACGCTTCTGAGCCGTTCCTTTAATTTCAACTTTTTTGTATTTTGTTGTCTTCACCTTCTCATATCGGGTAAATTTCTTCAGAACAGACCCGGCAGAGACTGATTTTCGGCGGAGTACCTTCATAGGGTTGATCCAGCGTCCGTTCTTCATCAGCCCAAAATGCAGGTGCGGTCCGGTACTCCGCCCCGAACTTCCCACATATCCGATAATCTGTCCTTTTTTCACATACTGCCCACGCTTGACACGCATACGACTCTGGTGTGCATAGAGTGAAATATACCCTCCGGCATGTTTGATCTTGACAACACGTCCATAACCGCCCATCCAGCCTGCATAGATCACTTTGCCGTCATTCACAGCCAGCAACGGGGTACCGCGTTTGGCGCCAAAGTCTGTACCGTGATGAGGACGGTAACGATGAAGAATGGGGTGCCAGCGCCGGTAGGAAAAGCTGGAAGTGATGCGTGCGTGACGAAGCGGCATTCCAAATACCTTTCCCCCTCCTTTTCCAACACGCCGAGTGTAGACAACCTTCTTCTTTCCCGTAACCGTATAGGCAACCTTTTTATTGGCATCACTATAACCAATACCATCCTCATCAACATAAATGAAAGCATCTTTCCCCCGGGTATGAACCTTAACCACTTCGATGCGAGGCATGGCAAAGACAGAACCAAGCCTCGTTTTCTGTCTGTAAACAAACGCTACCTCATCCCCCTTGCGGAGCTTTTTAATGTTGACAACACCCTTCAGTGCCATTCCAAGCCGTTTAGCTACATTGGGATAATGGGTGTTTTTCAGGGCATCGGTATAGGGGTTTTTTTCGATCTTGATACGACCGAAATACTCTTTGTCCTGATAGATGATGGGAATGATATCAAAACCGTAACCGCTTTCCCGCTCTGCCTGCCTAAAGAGATGAATCTGCATCTCTTCACTGATAGGGATAAGTGCCTGATCAAGCGTTCCATTCCCATCGACAGATTCATAGTAGCTTCTGTCACTGCGTATCTCAAGCAGAAATTTCTTGTCATCATCGGAAATAGACTGCAACAGGCTATGGGGAATCCCTTTTTCATTCAAATAATCCGAAAACGTTTTGCCATTTTCCCACTGACGGTACTCTACCTTCATCCCGAATGCCAGACTGATGCAC
This sequence comes from Sulfurovum sp., assembly GCA_026983515.1. Lineage (GTDB taxonomy): Bacteria > Campylobacterota > Campylobacteria > Campylobacterales > Sulfurovaceae > Sulfurovum. Next base: position 7,072 of record JALWHT010000097.1, read on the forward strand.
ATCAGTGCCGCTATGAATATTCGCATACCTTTTGTCTATGCTCCCCTGTAAAATAGTACAAATTATAGCCGAATAACATTAACCGCCCTACGGGAAATGCCTTCTCATCGGACTTTTAATCTTTTGCCTGTATAATCAAAGATCACTACGCCATAAAGGATCGCAATGCGTAAACTCGCCCTTTTCATACTTGCCGCACTACCACTTTTTGCAGGCTTTTTCCCTCCCACAGTACATACAGTCGTCAGCACTTCAAACGGCACCACATTACAACTTGCCAAGCCCTTTCCCGTCAATGGTATGAGCGGTATTGTCATTCACAACTATGGTCACGATCTCAAAGCTGCCACCGGCTACATTGAACAAACAGCTGCTTCCGGCAGTGCAAAACTAATTGCCAAAGAGATCATCCGCCATGAATCACTTCCCACCATCAAAACCCCTGTGACAAAAGGCGATAAAGTAATCGGCGGCTATCTTTATGACAATGTGATGCTGCTCGCTCCCGATGCAGACACATACGCGAAAATCACAAAATCAACGTCAAAACACTGGATACACCCCGATCTTTTCGCTGTTTACCTCTCTGAAATCGGCGACACCTATCCGACAAAAGAAAACCTCGCACGTTTTGCAAAACAGTATCAGGTAGGCCTCATATATATTGTCAAACACAACAGCGCTGTACTACTCGACCCTATCTCAGGGAAGATCGTTGGCAAACGTACCTTCAGCGGAACACCAAACAAAGCACAGGCACCTTTTTTCATGCGTATCGGAGAGATCCGTTCCGGATGGTTCTCCGATGATGCACCGGGGGACTACTACAAAATCATGGAGCAGCTCTAATGCTTGAAGCCAAACATGTCAAAGCACTTGAAGACCTTGTAGGTAAAGAGAATGTCTACAGTGACAAAGCCCACATGATCGCCTACAGCTACGATGCGACCCGTACTCGGTTCGAACCCGATGCAGTCGTTTTTCCGCGCAACGAAGAGGATATCAGCCGCATTCTGGTCTACTGCAACCACCACGGCATTGTCATTACCCCACGTGGGGCGGGCAGCGGATTTACCGGTGGTGCCCTGCCGACAAACGGCGGCATTACACTTGCGATGGAAAAGCATATGAACAAGATCCTCGAGATCGATATGGAAAATATGGTTGCAGTCGTACAGCCCGGTGTCATCAATATGGATCTGCAAAAGGCAGTCGAAGAGGTAGGGCTCTTCTATCCGCCCGACCCTGCCAGTGAGGAGTACTCCACCATTGGCGGCAACGTCAGTGAAAATGCAGGCGGCATGCGCGCGGCAAAATACGGCATTACCAAAGACTACGTCATGGCACTGCGCGCCGTACGTGCAAACGGTGACATCATCCGTGCGGGTAAACGTACCATTAAGGATGTGGCAGGCTACAACATCGCCGGTATCCTGACCGCTTCGGAGGGAACGCTTGCAGTCATTACAGAGATCACCGTCAAACTGCTGCCAAAACCAAAATTCCGCAAAGCCTATATGGGTATCTTCCCCTCTGTTGAAGATGCGATGAACGCCGTTTTCAAATCGCTTGCGGGTGGCGCCAACCCGGTTGCGATGGAATTCATGGATGCACTTGTCGTGCAGGCGCTCAAGGAGAAGCTGGGTGTAGCACTTCCGGAAGATGCCGGCGCACTGCTCATTGGCGATGTGGACGGTAATGTCATCGAAGAGGTTGACTTTCAGTTAAATATTTTAGAACACTCTTTCAAAGAAAACGGTGCGCAGGACTTCGTTGTTGCCGATACCGATGAGGAGCGTGACAAACTCTGGTTTGCCAGACGCAATGCCTCTCCGTCCATCACCATTTACGGCAGCAAAAAGCTCAATGAAGACATCTCCGTACCCCGAAGTATGCTCCCTGAAGCTCTGAAGAACATCTACGCCATTGGTGAAAAGTATGGCTTCAAGGTACCCTGCTTCGGACATGCGGGGGACGGGAATATTCATGTCAACGTAATGGTGGACGGTTCGGATGAAAAGCAGCTTGAAGAAGGGCATAAAGCCATTGAAGAAATCTTTGAAATGGTCGTGGAAATGGGCGGAACACTCAGCGGCGAACACGGCATCGGCACTTCAAAGGCACCGTTTATGAACATTGCCTTCAATGAAGCGGAATTACAGCTTTTCCGTGACATTAAAAAAGCGTTCGATCCCAACGGTATTCTCAATCCGGGAAAGATGGGACTGTGAAAAAATTAGAAAGTAAAAATTAAAAGTTAAAAATAGGCTGCTCATTCCCATCTGGAACGATGGGAACGAGATAAAAGTGATGTATGATGAAACGAGAGAATATTCTCAAAGAGTACTATATTTTTCTGCGGGACTTTTTCAAAGAACTACTGGATGAAAGACTCGGACATTACGCTTCGAGTTTGAGCTGGAGTACGATCTTTGCCATTATTCCACTGCTTGTCATCTTTCTTTATTTTTTTACCACCCTTCCTATATTTCATGATGTGTACGACAAGGTACAGGCTCTCATCTTTGCCAACCTCATGCCCACACAGTCCAAAGAGATCATGGCAAGCATCAACACCTTTATTGCCAACTCCGACAAACTGGGAGTGATGGGCGCGTTTTATGTCATTTTCGCTGCGATCATGTTCTTCAAAAACTACGACTACATTGTCAACGACATCTTCGAGCTGCCAGGCAGGAGTATCCTCAAAAGCATCAAGACATACCTGCTGCTGATTGTTCTCATGCCTCTGATGATCGGTGCCTCCTTTTTTCTCTCTTCTTTTATTCAGAGCTACCTTGACAAAAACGAGATCACCAGCAGTATTCACTTCTATGCACTCCTGCCTTACCTGATAGTATGGGGAGCGTTCTATATCGCCTACCAGTTCTCTGCAAACACGCACATCAACCCCAAATCGGCACTGACCAGCTCATTTATCGCCTCACTAATCTGGTATCTGAGCAAAAGCGGATTTGTCTTCTATGTCGTCCACAACAAAACCTATACATCCGTATATGGTAGTATCAGTACCGTACTCTTTTTCCTGCTCTGGATCTACATCTCATGGGCGATCTTCCTGCATGGTCTGCGGTTTTGCTACCTGCTTGACAAAGATGAGGATATAGAAAAAATTTAATGCAGGCCAAAAAGATATAGCCCATATATGCCTGCACTCCCAAGCAGACCGTAAAAAGCCTTTTTACTGTGGGTAGCCCACAGGGCAAGTACAATATAACCTGCCCCGAGCCACCATGGCACATACTGCTCACTCAAGGATGCATGGATTTCAAAAAGCCTTGAAAGCACAGGATCCAACACCCCTCCTGCACCAATCAGATGCAGCAGCATCACAATAGGGTAAAAAGGAATAAAGAGCAGTGACAGAAGCGGAGAGAAAAGCTGCATCGGCGTGGTCGCCGGAAATACCATATGTACTACCGGCAGCATTAAAAGAAAAATACCTACGGGAATCACAGCCATAGTAACTACTCTGCTGTCCCACCCTTTGGTATAGTGTAGCAGCAGATAAATAAAAAAGACACCTGCTACCGAGAACCAGAACCCCAGAGAAACAAGCAGGGAGGGGAAAAGTACCGGCAAGAGCAGTATAATTGAGGCAAGAAATTCAAAGCTGAGTATCTCTACGCCCATGATCAGCATCAGCCACCCAATGAAAAGCATCACATACGCTCTCACCAGTGACGGCGGTGCGCTGGTAAACCAGACATATGCTCCAAGCAACAGCATCGTCATGGCACCCACATCCAGCAACGCAAAACGATACGGGAACCACCACTGCTGTAACGGGCGGTACAGCACATAAAGCAGAAAATAGACTATTCCCCATAATATACCAAGATGAAACCCGCTGAGCGCAATCAAATGGCTGATACCCAACTGCGATACTTTTTGACGCAGTGAAGGCTCAAGCGGGTTGGCAAAAAAGATGGACTGGTAAAAGTTTGCAAGCCTGCTGTCCCTGTGTTGTGCAGCGACATACTCCATCAGACTCTTTTTCCATGAAGCCTCTTTTGGCAATACCCGCTTAATACGACTTTTCACATAGAAAGTACCCAAATATTTTCTAAAAGTAATATGCGCATTGGGGAAAATCTGTAGTCGAAGCCTTGTATCGGAAAGATCTTTTTTTTGATGGGTTGTAGTATAAAAATGCAAGCCGTTATCACTGCGCAGTTTCAATACCTGATAGCTTCGGCTGCCTTTGGTTTTACGATAGGCATTCTCAACAGTGGCAAATGTAAAATAAAACGGCTTGGAGATGAATGCATTGTATTCTCGGTACTCCCAGCCAAGTCGCAGCAGAAGCAAAAACAGCATCATCGCGGCAAAAAGAAAAAAGGATCTTGGTGATTCAAAAACCTTCGGTTTCTCCATATGTTCTCAATACAATCTGCTGTTAAATAGGAGGAAGCTCAATATTGCCGGTATTGGCAGGAATATCACCATCTTCATAAACGACTTCAAATGCCGGAGAGTGACTTGCGTCCACAAAGCGGGTAAACTTCTTCTGGAAGATCAGATCTACCGTACCTGTCGGCCCGTTACGCTGCTTTCCAATGATAAGCTCAGTTGCCTCATCTGGTTTTCGCTTGAGGTCATTGTAGGCATTCTCATACTCCCTGACTTTATCCGCATTCCCTTCTGCCTTATACTTCTCAAGTTTCTCTTTGATCTGAGATTCGCGATAAACATCATCACGGTAGACAAAGAGGATGATATCGGCATCCTGTTCTATGGCACCTGACTCCCGAAGATCCGAAAGCATCGGACGCTTGTTCTCACGTGCTTCAAGCGAGCGGTTCAGCTGTGACAGCGCCACAATAGGAATAGCCAGCTCCCTTGCAAGCTGCTTGAGTCCCCTTGAAATTTCAGAAACTTCCTGCTGACGCCCTTCGCGCCCCTCCCCACTCATCAGCTGCAGGTAGTCGATAATAGCCATCGATATTTCCGGGTGCTGTGTTTTCAGTTTACGCAGTTTACTGCGCACATGATGGATCGTCGCATATCCTCCGTCATCGACAAACAGCTTTTTCTGTGCCATTTCATCTGTTGCCGAAGCAAGCTGTGACCACTGGTCATCATTGAGATCCCCTACACGCAACTGCTGCAACGGAATGGATGTCTTAGCCGAAAGCAGACGCAGCATCAACTGCTCTGCAGGCATTTCCAGCGAGAAAAATGCTACTCCTTCACCACGCTCTATGGCTTTGAGTGCCATATTGAGCACAAATGCCGTTTTCCCCATCGCCGGTCTTGCCGCAATGATAACCAGGTCTCCCTTGCCGAAACCGGACGTTTTGTCATTGAGATTCTTGAAGCCTGTATCGACCCCTATCAGCTTTGAGTTACCCAGCGCTTTAAGACGATTGATCTCATCAAGCATCGAGAGTGTGATCTCTTTGGAATCCCGAAAATCATCATTGGTATTGTTTTGCGTGATCTCGTAGAGCTTTTTCTCTACAAGGTTCATCACCTCTTCAGCGGGGAGGTCATCTTCGATGGTTACCTTTTTGATCTCGGTCGCCAGTGTCGCCAGTGCCCGCTTGCTTGCCTTGGCTTTGATCTCATTAATGTAGGCTGATGTATTGGTAATGGGATTGGCTGAAAGCAGATCGAGCATTGCCACCTCATCGAACTTGCCCATGCTCTGCAGCTTAGATTTGAGAAACTCTTCATCAATGGGCTTCTCTTCTCGACTGAGTTCCTCCATCGCCACAAAGACATGCTGATGGAACGGCAGATAAAAATCGTTCGGGTTCAGTTTGGCAGCGATCTCCTCATAGATCTCAGGATCGAAGATAATTGCCGAAAGTACAGCACGTTCGATATTGATGTTATACATGTTTTCCATCTAATACACCTTTGTATATACGTAGGGTGTTGTACCCCTACAACACCTTTTCATTTTTCCGCCCAAACAGCGTGTTGTCAGGAGACAACACCCTACATCAATGATTTGTTTCTGCAAAACGCTCCACTTCAGCAACGAAGCGATCTACAAGTTCCGACTCAGGAAGACGTGCCACTACTTCCCCCTTGACCATCACGAGCCCTGCCCCTTTGCCATAAGCAATGGCGACATCAGCATGTTTGGCTTCTCCGATGGCGTTGACCACACAGCCCATGACACTCACATCCATCGGGGTTTTGATGTGTGCTGTTCTGCGCTCCACCTCTGCTACGGCTGAGACCAGATCGGCTTCGATGCGTCCGCAGGTAGGACAGGAGATGATATTGAGCCCCTCCTGCACGCGTCCGCTGTCTTTGAGAATCGCTTTGCCGACTTTGATCTCCTCTTCAAGCTCTCCGGTGATCGAAACACGCAGCGTATCACCGATGCCATCAAGCAGCAGTGCCCCAAGCCCGATGGCGGATTTGACCGTCGCGTGGAAGATCGTGCCTGCTTCCGTCACCCCAAGGTGGAAGGGGTAGTTGTTCTTCGGACGCAGCATCCGGTAGGCTTCAACCGTTCTGTCCACATCGGATGCCTTGAGAGAGACTTTGATGTCAGTAAATCCAAGGTCTTCAAGAAACTTGATGTTGTACTCCGCACTTGCCACCATGCCTTCAGCAGTTGCGCCGTAACGGTCTTCAAACTCCTTCTCAAGACTCCCCGCATTGACCCCGACACGGATAGGCAAGTTACGCTCCTGACACGCCTTGACGATCTCTTTGATACGCCCTTTCTCTCCAATGTTCCCCGGGTTAAACCGGATACAGTCCACCCACTTCGCAGCCTCAAGTGCCAGCTTATAATTGAAGTGAATGTCAGCAATGAGCGGCAAAGATATCTGCTCTTTGATCGCCTTAAGCGCCAAAGCATCTTCCATCTCGGGCACGGCTACACGCACCATATCCGCACCCGCAAAGTGAAGCCGGTTGATCTGCTCCACCGTTGCTGCCACATCACGCGTATCGGAGTAGGTCATCGACTGCACCGAAATGGGTGCGTCACCGCCTACGGGGACATTTCCGACATATATCTTTTTGGTTGGGTATCTTTCTTTCACACTGTGCCTTTTATTATAACCGTAGGGTGCGTACTCACGCACCGCTTTAACAATTAACATTGGATATTATCATACATTCCCACCTTATGACCGGAACGAAAAATGGTGCGTGTCTACGCACCCTACATGTGGCATATTTTATCTAAAAATTCTTCATTTACGAAAATTCAACCGGGTCCATATCAATCTCCACCTCTCTACAGTCAACCGCATGCAACGCTTTAAGAAGCGGCATTCTGCTTTTGGCACGTAGCAGTATCTGGAAGCGGTACTTGTTGGCGATCCGTTCTACGGGAGCTTTGCCATGTCCGACAATTTCTATCTGGGGAAATGCTTTGAGCTTTGTCACCGTATCCATTGTCACCTTGGCTGCTTTTGCTTCATCTTTATGCGCAATAAGAATGCGTGCCAGCGAGACAAACGGCGGATACTCGGCGATCTGCAAAAAGAGCAGTTCATCTTTGAGAAACGCTTCATAGTCTCCCAGATACGCCTCATACTGGGACGGGTCAGCAGTCTGCACAAGTACCTCTGCTTCTTTGGCGCGTCCACTCCGCCCTGCTATCTGAAAAAGCAGGCTCATGGCACGCTCACGGGAGCGGTAGTCTGCCATCCCCATGATGTGGTCAAGCCCCATGATGACACTGAGGGTGATGTTGGGGTAGTCGTGCCCCTTGCTTAGCATCTGCGTACCCAGCAGCAGGTGGCTCTCCCCGCTCTCAAAACGCTTCAGTGCCTTGACCAGTTTGTTTGCCGTTGTGATACTGTCACGGTCAAACTGCTCTATCTTGATACCCTCTATCGCCTCCTGGATGACCTCTATCGCTTCCTGGGTACCGATACGCTCACTTGTCAGCGGTGTATGTCCACAGTAGGTACAACTTTCTCGTATGACTTCAGTGTAATTACAATAGTGACATTTGAGATGCCGTCGTTTTCTGTGCAAAGCCATCCCCACCGAACAGTATGGGCAGGTATGCGTCTTGCCGCAGTTTTGACAGTAGAGATATTTGAAGTTACCCCGAGTAGGCAAAAAAAGCAACGACTGTCCACCCTCTTCGTAATGTTCTCTGATTGCATACACAATGGGAGCCGTAATACCGTCACCGGGTATAAACCTGTAACGTTTTTGGGTCTGTACATAGGGTTTTGGGAGCCTCACTACATCGTACTTGTAGTAGCTTGTTGTACTTGGGGTTGCAGAGGCAAGCACCACCTTTGCTCCCAGTTTCTGCCCCATCAGCACCGCCACATCACGCGCATGATAGCGTGGTCGTGTATGTGCCTTGTAGCTGTCATCATGCTCTTCATCAACAATAATGAGCCCCACATCACACAACGGTACAAACAGCGCCGAACGCGCCCCGGCAATAATACGTATCTGACCCGACTCTATCCCCTCGAGTATCTGCTCTTTTTTCTTCTTGGTGATCTTGGAGTGCCACATCGCCACCGCATCCCCGAAATAGACCTTCAGCCGCTTCTCCATCTGCGGCGTCAAAGAGATTTCGGGCATCAGAAAGATGGTCGTTTTGCCCTCTTCAAGCATTTTTGCCATGAGGGCAATAAAAATTTCTGTTTTCCCCGCACCGGTCACACCAAAAAGGAGGGCTTTGTCTTTTTGAAGAAGTTGTTCATAGGCTTGCTGCTGAGTTTTACTTAATTTGGGAATATTCTGAACGCTGAACGCTGAACGCTGAACGCTTTGTTCATTCCGAAACGGAATGAACAACGAGATGGCTTCTGAAAAGGAAGAAAAGTAGTACTCCGCAATAAACCTGGCAATCTGCATCTGCTCTAAAGCATACCGCTTGCCGGTAAATGAGAGGATAGAAGCTGTCTTGAAAGCAGGTTTCTCTACTATTTCAAGAATGACAGCCTCTTTAAACGTGCTTTTCAACGGTACGGAAACAACAGATCCGACACTCAATGGATGCACAGAGTGGTACGTCAAGCCTGGAGCACTTGACCGCAAAAGAGAAACCTTGTAACAATACAAATTATCGTGTAAGCTCTATACAGTTTGCATCTGTCGGTGTTTTACAGTCAAACCTGTTGTTTTCAAGCTTAAACACAACACTCCCTGATACAGGCATCATATAGGTATACTCACTTACCGGATTTGTCTTTGTCCCGGTGGTAGTCTCTTTCCAGCACCCCGTCGCATTATCATTTTTACAAGATTGCAGCGGATATTCCAGTACAGGGTTGCTTGTATTGCCGTCAAAAGCATCAAAAATGGGCTTATCATTCCCATTATTACTTGCAAGTTTGTAGATTTTATCAAAGTTACCACTCAAAATACGCTTTTGTCTCTCTGATGCAACAGCACTGCGAATAGCTGAAACTGTCGTTTTTGCCTTTGTCACTACTGCATCATCCCTATTCATGGCAAACTTGGGAATAGCAACAGCAGAGAGTATACCAATGACCACAATCACAAAAACCAATTCCAGCATTGTAAATGCTTTTTGTACTTTCTGCATCTTCTTCCTTTTTTTTAATGATAACAAAAAAAATAAAGAATAAAACTTAAAAGATTTTGCAACAAAAAGATAAAACATATGTACAGTAATTAAAAATTGATAGTGTGGGTACTTGCAAGCATGTTTTTTTCTGCTATATCCTGGGCTTCTTTGCAGACCGGGGAGATTTCATTTGTATCAATGGTTACGGTGAGACTGGCATTGAGATCATCTTCAATAAACCCGAAACATCTGTTAGCTTTCCTGCAGTTATCTGTCATGACATCTTCATCATTGGTGACATGATGGAAGCTACCTGTTTTTACATACTCTACTCCTGCCTCGTCTACACAGTTTCCAAGAGCTGCAAGAACAAGCGAACTGTTGGCACTGTCTCTAAAAGCAGTAAGCTTTGGTAATGCCACCATTGCCAGAATACCAATAATCACTATACTAAAAATGATTTCAATCATAGTAAAAGCTTTTCTGTTCAATGGCATAGCTGTCCCTGGGCTTTGTTATAAAAAATTTAAACTATGAGGTTTTTTGGAATTTGATTCATATTAAGATTTAGGGGGAGTCTTATATTATTGTAAATATCTCCGCCAAGTCGACGGAGATAAAAAAGAAGAACTTCTTAGAGCTGAATTGTTTTTGTTCCGCCATCTGAAGTGATGTCGTAGTTCTTCTTGATAATTTCACCACCTTTAATAGCAGCAGGAACTCCTGAGCTTGACCCTTTTTCAGTAATCGTCATGTTGTAGTCTGCACCACTAAGCGTGAAACCAAGGTCAGCCATATTTCCACCTTCACAATTAAATGTAATGCCATCTTTTACAGCAGCTGTACCAGCCTCTTTAATCCCTGTATCAGTAGTACCCGTAGCACCGGTCTTTACATTTGTCAAGTTTGCAATAGTCAGATTTTGGAAATCAGAATATCCAAGCTTTGCATACTGTGTAGTTGCTTCTGTCACAATATTTCCAAATTGTGTCGCACATGTTGCTGCTGTAGCATCATCTCTGTTGGCTGCCAGTTTTGGAATGGCTACTGCTGCCAAAATACCAATAATTACGATAACAAAGATCAATTCGATCATTGTAAATCCGCGTCTCATGTTAGTCATGATTAACTCCTGTGTTAAAAATAGTACCAATTCAATAATTGGCCTATTCTAATTCTAAACTTATTTACCTTAAAAATAGATAAATTAAAATTTCTTATCTTCTACAATCCATCAAGGGTCTCAATAAGCAGTTCTATCTCATTTTCATAACTTGTCGCCTGTTTGGCAAGACGCAGGTAGGCCTTGAGAAGCTTGTCGGGTTTGTTGTCTGTGTGCAGATTGATACCCGCCTCTGTCAGATCTTTATTTACAAAGTCCGCAAAGTCATCTT
>JALWHT010000098.1 GCA_026983515.1 Sulfurovum sp.
TCGCCAATGATCAGTTCGCTCTCTTCTCCGTCAAATTTGAGATCCTGCGGAATCGTACCTACCGCCGCATAGGAGAAGATACGGTTGCGTTTGCCGATGGTGGTAAAGCCTTCAATGTGGGCATGTGCAGCAATGGTTGTACCGTCGCCGATGGTGACATTGGCACCGATGGTGACATAGGGACCTACGGTGACATTCTCACCGAGTGTGGCACCTTCTTCGATGATGGCGGTTGGGTGAATATGTGACATCAACAAGCCTACTTGTCTACGATCATGGCTTTGAGTTCCGCCTGGGCAACAAGCTTGTCGTCAACATAGGCTTTGGCATCGAGTTGCCAGATGGCACCTTTGTTTTTAATGACATTGATCTTGTAAACAAGCTGGTCTCCCGGAGTGACTGGTGAGCGGAACTTTGCTTTGTCAATGCTCATGAAGTAAACAACTTTATTTTCTATCTCTTCTTGTGTTGCGTTGTCCATACTTTTGAATGCCAGTACACCGCCCGCCTGTGCCATACCCTCGATGATCATCACGCCGGGATAGATGGGGTGTCCTGGGAAGTGTCCCTGAAAGACAGGTTCGGAAATGGAAACGTTTTTGTACCCTTCGATGTATTCGCCCGCTGTTAGTTCCGTAATACGGTCAACAAGCAGAAACGGGTAGCGGTGAGGAAGAATATTTTGAATATCAACAACATTATATAGCACGGTCAAACCTTTATCGTATAAAATTCGCTTATTTTATCGTAAGAAGGGTAAAAATACGATTAGGCGACCGGCTTACGAAGTGGTGGGGAGAAGTACCTCTTTGACATCGCTGTAGGTTTCGGCATCGAGTATCAGTTCGATCTTGTTTTCAGGTACTGTTTCGACAATAACGATACTTGAAAGGTCATACGAATCGAGTCCCAATATGCTGCGCAGTGCTGCCTCCTGTTCAAAGGGAGGCGGTGCAAAGATGAGCTGCATCATATCGGTGTAGTCTGTTCCGAGCAGATTGTTGTAGTCATCAAGTGTGACAAATTTGACTTCATCCCGGCTCATATGGTGCAACACGCCTGTAGCATATTCGACTTTGCCCCGGGTATAGGTGCCTCGCAGGGTAGAGTAGGGAAGTATGTGTGCAGCTACGGGCACTTTGCGTACTTTCAGTGTTGCAAACTTCAGCCGCCAATTGAGAAAACGCTGCTTCACAATGCGGTAGGTAACGCCTTGCTCTTCAAGTTTCCACCGTTTTTCATAGAGGGCAATACGTGCTTCAATGGACTCAGGCTGCACCTGCCCGGAGATGGGAACGAAAAGCTCATCGGCAAGTTTTTGCTGCTGCTCACGCTGCATGGTAAGCCCAAAAAGGCAGCCGCAGTAGTCCTGTCTGTAAAGCTGGTCTTCTTTGGCAAGGATGTTCTGTTCCTGGGTGCCGGAGGCTTTGCGGTAGTCGGGTGCCACAAAGGAAATACCTTCTTTTTCTGCAAGGGCATCCCCGGCCGTTTTGAGCTGCTTAAGGGACTTTTTCGGAGAGGTCAGCAGGGTGGAGGTAAATGTTTTTTCACCAAGTTCAGCCGCCTTTTTCGCACTTACTTCAAAACGCCGGTCGAAGCAGACCGCACAGCGTGCCCCTTTTTCAGGTTCATGTTCCAGCCCCCGTACCGCCTCAAGCCATGCTTCGGTGTCATACTCTCCCTCGATCAGTTCGATGCCAAGCATTTTACAGCTTCGTTTGACATCGAGCAGTCTCAGGTAATATTCGGAGTAGGGGTGAATATTGGGATCGTAGAAAAAGCCTACCAGTTTCTCGTCAGGGTAGTCCTTCTGAAGCTTTTGGAGGAAGTAGTGGCTGTCGACAGCACAGCAGATGTGAACTAACAAATTTTTCCTTTTTCAAATTGTAGGGTGTTGTGCCCTCACAACACCTTCTGTGCGATTAGCATGGTAGTGTTGTCGGGGAACAACACCCTACGGTTGCATAATGATCTTCGCCACGTTTTCGCTGCTTCCATGCCCCAGATAGGTTTTAAGGGCTTTGGCTTTGTCGGCAAATTTTTTTCGGTCGGTATTGTAGTATTCTGCAAGCAGATTGTCAACTGTGACATTTTCCTGGAGCAGTTCGGTGTGAAGGGGTGTTTCCCCACTGCGGGAGAGGATGATATTTGCAAGCCCTACCTGCTCGATGCCAAGAACCTTCGTACCGATGAAAAAGTCAAGCTTTTTGGCAATGTAGGCAAGGGTAAAGGGGGTACCGATGAGTGCCGCTTCGAGTGTAGCCGTTCCTGAACAGATAAAGGCAAATTCGGAAGCAGCCAGTGCTTCATGGGTATTTCGGCTGATTGTGAACATAGAGATGTCGCCATAAAGCTCTGCTATTTTATTATCTGAAAAACTTGGCGGGATGACCAGCAGAGCCTCTTTGTCCGGAAGCTGTTCTCTTACTGCCCTGAAGTGAGGCAGCAGCCGTCTGATCTCACCGCTTCGGCTGCCGGGAAGAAAGGTAAGAGTTCCCTCTTTCCCATCGTAAAAGGTTGTGATCTCATCGAGGAGCGGATGTCCGACATACACTGCTTTTTGATGGGGATAGTAGTCGGTTTCAAAAGGCAGTATGCCAAGGAGTCTGTCGCAGTAGCGTTCCAGTTTCGCTGCACGGCCGGGCCGGCTTGCCCAGATTTGCGGGAGGATGTAGTAGATGATCTCTTTGTCCGGATAGGCTGTTTTGATCTTTTTTGCCAATGGCAGGTTGAAACCGGAACCATCCATCAGCAGCACCTTGTCTGCATCTTTTGCAAGTGTGACCATTTCATCAGCAACGCTGAAGAACCACGGCAGTTTTTTCACCGCATCGACCACCCCCATAATGGCCATCTGACTGATATCATGCAACGGTGTTCCCTCAGAGATAGTTTCATCAAAAATACCTGTCAATTCAACATTATCAAGATGTTTGAGTACTTCACGCAGGTGGAGGTTGGAGGAGGGTTCGAGTGCCGAGACGAGAAGTTTCATACTGTTGTCCTCAATGCAATATTGTGCGAGTATACAAAAAAATTTGACATTTACAAAGCTTAGTGATATAATGAAATAAAGTTTAGTTAATAGCTATAAAGGTTTAACTATGACACACCATCCAAGATTTGAATATTATACCCCAAAAGAGAACGGGAAAATTGTCTGTAACCTCTGTCAACACCGCTGCCAGCTTAAAGAAGGGCAGGTCGGTATATGCGGTGTGAACCAGAATGTAGAGGGGAAACTCAAGACATTGGTCTATGGGCATCCCATTGCAGTTCATGTCGATCCGGTCGAGAAGAAACCGCTTTATCATCTGTTGCCAAACTCCAAGGTACTCTCGTTCGGAACGGTGGGGTGCAATTTCAAGTGCCCTTTTTGCCAGAACTGGGATATTTCTCAGAGCAAAAAAGTGAATGAAGATATCGAAGTTTCACCTGAACAGATGGTAGAGCTTGCCATCGAGCATGGGGCGAAGTCTATCGCCTATACCTACAACGAGCCGACTATCTTTTACCCCTATGCCAAAGATATAGGAGTGATTGCCAAGGAGAAGGGTATCAAGAACATTTTTGTCAGCAACGGCTTTGAGAGCAAGGAGATGGTTGACGATATGGCGACATGGGTCGATGCTGCCAATATTGATCTTAAAAGCTGGGATGACAAGTATTACAAAAAGGTACTCAAAGGCGGGCTTGAAGAGGTAAAAGATACCCTCAGACGCCTTGTGAAAAACGGTGTATGGGTCGAGGTGACCACGCTGCTCATTGAAGGCGAGAACGACAGTGACAAAGACCTTGAAGAGATGGCATCTTTCATTGCCAATGATCTTGGTGCTCATGTGCCGTGGCATCTGAGTGCATTTTACCCCAATTACAAGATGCGTGACCATCAGGCGACAGCACTGGCGACACTGAAGCGCGCTCAGGCGATTGGTGAAAAAGCAGGACTCAAATATATCTACCTTGGCAATGTGGGACAAGATTCGCCGACACGCTGTCACCACTGCAATACGATTCTTATTGCACGCAATGGATATGGGCAGATAGAGAACAGGGTCAATGTAGACGGCAGCTGCCCGGTATGCAGCAGCATCATAGAAGGAGTATGGAAATGAGTATAAGAGAAACAGCTGTTGCCGGACAGTTCTACCCGGCAAGCGGTGCAGAGATTGAAAAAATGATAGAACATTACAATGCATTGCTGGATCGGCATGCAGATATGGCACAGCTTTTGGCGCTTAAAACGCGTGCGGTCATTGTGCCGCATGCAGGGTATGTCTACAGCGGGTTTACCGCCAATGTCGTACTGCGTATTTTGGCGCAGCAGAAGCTCAAGCGTGTTGTGGTCATAGGGCCGAGCCACCGTGTTTACCTGAAAGGGATTTCCGTTGCAGACTATGACAGTTATGAAACACCGTTTGGTGTATTACCGGTAGACAAAGCGCTGGTAAAAACATTAAAGAGAGAGTTTGGTGTCGGTTTCGTGCCCGAAGCACACCATGAGCACAGTACAGAGGTGCAGATGCCTTTTATCAAGTACTATATGCCCGATGTAAGTGTTGTGGAACTTGTCTACGGTGATGCGTCACCGGAAAAGATCGCAGAGATGATCGACTTTCTGCTGGACGATGAAGAGACAGCTGTGGTCATCAGTACCGATCTGAGCCACTATTATGACATTG
>JALWHT010000099.1 GCA_026983515.1 Sulfurovum sp.
CGGATGAAAAATATATATCCTCTTACCGTGCAGAGATTTATATTTCCGCACCTAAAGCATATTTTTCCAAATTGATGAAGGTGGAGTTGAAATGAACGAGGTCATACATACCGCATGCGGACTGGACTGTTATGATGCCTGCCGTATTGTTACCGATAATATCCATTTCCCAAAAATGCAAGGTGACAAAGAGCATCCTGCCGGCAACGGAGCGCTTTGTGCGCTGATCAACAAAGCGATCCATGAAACCGGACGCATTACTCAGCCGCGTGTAGATGGCAAAGTGGTTAGCATGGAGGAGGCGATGGCAGCGGTTGCCGAGGCCTTCAAAGCGGAGCGTTCACTGCTTTGGCGGGGCTCGGGGAACCTTGGTGTGATGCAGGAGGTGACCAACCTTTTTATTGAGAAAACAGGAGGGTCTCTTACCCACGGTTCGCTCTGTGATGCTGCCGGTGAGACAGGCATACTGCTTGGACGCGGTGTGCACCGAAACCTTCCTCTCGAACAGATAGCCAAGGCCGATACGGTTGTTGTGTGGGGGCGTAATGTCACGGTTACCAATGCCCATATGATGCCGTTTTTGGAAGGGAAAAAACTGATAGTCATAGACCCGGTAAAAACGCCCATCGCCAAAAAGGCAGATCTGCATATGCAGATTGAGCCGCGTATGGATTACTACGTGGCGATTCTTCTGGCACGATTTGTTTTCATGGAAGACGGTGAAGACCTTGAATGGCTCGAGGAGTTCGCACCGGAGTTCGAAGATTTTTATGACTATACGAGAGAGCACCGCATTAAAGCGATTTTAGAACATATTGGTACCGACCTCGGAGAGATGGGAAGTATTCTTGAGCTCATGCGTGATCAAAAGGTTGTTTTCTTGGTAGGTGCCGGCGTACAGAAATATTCGACAGGCTCTTACACGCTTCAGGCGATCGATGCACTTGCGGCAGTGCTTGGACTCTTTGGGAAAGAGGGGTGTGGTGTACACTATCTTGGTGATTCTAAGCTTGGATTTGAAAACCCCTTCCGTGTCAAGACCACCAGCGTACCCAAGGCAACGACGAATTTTTCCTACTTTGATACTGTACTGGTACAGGGTGGAAACCCCGCTGCCTCAATGCCCGATACAAACCGGGTGCAGCGTGAACTTGAAGGGGTGGAAAATCTGGTCTATTTTGGCTTGTATGAAAATGAAACCTCTCAGATGGCGCGCATCGTTATTCCTGCAAAGAATTTTTTTGAGAAGGAAGATGTAAGGCTTTCCTATGGGCATCACTATGTACAGAAGATGAACAAAGTGGTAGAGAGCGACATCGGTATCAGCGAGTATGACTTTACCCGATACCTCTTTAATGCCTTTGGATTTGATGGGCTTGAGAGTGAAGCAGCATACATTGAAAAGTGGCTTTCGCAGTGTGAAGAGAAGAACGGTTTTCTCTGCTCACCGGCTCATGAGGAGATCCCCTATGCAGAGGGATTCGGTGAATCGGGTGATGATGTGTTCGAGTTTATTGATGATTATGATGATGATTTCATCAATCCCAAACGCTTTACGAAGTACCGGAAAAAGAGTAAAACAAAGCCAAAAGATGAAACCTTTTGGCTGCTTTCCCCCAAATCGTCCAAATCACTCAATACACAGTTTTTCAGAGACAACCGGGTACAGATACATCCGGATGCAGGATTTGAAGAAGGAGAAGCAGTACGTTTGATTTCGGAACATGGTGAACACACTTTCAGCGTGCATTTGAATGAAGATATCCGTCCCAACTGTGTGGTGGTGACGAATAATACGACCGGTGTCAACTATCTTACGCCGGCTATTTTGAGTGAAGAGGGGCATAATGCCTGTTATCAGGAGGTTAAAGTCCGTATTGAACGGGTTTAACCAAAATAGCTTTTTGCGAAAATGAGCGAGGCAAAGAGCACCATGGTCATGGCACCAAAGAAGCGGATGTAGAACCGGTTTCCTATCATCATTGCTACAAATGTACCGGTGAGGTTCATCAGAATCGAAAAGCCAAACAGGATGAACATGAGTATGGTTTCATGTTGTGGCAGCTCTGTCGGTGTTTCCTTGGGCAATACAAAGGTCTGTAATCCTACAGCTACCAACCACAGATACACAAATACAGAAAAAAATGCCAACCAGAAGAGAAACTGAATTTTGCCGCTTCGGTAGCGCATCGCATACCTTTCTTTTTGAAATAATTATACGGCATCTATTCTGAAAATGTCCAGGGTTGCATTGTACATACAAAGCCTAACGATACTCTGCTATAATAGCATCACACTTTTTTACAACAATGGAATAAAAAATGACACTTGAAGCAATCGATAAACAGTATGTACTGGGAACCTATGCACGCGACTACACCAACTTTGTCAAAGGAGTGGGGTCGACACTCTATGATGACAAAGGAAGAGACTACATCGACTTTGCCTCCGGTATTGCAGTAAATTCAGTAGGTCATGCCAATCCGCGCTTGACAAATGCTATTTGTGAACAGGCAAAAAAGATCATCCATATCTCCAACCTGCAGGTGATAGAGCCACAGGCAAAACTGGCAAAACGGATGGTAGAGCTAAGCGGTTATGATATGGGGGTTTTCTTCGCAAACTCCGGGGCAGAGGCAAATGAAGGTGCTATCAAAATCGCGCGCAAATATGGTGAGACACAGTTTGAGAAGAAACGCTACAAGGTCATTACGCTGGAGCACTCATTTCACGGACGTACCATTACGACAGTCAAAGCAACAGGGCAGGAGAGTTTTCATACACCACACTTTTCACCTTATCCGGACGGGTTTGGGTATGTGCCGAGTATCGAGGATGTCTATGATGCCATCGACGATGAGACGGTAGCAGTACTGCTGGAGCTTGTACAGGGTGAGGGCGGTGTACAGCCATTTGAGAAGGAACAGGTGCAAAAACTTGCTGCACATCTTAAAGAGAGAGATGTACTGCTCATTGTCGATGAGGTGCAGACAGGTGTCTACCGTACCGGGGAGTTTCTTGCAAGCAATCTCTACGAGATAGAACCCGACATTGTAACGCTGGCAAAAGGGCTGGGCGGCGGTGTACCTATTGGTGCAGTGATGACAACGCACAAAGATGTACTCAAACCTGGTGATCACGGCAGTACCTTTGGCGGAAACTACCTCAGTACTGCAGCAGGGCTTGCCGTGCTCGATATTCTCTCAGCGCTTTACGACAGCGGTGCGCTGCATGAAACACTGCTTTATTTTGAACAGAAGCTTCAAGATATCGCTGTGCGGCATACTGCACTGTTTGAAAAAGAGGTGGGGCTTGGTTTGATGCGTGGTCTTCGTGCCAAGAGTGCAGAAGTGCAGGGAAGGATTATCAAAGAGAGCATGAAAGAAGGTGTTGTGGTACTCAAAGCAGGGCGGAATACAGTACGTTTCCTGCCAAGTCTTACCATTACAAAAGCAGAAATAGACGAAGGGTTCAAGCGTTTTGAAACGGCTCTTTCTTCTTTGTAGTCTGGTGTCACTGCCTTTGATGGCAGATGACCTCAAAGATATACTTTCTCATAATAAAAGTTTGCTGTTTGAGTACGACCTTGAGCGGAATGAACTGGAAAGTGATAAACTCTCCCAAAGCTGGATCAACCCTATCATGCTGCGGTATAACCAAACCCATTCAACACAGTTTCCAGGGCAGACCACTAAAACCGGAAACTATTCGGTATCGATAGACCAGCCCATTTTCCGTTCCGGCGGTATTTACTATGCGATCAAGTATGCCGATGCGTACCGTTCGGCGAATCGGACAGATATTGTGCTCAAACGCCGGCAGATGATCGGAGATGCGGTCTCTATTCTCTTTCAGCTCAAAAAGAACAAACTGCAGCAGCAAAAAATGAAACTGCAGATTGCCAATGATAAAATTGATATCCACCAAAAACGCGACAGCTATAATGCAGGGCTGCTGGACAGCAGTTTTCTTGACCAGGCGATTTTGAAGAAGAGCCAGGATGAGGCGAACCTGCTCGAGTTGCAGCTCAATCTGCTTGAGCTTAAAGAGCGTTTTTCGCTTCTGAGTGATAAAAAACCCGAAAAGCTGAAAGTGCCGAAACTAAAATTGATCAGCAAAAAGAACTATCGCAGTCAGAACCTTGAACTCAAACGGGACACCCTGCTGGCTGAAGAGAGTGAATACCAAAAAGATATGACCATCGCCAAATATCTGCCAACTGTCTCTTTGCAGGGAGAGTATACTGACGGGGATCTCAATCCGCTCTGGGCAAGCAGTGGGATAAAAGAGCGTTACTACAATTACGGTTTTTCGGTATCAATGCCTATTGACATCAATGCCTATCCGGATATCGAGTCGAGCAAGGTGGCAAGGCTGCGTGCGGCAACGCAAGTACTTGACCGAAAAAAAACAGTCAATGAAGAGTATGACTGGATTAAAAATTCTTTAGACATTCTTGACCGAAAGATTATGCTGGCGCGTAAAGACGAGAAAGTCTATGCCAGCCTCTACAAACTGACAAAGAATCTTGCCAAAGCAGGAGAGAAAACATCACTCGATGTTGCCGTCATGCGAAACTCCAGAGAGATCCGAAAGCTTGATCAGAAGATCTACTACATCGACAAGCAGATACAGCTGCTGAAACTTTACATACGGGTAGAAAATGTACTTTAGC
>JALWHT010000100.1 GCA_026983515.1 Sulfurovum sp.
GTGCTGCCATCCATATAACGTGTTTCATTCCTCTACTCCTTTGGTTCCAATTGTTTTAATTCAAAAAACTCTTTCTGAAGCCTTTGATTATCCGCTTTCAGAATCGCAGATTCCTTTTTGAGTGCAGTTTTTTTTGCTTCAAGATGCTGCAGCACTGTTACTGAATTTTCTCCGTATATCAGTATACCGACATAAATACCAAAAAGTAAAATACCGATCAGTGTCAACAGCAGGGTTTTTACAGAGAGCCCCGCCAATGCTCCGATCGTATCCTTTTTGGCCATATTACACTTTCTTTGGTTTACTGAAAGAGTGCATTACCGAGATATTCGAACTGTCCAAGCTCTGTCTCAATCTCCAGCAGTCTGTTGTATTTGGCAATTCTGTCACTTCGTGCCGTTGAACCTGTTTTAATTTCCCCGGTGTTAAGCGCAACAGCAAAATCTGCAATGAAAGCATCCTCACTCTCTCCGGAACGGTGGCTCATGACACATTTGTACCCCGAACGCTGTGCAAGACGTACAGTCTGCATGGTCTCACTGACCGTACCAATCTGGTTTGGTTTGATCAAAATAGAATTGGCAACGCCTTTCTCAATACCCTCTGCAAGGATCTCCACATTCGTTACAAACAGGTCATCTCCTACCAGCTGTATCTTCTCCCCAAGGACTTCGGTAAGCTCTTTCCAGCCCTCCCAGTCATCTTCGCTGAGGCCGTCTTCAAGTGAAACAATCGGGTACTTTTCAACCATATCGGCATAGTAGGCGATCAGTTCGGAGCTTGTCAATTCTCTGTTTTCAGACTTAAGTACATATTTGCCTGCATCATTCACCAGTTCACTTGCCGCAACATCGAGGGCAATGGCAATTTGTTCACCGGGCTTGTATCCTGCTGCTTCAATGGCCTGCATGATCACCTGAATCGGTTCTTCATTGTTTTTGAGGTTTGGTGCAAAACCGCCTTCATCGCCCACCGCAGTACTTTCACCCATACCGTCAATAATTTTTTTGAGGTTGTGATAGACTTCTGAAGCTGCTCTAAGTCCTTCTGAAAAACGGTCAAAACCAAGCGGCATAATCATATATTCCTGGAAGTCCACGGAGTTGTTCGCATGTTCGCCACCATTAATGATATTGAGCATCGGTACCGGCATCACAACTGCATTGGCACCGCCGAGATAACGGTAGAGCGGCATTTTCAACGATGCTGCTGCTGCACGTGCCACTGCCATGGAGACACCCAGTACCGCATTGGCTCCCAGGTTGCCGTAATTGTGCGTACCGTCAACCTCTTTCATAGTCAAGTCGATCTCTGCCTGATTAAACGGACTCAATCCCACCAGTGCATCGTTGATTGCTCCATTGACATTTTCACACGCCTGAAGTACCCCTTTCCCCATATAACGGTCACCGCCGTCACGTAGTTCCAGCGCTTCACGCTTACCTGTACTCGCCCCGCTTGGAACGATCGCACTTTCTACCGTTCCGTCACTCAAACTCACGGTTGCACGTACTGTCGGATTTCCTCGACTGTCCATCACCTCATCTGCTCTTACATCATCAATAAATACCATATAATTCCTTTCCAGTAAAATCATTTTTACTTATTTTATCCAAACTCTTCTGATAAAATCCAAAAGAGGGCAAAACTCACTCTTCCGGAACCTCCTTGATGGTATTTTCGCTTGGCGGCATCGGCACAAAATAGCCTATCAGTAACAGCAATACTCCCACCACGATAAACGAAACGATCCGCTCTATCGTACCTGAATGTGCCAGTTCTACAAAGAAGAGTTTGATTACTACGAGCAGAAGCAGCCCAAAGCCTGCCAGCCAAAGCGTACGCTGAACATACCGCTTTGAGAGCAGCATTGCCGCTATGGCCGCCATACTCCATAGAATGGAGATGCCCGCCTGAAAATAGCCGCTTTGCCAAAGTGCATCAAACGTGTAGGGCACCCCCTGCATCAGATGCACATACCTTGCAAAAAGTACTGTCAGCAGCATCCACCCAAGCAGCAATACTATACCGTACATCTGCAGGGCAAGCATCTTTGTCCATCCATGCTGTTCTGTATGTATCCAGTAAAACATTATGCCAAGGACGGCAAGCTGCATTGCATCGAGCGGATTTATCAGCGGCAGATAGCCGGATACTTCGGGAGAAAAACCGAATGCGGCAAACTCCCAGACGGCCAAAAAGGCAATCAAGCCTGCCGTACCGACACGCCGGTAGAGCGAACCATATTTGCCAAAATAGCTCCAGAATCGCACAGTTACCATGGCGGTAAGCAGTGGCACAACCGCCCATGAAACCACGAGTATGCTCTCTGCAGAAAAATACTGGTGTGTGTGAAAATGTACCTCAAGGCTTAATACACTTACCCCAAACCATAGCGCAGCAATATGTAGCACTCGGGCGTAACACCACAGGCGATCGTATGCCCAAAGCATGCCGTACCCCACTCCCATCAGTAACACAAATGCCCAGAAACCATACCCTGCAAAAGGATGGAGTGTCTCAAGCGTACCAAATCCCGGCAAAGCAGCATAGAAAAGAAAGATGCCAAAAGGCAGCACCCCCTGTAATAGCACTGAAAGCAGTCGCCAATGGAGTACTTTTGCCGAAATGATACAAACCAGCGTTCCCAAAACAAGCGTAAAAAGCAGTGTCTGCTCACCCAAAAAGTCAATCTGTGACGGAGTGGCTCTAAACCAGAGTGACAGCGCAAAGAGCAAAAAAATGTACACAAAGTAATGCACAAAGGGTTCCAACACTTTACGGTATCTGTCCAGCTGCCACGCTGCAAGCAGCAGTGCGGCAATAACAACAAGGAATCCAAGATACGCTGCAGCATTGATGCCGCCAAACTCTACACTCTCCGGATAGACCAGGGCAGAGAGCAAAAGCAGAAACACACCAAAGTATCGGGCAATACGCTTCTGCTGCCTGATCGACACCCATACAAGTGCCGCCCCTTCAAGCGACCAGAGTGCGGCACTCACATCCGCATCGAAAATATACGGTATGGTAATGGTAAAGAAAACCACTGAAAGTGCCAAGAATGACTGTGCCAAAAGCACAGTACGCGCCTTTCCTCTCAGGGTGGCATAAAGCACTGCATAGAGTACCCCGAGCGCTGCCGCACTGTACGCTTCACCATACCTAAAAGGTTCTACCAGTGCAAGCTGCAGAGGAAATGCAACCACAGGAAGTCCAAATACCAGCGTACCATCCACCAGATTTTTCGGCGCATACGGGTGCCTGAGCGTAAAGAGAATCGAAATGGCAAGGTACATTGCAAAAAAGAGCACCAGGAAGGGCTCTGTCGTTGTGAACATCTCAGAACGGTAGCGCAGTACGCCCCACACTGTGGCAATAATAAAGGTAAAGCCAAAACCAAGCAGATTCAGCACACGCCACGAGCGGTACCAAGCAAGGATGAAAATGCCAAGGTTCAAGACGATATAGTAGGAGAAGAGCACCACATGCGACCCGTTACCACTTGAGGTCAAAATGGGTACCAAAAAACCGCCGGCACTGGCAAAAAGCGCCAATGGCATTGCATCTTCAATGAGTGCCATCACAGAACCAAGCACCACCACTGCCAGCATCAGCACAAAAGCACTTTCAAGCGAAAGCAGCCCGTAGAACTTCGCTGCACCGTATATGACAAGATAGAGTATAGCCACGCCAAGTCCCTGCAGCACCTGCCCATAGGCACCCTCTCTTCGGCGAAGTCTCCAACCCGTCACAATGAGGGCTACCGCACCTGCGGCTACGGCACCAAGGCGTACCCCGATGCTGACCGTACTGTGTTCAGCCGCATACTTGACCAGAAAAGCAAGCCCGAAAAAGAGCACCACCCCGCCGATACGCACCAGTAGATTGCCGCTACTGAAGTAGTTGACAAGCCATGTCATGACAACGGAAGGTTCTTTCTTATGTGGTACGGCTTCAGGTTCTTCATGCTTCTCATCAATGGTTTCAACAGGGATATCAGCTTTTTTGCCTATTTCTTCCGCAAGGACAGCAGGAGCTATATCGGACATCTCGTTCAAAATGGCATTTTCTTTCACTTCCGGTGCTTCTTGCGGCAATACCGTCTCTCTTGTTTTCCGTACAATACTTTCCACCTGGGCTTCAAGCCGGCTGACTCTGCGCTGCAGGGCAAAGACCCAAAAGAGTAAAACGGTCACTATCATTGCTTCTATATTCATTAGTAGCTCCTTTGTTTGCTATTTGGCCAAATAGCCGCGTTACATCTCTGAGCTGGTTAGCGACTCTGCCATCTTTTTAGCACCCTTGAAATCGGCCTTTCCCGTACCCAGTACAGGAATAGCATCAACCTTGTAGGCTTTGGAAGGAACAAAGAGCGGATTAAGTTGGAGTGTGCCGACCTCCGCCAACACCTCATCGATCTCACGTTCCCCCTCAAAGAGCAGCACAACCGCTTCCCCCTTTTTCGCATCAGGGATCGCCGTAACGGCAATTTTTTCATCCGGCTGTAGCAGCTTACCGATCTCCTGTTCGACCATTCCCAGACTCACCATCTCTCCGCCGATCTTGGCAAAACGGCTGTAGCGGTCAACAATAGTCAAAAAACCATCACTGTCCAGCCTCCCTTTGTCACCGGTGACATACCAGCGGATACCATCGATCTCC
>JALWHT010000101.1 GCA_026983515.1 Sulfurovum sp.
TCGATGCTTTCTTTCATTCTTTAAGATTTATGTTATTTTAACACATAGTTACCAAGCATTCTTCATAAATCACCTTAATGCTCTTATATAATGCTACTTTGTTATAATGCGCGTTATGAAAACACCTACCTTCTTCGCCCTCATCATCGGTACCGAGATCCTCAACCAAAGGCGCAGGGACGCGCACTTTGACTTTGTTGCCACTGCCCTAGCAAAAAAGGGGCACTCCCTCTCCGGCTCGTTCATCATCGAAGATGACCCTGCACTCATCGTTCAGACACTCAAATTCATCGCATCACAGCCTAATCCTGTACTCTTCAGCTTCGGCGGCATCGGCTCCACGCCCGATGACCATACCCGCAAATGCGCTGCCATTGCACTGCGTGACGGGAAACTCTATGAACACCCCGAAGCCAAAAAGATCATAGAGGAGAGACTTGGCAAAGATGCCTACCCGCACCCCGTCAAAATGGCACAGCTGCCAAAGGGAGCACAGCTGCTGGAAAACCCTGTAAACAAAATGCCCGCCTTTTACCTTGATGAACGCTATTTTTTCATGCCCGGATTTCCGGAAATGAGCCATCCAATGGTGGAGTATATACTGGAAAACATCATCCCACAAGGCGCCCCCACCTACCGTTTTACACTGACTGCCTCCTGTAAGGAAAACCTTTTCATCGAACTAATGGAGCAAGCACCCAATGGGGTAGAGATCTCTTCGCTGCCCAAACTCTACGACAACGGCTGGCGTGTGACACTCTCTGTTGCCTCCAAAGATGAAACGCTGGCGAGAGCAACATTTGAAAAGTTCATTTCTCTGCTTGAAAGTAAACAGATCCCCTACATGCTGAATGACGAAACCTGATATGTCCCGCTACATTAAAACACTCAGCCATCCCGTCATAGCACGACTCTCACTCATACAGCTTATCAGCTACTTCGGTACCTGGTTCTCACAGGTTGCCATCTTCTCTTTGCTTGTAAAACTGAATGCCGGGCCGCTTGTCATTTCGATGACCGCTGCCATGGCAATGCTGCCTGCGGTAGTACTTGCTCCCGTCATCGGCATTACGGTAGACCGTATTCCCTTCAAGAAGCTGATGGGGACACTGTTAGCAATTGAAATTGCCGCAACACTGGGCTTTATGCTTATCGACTCACTTTCACTTATCTGGCTGCTGATGGTGCTCATCTTTATCCGCTCAGCCGCCTCGAGTATGCTTTTCAGTGCGGAAATGACACTCTTTCCAAGGATCATTGAAGGGGAGATGCTCAAAAATACCAATGAGATCCACTCTATCATCTGGTCGTTCACCTATGCCGCAGGTATGGCAGTCGGCGGTCTCGTCACGTACCATTTCGGTTACCATGCCGCATTTATGACTGACGCACTGCTTTATACTATCGCCCTTTTTATTCTGATGGGACTAAAACTGACACTGACACTTCAAAAACAGCTTCACTCTCACTGGAAAATGTTTATCGACGGTTTTGCATACCTCAAATCACATAAAAAGCTGATACATCTCATACTACTTCATGCCGCATTGGGACTGACCAGCTTTGATGCTCTTGTCACACTGCTGGCCGATTACGAATACAAAACCCTCATTGCCGTACCCCTTGCTATTGGATGGATCAATGCAGTACGTGCTATAGCACTCATGATAGGGCCTTTTTTCATCGGAAAATGGATTCACAGCCGAAACTTACACTACTTCTTTATTCTCGAAGGGATCGCTATCATCATATGGAGTTTGCTACAGCATAATTTCTACCTCTCCCTCATAGCCCTATTTGGCGTAGGCTTCTTCACCTCCACACTCTGGTCACAAACCTACCTGATGCTTCAGGAGGAAACGGACAAAGCCTTTATGGGGCGTATCATCTCCTACAACGATATGTTCTTCATGCTTTCCAACATTACCACTGCACTCTTTATCGGATACGCTTTTGAGTGGGGACTCACGTTAAGAGGTATTACAATTGTACTTGGCATTGGATTTTTGATTACGGCGGTCTATTATCTTTGGATCAGGAAGCACTATCTGTAGATGAAAATCATAACATTATTATCGATTTTATGCTACCATTAGCGCAAATTTAACCTATGGAGATATCGAATGGATATTACTAAAATCGGACACGGCGAATGCCCGGACAATGTTAAAGTCATTATTGAGGTACCCCTCAACTCAAATATCAAATATGAAATCGACAAAGACTCCGGTGCCGTCGAAGTAGACAGAGTACTCTTCTCTGCTGTACACTACCCTGCCAATTACGGCTTCGTTGCCAACACACTCTCAGATGACGGTGACCCGGCAGATGTTCTTGTCCTTTGTGACTACAAGCTGCAGGCCGGTTCTTTCATCAAGTGCCGTCTTGTCGGCGTATTACTGACCGAAGATGAAAAAGGCGGAGATGAAAAACTGCTTGCCGTACCGACTGAAAAAATAGATCCGACCTATGCGAATATTCAAGACCTTTCAGACATCCCGGAAGCAACACTCAACCGTATCAAAAACTTCTTTGAGACATACAAAATGCTTGAACCTGGCAAATGGGTAAAAGTAAGCGGATTCAAAGACAAAGCAGCGGCTACTGAGATTCTTGAAAAAGCAATTAAAAACTATAAATAGATAGTTACAAATGGAGCCGGAACGATATTCCTGCTCCATATAACACTACCCCTTTCTCAACTAAATCCCCAACTCTTTCTGCCTGTTGTCAAGATAGTGATTGACACCTTCGACAATCCCTTCGGCAATACGTTCCTGATATTTCGGGTCAAATAGTCTTTTCCGCTCTTTGCTGTTGGTGATGTAGCCTACCTCTACCAATATCGATGGTCGGCTTGCACCTACCAATACATAAAACGGTGCTGCTTTTGCACCTCCGTTTTTGGCATCGGGGTATCTGCTGTGCAGGCGTCTCATAATATTGTTCTGTACATCAATAGCAAGTTTGTGTGACTCAACCACTTTGGGGCCTGCCAGTACCGAATCGACAATCACATCTCTGCTCAGTGTATCTGTCCCTTTCAGCACCGCTTCATTCTCACGTTGTGCGATACGCTGAGAACGTCCGTCACGTGTCTTTTGGAGATAGTAGGTTTCTACTCCTTCTACTTGTTCAAAACGGCTTTTGTCGGCAATGGCATTGGCATGAATGGAGATGAAAACATCTGCATCTTTCTGATCTGCGATGTGTGTGCGTTCCCCCAGTTTCAAAAATCTATCGGTTCCACGTGTCATATAGACACGGTAACCTTCGCTTCGAAACTCATTTTGCAGCTTTTTGACAATCTGCAATACCAGGTCTTTTTCCTGTCTACCCCCGCATTGTGCACCGCAGTCATGACCGCCATGCCCCGCATCGATCACCACCAGTCTGTTGGAACGGTTAGGCCCCATACACCCGTTCAGGCTCAACAAGAAAGCTGCAAGAAGTGCCCAAAGTACAATATTTCGTTTCATATATTTCCTTTATTAAAGTTCGATCTCACGCTCTCTGTTATTCAGGTAACTCTGTATCCCGTCAGCGATCCCTTTGGCAATTTGATCCTGATATTTCGGATTGAAAAGCCGCTTTCGTTCGGTTGGATTTGAAATATACCCTACTTCTACCAAAATAGAAGGGCGGCTTGCACCTACCAGTACCCAAAAAGGCGCATGACGCACACCGCCGTCTACCACACCGCGATAGTGGGCGCGAAGGTTAGCCAGTATGTGACGCTGCACATCAATAGCCAGCTTGTTCGACTCAATGATCTTAGGGCCGTTAAGCACCGAATCGATAATGACCTTTTTGCTCAGAGAGGTACCTGCACCTTTGAGTACCGCCCGGTTCTCCCGGGCAGCTATACGCTGTGATTTTGCATCACGTGTTTTCTGCAGATAAAATGTTTCCACTCCCCGTGCCTTGTAACGTTTTCGTTTCGGTACGGAGTTAGCATGAATGGAAACAAAGATCCGCGCATTTTTTCGGTCTGCAATCCGCGTACGCTGCGGCAGTTTCAGGAACTTGTCTGTGCGCCGGGTTAGGTAGACACGGTAGCCTTTGCGTTTAAGGTGTTTTTCAACACGCTTGGTAATCTGAAGGACAAGAGTCTTCTCCATCTTGCCCCCGCCAATTGCACCGCTGTCGTGTCCCCCATGCCCGGCATCGATAACAATGAGTTCCCCTTTACCGTGCCGGTAGACATTTTTGGGTGTATCAATAACATAGGCATTACTTTTGGCTACAGGTTTCCTATGTGTCTTTTGAAGATGCTTGCTCTTGGTGACTACCACCTTTGTTTTAGTCCGTTTTGGCTTGTGCTTTACACGTTTGCCAACCTTGAAAGGCGGTAAAGGAATGTGATAAGAGTTGTAGGCAAAGAGTGGACGATAGGGGGTACATCCATAACCGCGCTCTGTCTCAAGCACGACACGAACCGTTTTGGATCTATACTGTGAAATACGGATAGAACGGCAGTGCGAACTCTTCAGCCCTCTGCTGACACGGCTGCTTTTAAGCCTTGCATTGGGGATGTCGAAAATTTCACGGTAGGGGTGGTTGAGGGTAAAGTGACGAATATCGCCCTTGTTGTAGCCTCTGTTAAACTTCAGGCGAAGTTCGTTATTTCTAATCTCGGCCTTTTGCAAAATCGCAACCGATGCAAAGAGAATTGTCGTACTGCATAGCCACAGCAACAGCAGAACAAAGCGTTTCAACTTACTTCTCTTCTCCGTACATCAGTTTGTCCATCAGCTCCTTGACAGTGATGATTTCATTGAGGCGGTAGCCGTTGGCCCCTGTAAAGAAAAGACCTGTTTCCGCAATGCCGTCATAGGCATCACTCAGACGGTCAGCAATACAATAGCCGACAACCTTAGCCTCTTCCCCACGGTTACACGGTGCCACACAGTTGGAAATACATGCGACTTTGGGTGCTGTTCCCTCTTCAATGCGCCTATGCAGTTCACTTTTGACACCGCGCGCCGGATAGCCTACAGGAGATTTGAAGAGTTTAATGTCTTCTTCTTTGGCATCAATGATCTTCTGTTTCATCACATCGCTTGCATCACACTCGACCGTACCGATGAAGCGTGTACCAAGCTGTACGCCGCTTGCACCCAGTTCCATCATGCGTACTATATCATCGTGATCCCACACACCGCCTGCGGCAACCACAGGAATATCTCCCCAGTTCTTCGCCTCTTCCACCACCGGCGGCAAAATCTTTTCAAGCTGATTTTCCGGTAAAAAACACTCTTCATACTTAAAGCCCTGGTGTCCGCCGCTAAGCGGTCCTTCCACAATAACAGCATCGGGCAGCCTGTTGTGCTGTTTTTTCCAGCGTCTACATAAAATCCTCAACGCTTTTGCTGTAGATACAATGGGTACCAGTGCCACATCCGGATAGTTTTTGGTCGCTTCTGGCATCGTAAGAGGAAGTCCCGCACCGGTAATGATAATATTGGCTCCGGCTTTACAGGCATCTTCCACCACACGGTTGTAATCATTTTGCGCATAAAGAACATTTGCAGCCAGCGGTTTGTCACCACAAATTTTTCTGGCATTGTCAAAGATATGTTTGAGTGCTTTGTAGGAATAGAAGTTGATCGCATCAAGTGGACGATGCTCTTTACCTACCATCTCTTTGTCATCAAGATAGCTTCTGTCTTTGTAAACCCCGGTTCCTACCGCGGAGATAACTCCCAGTCCGCCCTCCTTGGAGACCGTTCCTGCCAATTGATCCCAGGAGATACCTACACCCATACCTCCCTGAATGATTGGTTTCTCAATCGTATATTTTCCGATTTTTAATGGTTTGAATATCATGCTCCCACCTTCACTTTTGCAAATTTACGTTTCCCGACCTGCAATATATACTCTCCTTTTTCAAGGTTCGTCTTCTCATCGGTTACTTTTTCCTGATCGATACGCACAGCACCCTGCTTGATGTCACGGCGCGCCTGTGAAGTCGAAGGCTCAATCCCCGCATCTACCAGTGCTTTGCATATCCATATACCCTCTTCAACACTCACTTCCGGCATATCGTCCGGCAGTTTGTTCGCCTTGAATACATTGTCAAACGCTGCTTTGGCCGCTTTTGCCGCTTCTTCATCATAAAAACGTGTCACAAGCTCCATTGCCAGGTTCTCTTTAGCCGTTTTTGGGTGCAGTGTGCCTGCTTTTACATCCGCTTTCATCTGTGCAATTTCTTCAAGCGGTTTTTCACTCAACAGCTCATAATAGCGCCACATCAGTTCATCCGATATAGAGAGTGTTTTCGCATAAATATCTTTGGGCACTTCGGTAATACCGATGTAGTTGTTCAGCGACTTGCTCATCTTCTGCACACCGTCAAGACCTTCGAGGATGGGCATCATCAGTACTGCCTGCTCTTTGCCGACATTGTACGTACGCTGAAGCTGACGTCCCATCAATAGGTTGAACTTCTGATCCGTTCCTCCAATTTCGATATCAGACTTCAGTTCAACAGAGTCGTAGCCTTGCAGCAGCGGATAGATGAACTCCGAGATGGAAATACTCTGCCCGGCTTTGTAACGCTTCTCAAAGTCATCACGCTCAAGCATTCGTGCCACATTGAACGTGGTTGTCAATGCCACCATGCCTGCGGCACCCAACGCTTCAAGCCATGTAGAGTTGAATACCACATCTGTTTTATTTTCATCAAGAATGTTAAATACCTGATCCTGATAGGTTTGGGCATTGGCAAGAATGGTTTCTCTGTCAAGTACTTTCCTCGTTTCACTTTTGCCTGTCGGGTCACCGATGGTTGCAGTAAAATCACCAATGAGCAGCTGCACTCTTCCTCCATGGTTCTGGAATGCACGCAGCTTCTGAAGCAGCACCGTATGGCCAAGATGCAAGTCTGCACCGGTAGGGTCAAACCCCGCTTTAACAGTATAGGTCTCACCCGTTTCATAAAAACGCTTCACCAGTGTTTCGATACGCTCCATATCGATAATTTCGGCAGTTCCCCTGCGGATCTCTTCCAATGCTTGATTGACTGACATTTTCTTCTCTTTCCTTCTTACTTGTTGTATGCGTCATCCAGACTGATCATTTCAATCAGCTTGAATTTTTGTGCAATCTTCTCTTCGAGTACCTGTTTTCGGCTCTCTGAACTCTCCACCTCTATCTGGCAATATTCTGCACTTTCGGAACTGTGAATACCCAACTCGATACTAATGACATTCATATCGAGTGCCGAGAGCTCAGCCAGCAGCTTTGCCAATATCCCTTTTTGGTTCTGCAGGCTGATAATGAGCCGGTAGCGCGAAAGTTTGGTACTTCGCCACTGGACAAAAAGCATCGGCTCCCCATGCACGATTTTCGCATAGGCTTTCTTGCACAATTTATGGTGTATAATAGCCTTACTGTCCTTATAAAACGCTACAATCTGGTCTCCGACTTTTGGGTGACAGCAATAATCGAACTCCACCCCGTCCAGCGGCTTGTTGGTAAAGAAGCGAAAATGGTCGATCTCCTTTGCCTGCGGTTTTTTGTAACCCTTTTTAAGCAGCTCCCAAAAGCGTACCTCTTTTGCCCCCATATAGGTAGCCAGTTTATGGATCACCTCTTTGAAAAAATCAAGCTGGGTCGGCAGTTTATAGATCGTTTCACCCAGTTCCAATGCTTCTATGCGCTGCATGATCCCCTCTTTGCTCTGGTTAAAGAGGGTGGCAAGGATGTTGTAGGCAGAAAAGGTATCAGTCTCTTTCAGGCGTGCACGGCACTGGCTGCGGATCCCCTCTTTGGCCTTGGAGGTCTTGACCGCATCCTGCCAGGAGCAGTGCAGATGCGGCTTCTCGTCTTTGAGAATACGCACAATATCTCCGTTTTTGAGTACTGTAAGCAGCGATGCTTTCTGTTTGTTGACCAACGCGCCCACCGCGTGGGAGCCTACTTCAGAATGGATCGCATAGGCAAAGTCAAGTGCAACAGAACCTTTTGGCAGCGTATAGTAATCCCCTTTGGGAGAAAAAACGGTAATATCTTCGGAAAAAAGATCGCTCTTGGCAAGCTCGTAGAACTCCTCTACCGATTCATTCTGATAGGAGAGACTCTCGAGCCACTGCAGGTTGACGCTGTCACTACCCTCTTTGTACTTCCAGTGTGCAGCAACCCCATACTCGGCAAGCCGGTGCATATCGCGTGTACGTATCTGTGCTTCAACAATCCCCTCTTCATTGAAGAGTGTCGTATGGATCGTTTTATAACCGTTCTCTTTGGGTACGGCAATATAATCTTTAAAGCGGGAGATGAGCGGGGTGAAGTTCAAATGCATCAGCCCCAGCACATTGTAACACTCCAGCGGCTGGTTCACAATGATACGTATGGCCAAGAGGTCAAGTACCTCTTCAATGCTTACCCCTTTACGGTGCATTTTAAGATAGATCGAATAATAGTGTTTTACACGTCCAATAATCTCAAATGTACTGCTTTCAAAACCGTTCTGCTCCATGATTTTACGCACTTTCTGAATAAAAGCGTTGAGCTTGAACTGCAGGTTCTGGGCATGGGCTTTCATGTAGGCATCTATTTTCGCATAATCTTCGGGGTAAATATAGTAAAAACTAAGGTCTTCCAGATGATTTTTCAAACGTGAAATACCAAGACGGTGCGCGATCGGTGCATATACTACCAACGTCTCTTCGGCAATACGTTTCTGCTTATGCGGTGGCAGTGCATCGAGGGTCAGCATATTATGCAGACGGTCGCAAAGTTTAATGACCAGTACACGAATATCTTTGATGGAGGCAATCAGCATTTTTCTGAAAGTCAAAGCCGAAGAGATGAGACGATCGTCCGATCCCGAAGGAACCAGCTCTTCGTCACGGATCTCGACGATTTTGGTCAATCCCTCGACCATATGCGCAACATCATCACCGAATCCTTCACGGATGTCCTCAAGATCAAAGGTGGTATCTTCCACCACATCATGCAGCAATGCAGCCTGTACCATGGTTTCATCACCGGAAATAGTTGCAGTGATGGCCGCTACCAGAATGGGGTGCACAATGTAAGGCTCCCCGCTTTTTCGAAACTGCCCATCATGTGCAGTCAGGGCTAAATCAAGTGCTTTGGTAGTCTGTTTGGAAGGGTCGGGAAGCTTTTCCCAAAGAAGAGACGTCGCCTCCTCTATCGAATGGATCGCTTTGACACGTTCAAGGAAGGCCTCCAAGGGAGATTATCCCTCGAGGTTGACGTTGAGTTTGCCTTCTGCAATTTCAAGCAGGGCAATGTCAGTATGTTTTGTTGTTTTCGGGTCTGCATCTACCAGAGGTATAGCACCATTAGCAATCTCTTCGGCACGTTTACCTACCGCTTTTGCCAGTAGATATTTGTCAAAATCCACTCTCTCAAGCGCTTTGGCAGTCAATTGTTCTGTTCTAATCATATTATATCCTTACTATTTCAGTTTTTTCGCAATTTGTTACAATGTTCTACTTTACGATGGAACAGAGATCCATGTCACCGTTGATAATGGCAAGCAGGTTGCCCTTCTCGAACATATTACAGACAACAATCGGCAGACTGTTCTCTTTGGCCAACGCAATAGAGGTGTCATCCATTACCTTAATGTGGTCATTCAGTGCCTGATCATATGTCAGTGTCGGAAGTTTCACAGCATCGTCAAATTTCTTAGGATCTTTGTCGTAGACACCATCTACCTTGGTCGCCTTGATCAACAGATCTGCTTCGATCTCACTGGCTCTCAGTGTAGCTGCCGTATCGGTCGTGAAGTATGGGTTGCCTGTACCGCCTGCAAATATGACGACGCGCCCCTTTTCAAGGTGTCTTCTGGCACGTCTGATAATGAACGCTTCACCGATCTCATGCATATCGATAGCAGACTGGAGACGCGCTTCAAGTCCGGCATGCTCAAGCGCTTCCTGAATGGCTACACCGTTAATGACCGTTGCGAGCATCCCCATGTAGTCACCCGAAGTCCGCTTAATGATCCCGTCCGCGGCTGCCGTCACACCGCGAATAATGTTCCCGCCGCCGACAACTACTGCTACTTCGACACCGTTGTCTACCAGCTCTTTGATTTCACCTGCAATGTAGTTGAGGATCTTCGTATCGATCCCATATCCCTCTTTGCCGGCAAGCGCCTCACCGGAGAATTTCACCAATACTCTTTTTGTCACCTGACACGCTCCTATAGAATTTCGCGATTATACCCAATCACGGGTTAGAAGGGGGTTAAAGACGTATCAGCTTAAGCGGGTTAATATGCTTGGAGTTTTTTGTCGCCTGAAAAACAAGTTTGCTTTTGACCCGACCTATCACATAGCCGCGCTTGACCTTTTTGCCCACTCTGATCGTCGGGGCGATCTTGGAGAGTCCCGCATAGACTGTGTGCATTTTTCCGCTGTGGGCAACCACGACAACCTTGCCAAGCATACTTGATTTACCGGCAAACACTATTTTACCGTTAAGTACATTTTTAACATTGGCATTGGGTTTCGGTGCCTGCAGCGTAATCGACTCGTTAAATATCTTGATCTTATAGATCGGATCGACGTAGGTTCCGAACTTCTTGATAAGGCGTGCACCGGCAATGGGGGAAATGGTCTTGCCGCCACGGTATTTGTAAACCGCTTCTTTCTGGTAGGAGGAATTAATGTTGCGTACCTTCTGGCTCTCTTTGGCAATACGTTTCTTCTCCGCAGCGGCCTCTTTTGCCTCCAGTCTCGCCTTTTTACGTGCTTCTTCGGTCTTGGCACGCTTCAGCGCCTCTTTTGCCTTGCGCTCCTGCTCTTTGGCACGGGCTTTGGCGAGTCTCAGTTTACGTTTGCGCTCTTTTTCTCTAAGCAGTGCCGCTTTACGTGCCGCCGCACGTTTTCGTGCCTCTTCAACCTCCTGCTTGTGCAGAATGTTCAGCTTTGCCAGTGTCGCGCGCAGGGCATTTTGCCTGTCAACAATCTTCTGAAGCTGAGCAGTATACTTCTCCTCGTCAGATGCCAGCCGCTTGAGCAGTTTTTCCTTGGCCTTCTTCTGTTTTGCATAGGCTTCACGCTTTTTGATAATACGTGCAAGCTGGTTTTTTGTATGGTTGCGGCGATATTTGGTATCGGCCTTTCTCTTTTTGAGTGTTGTAATGTCACGCTTGAGTTTGGCCAGCAATTTGGTATTGATCTTCTTGTAGGCTTTGTAGACCTCCTGGTCGATGATCGCCTTTTTGGTCGGCTCATGCGCTTTTTGCATCGCGAAGTTGACAGAAAAACGCTCTGAGAGCAGTGAGATGAACGCCTTTCGCTTCTCTTCAAGCTCCCTGCTGGTCTTGGCAAGTTCGCTCTCTGAATCTTTCAGCGCCTTCTTCAAACGCGTGTATGCTGCCTCCGTTTCATTCTGATCGCGTCTGAGCGCATCGATCTTCTTGTCCAGAACAGCAATCTCTTTTTCTGTCTTTTTGATATCTCTGGCGATCTTGTCCAGCTTTCGGCTTGCCTGTTTCTTCTCTCTTTCGGTCTTGCTCAAATGGCTTTTGGAGGTTTTGATCTTTTTAGTCGTTGATGTCTCTGCATAGAGAAACGTAGCCATCAACAAAAGAAGCAGTGTGAAACGTTTCACTCCTGCACCCCTTTGTTGCTAAATACCACAGTATAGACCGCTACAATCACCAGTAGCAGCGCAACACCGAGCAAAATGGCCATATCTGTCATCTTGAAGAGGTCATCCTGCTTCTGCATCATCAGGTCAATACCGCTTTGTGCCGCCCAGACAAATTTGACATAAAGAAACACCGCACTCGTCAGCAATGTCGCAATAAATGCATCAAAAATGGCTACTTTGAAAAGTACCCCCGCACGCAGCATCAGCGGCGCACCGAAGATCTCCATCACCTGCATCCTCTCACGGTGGGCATACTTCCATATCTCCATCTGCTTGATGATAAGAAAGAGGCTCACGACCCCCATAAACCCAATAAAAACTTTAAGCAGAAACTTGATGAATGCAAAGAGGCGGTAGGCAGAAGAATAGCTGCTTCCAAAGGTCTCGACACGCTTGATAGTACTGTCCTTTTCAAGATCTTTTTTGATCTTCTCAAGTGCTGCTGTACCCAGATAGCTGTCAAGCCCTACATTGTAAAAGTATGGCAGTGCGGCGAGTATCTCTTTTTTGCTCTGCTTACTGACTCCCTGCGCCACTTCCGAGACGATCTGTTCACGCTTGATCGCTTCAAGTGTGGCAATGTGAGGATTGAGCTGCCTGAGCTTTTGCAGTGTAACCGGTTTTTTGGCTACTACCAGCATGGTATAGCCCTCTTTGAGCCCCTTTTCGTAACTGTCTGTCGTACGGTCAAACACAAGATAGAACTCGATACCAAGCAGAATGGCCATCAGCGGCAAAATAAACATCAGATGGTTTTTAATGAACTTCATAGACACCCTTGCTTTCAATGATGAAGTGGCGGTATGGCAGAGAGAAGATCGTAGGGATCTTGTGTGTCACAACAAGCACCGTCGTCTCCAGCTGCTGGCAGGCATTTTCCATCAGATCCCAAATAACGTTGGAGGAGTAGTCATCGAGATTACCGGTAGGCTCGTCAGCAAGAATCACCACAGGGTTCTTCGCCAAAGCACGCGCCACTCCCACACGCTGCTGCTCCCCGCCGCTGAGTTCAAGCGGGTACTTGTCGGCGTGTTCGGAGAGCTTGACATGTTTGAGCAGACGGTGTGCCTGCGTCTCCTGTACATCGAGCGAATAGCCCGCAATCATCAACGGCAGCACCACATTCTTGGCAACTGTCCACTCATTGATGAGTTTGTAGTCCTGAAAAATGATACCCATATGTGTACGCAGCTCCTGCAGTTGACGCGGGCTGATATTTGCAAGATCCCTCCCCCCTACAACAAGGTTGCCCTCTTTGGGTTTGAGCTGGCCGTAGAGAGATTTGAGCAGGGTTGATTTTCCCGAACCGCTGGGACCGGTAATGAAGACGAAATCACCCTTTTTGATGTTGAAGCTGGCATTTTTAATGATCTCTTTTCTGCCATTGTCATATGCCAACGTCAGATTTTTTGCACTAATTACGTTCGACATCGCTGAGTAACTCCGTTAGTTTTTGGTGCGCTTTATAATTGACACTGGTCTTCACCGGCGGTGAAGCGAAGTATCGGCATCCGTTCTCATTAAGAAAAATGTACTTATGCTCAGGTCTGTCGAAGCTGCCGAACGAACACTTCACCAGTAGCTGGTTGTCATCTGTTTTATAGAGCCGTTCAATGTGTACAAAATAGTCTTTTTCTACTACTGCCTTTTGCGGCAAACTCTGTTCCAGGCCATTTTTATATTTTACAATATTAAAGTTAAATTCACCCAAAGCTTCTCTTGCAGGCGACTCCTCTTTACAGGTAACATAGACATCATAGATATCCTTCTCCATACGCAGCCATCGAGCTTCATATTTGCTCGTTACCTCCAATGCTTCATTCTTGCGTACTTCTACTTCAATTTGGGGTACACCAAAGAAAGTCTCCAGTGCATACCAAAAATAATTATCACTGTCGGTACGAAGCTCCAGCCTGCCGCCCTTTTGCAGTACCCGCAGCGATTCATCAAGGAACATTGGGCTGATAACACGGCGGTGGGGCTTTTTGTCCCAGGGGACGGGAAAGTGAACAAATATCTTTTCAAGCAGGTTGGAAGGGAGCATCTCCAGAAAGAGCCGTGCATCATAATTGACCACCCAAATGTTCTCAAGCCCCTGCAACTCTATCTGCTTGAGTACCTGCTGTGCCGATGGGGTATGTATCTCAAGCCCGATAAAGAGCGTGTCAGGATGCTTTTTCGCCTGATAGAGAAGGTGTCTTCCCGAACCGAACCCCACTTCAACACAGACCTTTTCTTTGGGAAAAGAAACATCATAAAAATCTTCAATTTTCTTTTCATAAGCTGAGGCATAACGTACCTCTTTGTGCTGGGCAATGTTGGAAGAGAGTATCTCCAGTTCCAGTTCCTCAGCCACCCTTGCAAGCGCCTCTTTGAGCAAATTGACCTTTAACGGGCGAGTCACTTTGTCATACTTGATGAGTACCTCATCGTCATAGTACTTCACCTGTAACAGAAACTCCTCATTGTCAAGTACAATACCCCAGAGTTCATCACCACGGTTAAGTGCTTTCGCACGGAAAGTAAGCAGTTCACTCTTGGGGATGGCTTTGTCGACGATAGAGTGTTCAAACGGTTTGACTTTGATATGGGGCATGGTATCCTACTTATAATGATGTGGAGATTGTATCTAAACACTATATGTGAATTATCACACCTTCACTGCAAAACGTGTTTTTAGCCTGGAAGGATCGAGGGCATTTTCAATGCTCTCAGACGTAAAATACTTTCTCAGATAGTGTCGCATGTCTTCAAACATAGGTGCAACAAATTCCATCTTTTCCCCTGTTTCGGGGTGGATCAGATAGAGCAGGTAGGCGTGCAGATAAACTCTTGGGATTTTATCTCTTTTGCTCTTAAACCCGTATAAATCATCACCCAAAATATGCCGCCCGAGTGTGTTTAAATGCACCCGTATTTGATGGGTACGACCGGTAAAGAGCTTTGCAGAGATCAGCTCTGTGTCGTGTGGAGAAGTTGCCAGCTTTGCAAAGGCAGTCTTTGCCGCTTTGCCGTGCGGTACTACATCCATTTTGAGCCGGTTGTTGGGGTTGCGCCCTATGGGCTTGTCAACAATAGTATCCTCTTTGAGCGGATGGTCTATGAGTGCCAGATAGTAGCGCCCCATGCTCTTGTCCTGCAGCTGCGCACTGAGCTTCTCATGCGCCTCATTGGTCTTAGCAACCACAAGTGCGCCGGTGGTCTCTTTGTCGATGCGGTGGACAATGCCGTGACGCTCCTCCCCGCTGATGGTAGAGAGCGAGATACCCTTTTGCACCAGCCAGTCCACCAGTGTCGCCTCCTTGACCGAAGGTGCCGGATGTACTACCAGCCCGCTTGGCTTGTTCACCACCAGCAGGTGTTCATCCTCATACAGCACCTCCACATCAAAATCCACCTCCACAGGCTCTCTCTTCTGGGCTTCTTTGAACGCATAGACGACCTCATCACCCTCTGCTACCTTGAAACTGGGCTTGACAACAACTTTGCCATTGACCGACACCAATCCGTCTTTGATGAGCTTCTCAATCTGATTGCGGCTTACTTCGAGGGTTTGGGAGAGAACCTTGTCGAGGCGGCCACTCCCTTCTGCATGAAAACTATTTGTTTGACTCAATGGATGCCTTTAGAATTATGAATTGATTTTTTGCACATATAGCAGATCCTTTTCGACATATTTTTTACTCACACTGTTCAAACCTTTTTTTGCAACAAAATCCACTTCGGTATTTAACTGTTGTGCGATATATTTTTTCAATTCTTCCAGCCGTGTAAATGCCCCAAAACCGCCAAATCGTTTGGCAAATACCTTTAGATCATCGATGTCATACAAAATATCTACATCACTCTTCGGTGTCTGTTCATTGCGGGCATAGCTGCCGAAAATCCCAAGCAGGGTGATCCCCTCCTTTTTCAATACAGGCTTTAACAGTTGCAGTTTTTCAATAAGTTCTTGCTGGGTCATACTCTCTTCCCATCTTATTTGCGTTATTCGCAATTATAGCGAATCTTTATGCAACATGGAAAATTGTAGGGTGCGTGACCACGTACCTTTTGCACATAAATCGATGGAAAACGCTGTTTTTTCATAATGGTTGGAAGATGCGAAATATCGCACCCTACGTATAAGCTTTTTTAGATATGCTCAATATCATCCCTGTCCCACCGCTGGGGATCAAGGAAAGTGTCGTCGTGGATATGTTTGAAGGAAGCTTTGAGCATTTTAAAGAGTTCTTTGTTCTCTTTTTCCATCCCTGCAAGCCACTCTTTCGTTGAGGCTCTGGCATGGGGCATTTTAACATTTTTAAGCATGGCAGGACAAGCTTCATCACCAATGACCTGCAGATTGTTCTGTGTCGCAAAGTCTCTTAGCTGGCGTTCGCGTACCTGAATGAGCGGGCGGATAAGGTGGAAGCCTTTGCCTGTTTTATAGATGGGTGCGAGGGTACGGAGTGAACCGTTGTAGAACATGTTCATAAAAAAGCTCTCAACCATATCATCAAAGTGATGCCCCAATGCTACTTTGGTAAAACCGCCATCCTGCGCAAATGAATAGAGTGCGCCGCGCCGCATACGTGAGAAGTAGGAGCAGAAAGAGGAGTTTTCACGGATGGTATCGTTAGAGATGGCGTAGATGTTGGTGTCATACACCGTATGTTTGATACCATACTCTTTACAATGTGCCACAAGGTAGTCATAGTGCTCGTCCGGCATTCCGTACTTGACCGTACAGGCTTCGAATTCGAAGTTGAACGGAGCGTGTTTCTGGATGTGTTTGAGCGCATGCACCAGTGCCAGCGAATCTTTACCGCCACTAAGTCCCACAAGTACCTTGTCTCCTTCACCGATGAGCCTGAAATCGACATTGGTTTTGCCGATCACTTTGAGGAGTTTCCGGCTCATGGGAATGGATTTGCTATGGTCAATTTTTCTTTTTTCCAAAATTCTCTCTTTTTTGGTGCGTGAATACACACCCTACAAACATCTATATTTCAATTGTCAAAACCCGTAGGGTGCGTATTCACGCACCGCTAAGAACATCAATCTTCTTGAATGTGTTCTACCATAGAGAGGATGAAGTCCGCAGAGATCTTCGCCGAACTCTCAAGAAATTCGTCGAAACTGAAACTCGCATCCATATCGGCGGCATCGGAGATGGCACGCAGAATGAAAAACGGCGTATTGAGCGCATTACAGACCACTGCAACTGCTGCTCCCTCCATCTCGAGTGCATGCGCGTCGAACGTCTCACCTATCCAGTTCTTTCGCTCCACATCCGCGATGAACTGATCGCCAGTAGCGATGACACCCTCTTTGAGTGTCAGTCCCTTTTTGGCTGCCACTGCTTTGGCAATGTTTCGAAGCTTCGGGTCAGTGGGAATACAGACTTCTCCCTCAGGGACAAAACCGTAAGGGTGTCCAAACGCGGTAATGTCAAGATCATGCTGGCAGAGACCGTCAGCAATAACAAGGTCGCCTATTTTCAAATCATCCGAAATAGCTCCTGCAACTCCGGAAAAGAGTAACATGTCACAGTTGAATTTTTCAAGCAATATCGTCGCAGTCAGTGTCGCGAACACCTTTCCGATCTTCGAATAGGCTACGACAACTTCCTGGCCTTTGTAGATGCCTTCATAGTATTTATTGGCAGCATAGACCGTCATGGAGACATTATCAAGTTTCTCTATAAGCGGTTCGATCTCTTCGGGCATCGCGCCCATAATGGCGATTCTCATCACTTATCCAAGCTTGCTGATCGCTTCAACAGCATCGGCCAGAGATTGCATATCCGAGACCACAAAGTGTGGTTTCTTCGTTGCTTTACGGTTAAGCCCTTTGAGTACCCCACCGTGACCGAATTCTACATAACAATCAACTTCATCATCAAACTTTGCAATGGACTGCTTGTAGAGTACCGGTGAAACAAGCTGTTTAGGCAGCAGTTCGAGTGCTTCGGCTTTAGTGCTGTATTTTTCAGCTGTAACGTTTGAAACTACCGGTGCGGCAAACTCATCACGCAGCACCTCTTCAAGCTTTGTCTCAAGTGGTGCCGTAGCG
Source organism: Sulfurovum sp. (assembly GCA_026983515.1). Lineage (GTDB taxonomy): Bacteria > Campylobacterota > Campylobacteria > Campylobacterales > Sulfurovaceae > Sulfurovum. The sequence continues at coordinate 17,698 of JALWHT010000101.1, forward strand.
GACTCAAGCAGTGGACAGTGAGAGGCAACAGACATATTAAGCAGCATTGCACGTCTTGCCTTGTTCTCTTTTAGAATCGGTTCAAGCTCCTGCAGGTCACTCTTGATACCCGCAATGACAATCTGTCCCTGAGCATTGTAGTTAACCGGCCATACTTTCTTGCCCT
>JALWHT010000102.1:0-7073 GCA_026983515.1 Sulfurovum sp.
TGCCGTAGGTACGTACAGTCCGCCAAAACTTGCGCTTGGGCTTAGAATTGCTTCCGAAAAGCTTACCGAAGCAGGTTTGACACCGTCATTCCCGCGTGTTTCAATAAATTGCATCTATCATCCTCTTATTGTGAGTGTAGTTGCCGAAATTATAGCCAAAAAAGCATAAGGGACGCACCTTACACCCACCCCTGTACGCCTGTGGCTACTGCTTTTTTAGTTTAATAATATAGAAATCCTTTGCCAGTCTGAAGCTTTCTGTTTCTCCGACGATGATCATACTTTTGTCACTCATACGTGCCACACCATGCCCCACATCTTTGCGTTCACCGCCAAAAACATGAGACCAGATAAGCTCACCCTGCCGATTTAACGCCAGAGCATACAGGCTGTGGTTTCCTTTTCCCAGTGTATTGGTACCGCCAACCAGCATAAACCCGCCGTCAGCCGTTGTTGCCACGGCATTGCCGTATTCATAATACTTAAACCCGTAAATCTTGTGCCAGATCGTTTTGCCTTTGGCATCAATCTTCATGACTGTCAGGTCACTTTGGGAACTGCCATAGGAACGTGTGCTGCCTATGGCAACTATGCCATTGTCTATCGTGGGAGACACACCGTTTAGCATATCTTCATAGTCACCCCCAAACTGCTTGCGCCACCGCATTTTTCCATTCTGATCCAGCTGCATGATGAGAAAGTCACTGTCACCTGCTCTTGCAACCTCCCGGTAACCGACCATCACCATTTTACCGTCACGGGTTCGCGTCAGTGACGTCGCCACATCATCCTTTTTCCCACCCATTGTGTGGGCATTGAGCAGTTTTCCCTTTTTGGAGAGTTTGGCAATATAGATATCTTTGTCTCCATCTCCATACGATTCGGTTGTCCCGACTACCAACATACCCCCATCATCGGTACCGGCAATACCCCCGGCATACTCATCACGGTCACCGCCAAATGTAGTTTCCCACATCTTCTTCCCATCAAGCGATACCTTGGCAACATAGAGATCATACGCATAGTCTTTGGAGAAGGACTTGCTACGCCCCAGAACCACAATGTTCCCATCAGACGTTCTTGCAATGGCTTTTCCTTCATCCTTTTTCTTGCCGCCAAGCCACAGCCGCCATTTCATCTCCCCGTTGGCATCCATTCGTGTGACACATATATCACTGCGCTGTGCGCCATACGATTTACAGGTTCCGACAATCGCGCTCTCACCGTTTTCAAGTGCTACAATGCCGTAGGCAATATCATCTTCCTTCCCGCCGTAAATTTTTTGCCATACATCGACATACACCTCTTTTTCTACTTTTTTAACCGGTGCAGAGGCATACAAACTCACAAAGGTTCCCAACAAAGCAGTCATCAGCATAGACTTTTTAAACATAGATTTTCCTTATGATATTTGATCGTTTAGTTTAATTATACTAAGTTTGGATTATAGTTGAGAATGATGCTTTCTTAAAAATGTGACAAATTCTTTTTCCGGCATAGGACGTGCAAAATAGTAGCCCTGTCCAACATCACAACCATTTTCTTTAAGAAATACTTCCTGTTCCCTCTTCTCAATACCTTCTGCAACAACCTGATAGCCAAGACTTTTGGAAAGTGCAATAATGGCTTTACAGACTTCGACATCATGCATATCATATGGAAGCTCGGTAATGAACGATTTGTCAATTTTAATTGTATCCAGTGGCAGCGCTTTCATATAACTCATAGATGAATACCCTGTACCAAAATCATCAATTGAGATACGGCACCCAAGCCCTCTCAACTCTTCTAGTATTGTCATATTTGTTGTAGAGTACTCCATAATAAAACGTTCAGTGATTTCTATTTCCAGCATGGTTGCAGGAATACCGGTTCGCTTTAGTATCTGTTTAAGATTTTCAATAAAATTTTCATCTCTAAACTGGATAGCAGAAACATTGACAGCCACAGTTTCAAGCGTAAAGCCCATTTTCAGTATTCTTGCCTGTGTAAGACATGCCTGTTCCAGTACATAATAGCCAAGCCGGACAATCATCCCTGTCTCTTCCGCGATAGAGATAAAAGCATCTGGTAAAACTGTACCAAGTTTACGGTTTTTCCATCGCAACAATACTTCCATCCCAACAATTTTATAGGTATGCAAATCATACTGAGGCTGAAAAACAAGTGAAAATTCATTGTGCTCAATCGCATGGAGCATTTCCTGCTCCATATCCAACCGTAACTGAACATTCTGAGAGAGCTGCTCATTATAGAAATGATAGTTATCCTTACCACCCTCCTTTGCTGCATACATCGCCGAGTCAGCAAACTTAACAATATCAAACTTATTTTTTGTATCATCCGGATAGACAACGATCCCGATACTTGCTGTTGTATTAAGTGTATAGTTCGATGCCTGCACCGGCTCCCGAATGAGAGAAAGTACCGTTTCAGCTATAGCCGCTGCTTCTTTTCTTCCCTCTTTCAATCGTGCTACAATAACAAACTCATCACCACCGATTCTTGCAAACAGCATATTCTCATCCAACACATCCCGTATACGTTTTGAGAGTTCTTTAAGCATAATATCCCCAATACCGTGCCCAAGCGTATCATTAATGACTTTGAAACGGTCAAGGTCAATGAAGAAAATAGCAACCTTCTCATTCGCTATATCAGCAAAAGAGAGGAAATCTTCAATATGAAGATCGAAATAGGCACGATTTGGCAGCTTGGTCAAACTATCATGATAAGCCAAAAACTCAGCTCTCTCCTGTGTAGCCATGATCTCCTGCAAATCTGTATAGATCACAATAAAGTTTTCTATCTCACCTTTTTCATCTCTAACGACAGTCAACGTAAGCCAGATAGGCAGCACCGTGCCATCTTTAGCCTGATTGTATAACTTTCCTGACCAACGGTCTTTTGCAAGTAATTGACTCCATACCTGATGAAAAAAGTAAGCATCCTCTTCCAGTGTCTTAATCACCATAGGCTTGCTTCCTATCAACTCTTTTTCCGTGTATCCGAATATATTGACAAAAGCAGGGTTAACAGAAAGGATTCTCTTTTCTTTATCTGTAATTAAAACACCGTCACCCATAGTCCGGTAGACCGTTGCAGCCTGCTTCAGCCGCTGCTGCTGTTCTTTGTAGTCGGTAATATCGAGTTTGACAGCAAGATACTTCACCACCTCTCCTTCCATAATAACAGGAACAATGGAAGCCTTTTCATACAAAATCGAACCATCTTTTCTGCGATTGATCAGTTCCCCCTGCCAAATCTCCCCTCTGCCGATCGTTTCATTCATATCATCGTAAGCTTCTCTTGGCATCAATCCCGACTTGAGAATACGGGGGTCTTTCCCCATAACTTCCTCTTTACTATACCCGGTATACTTTTCAAATGCTTCATTGACATACTCAATGTGTCTTTGGGTATCGGTCAGCATAATCGCATTGTCACTATTCTCAATGGCATAACGAAACGCCTGAAGTTCACGGGTATTCTGACGAATACGTCTGTAACTGAAGATCAACAGGGCAAGGATCACAAATGCAAAACTAAAAAATCCAAACGCAATATCTTCCTGATAACGTCTGTCTTTTTCATACTTCTGTGTTAAATCATCCAATAATAGATTGATCTTTTGACGTAATGGAATCTTTTTTGCCCCTTTTTGCACTTTTTTCAATTTGGCGGCATCATTCAGGAACTGTCGGCTATGCTGGATAAAATAACCCAGATGCCGATTGGTCTGCGTGTGGGAAAGCATCTCTAACTGTTGACTTATTTTCTTGTCATTCGAAGGAATGTTCATCACAATTTGACTGATACCAAAGAAGATATTGTCTACCAGTACAGCTTGATAGCTGCCTTCCCTAAGTCTCTTTTCCAATGTTTTTCTCATATCATATAGAAAATGCAATGAATTTGTCACCCTGGCATTGAGCGCTTTAAAATCTTCAAAATAGGTTTTTTTCTTTGTATAGACCTGTGCTATCTCTCCAATACGTGCCTGTAGCGCTTTGCCATACGCCAATTTGCCGTTTTTTTCCTGAAGTATAGTCAGTGCAGATTCGAACTTCTTTTCGAGCATAGCTGTTTTATCATAATTTATATATCGGTAAAGCTGGGAAAAGCAGTTGTCAAGTTTGTAGTCGAGCGTACGCATTTCATTGAGCGTATGATGATACTCTGTATAATTTTTAATATCCTGATTAATTTTGACAAGATAGCCTGCTAGTCCCAAAAGGAGCAGGAAAAAAAAGCTCAGCAAAAGGCTGAAACGCTCAGTACTCTTCTGCCAATTACCAAGTTTCTGCTTCATGGTCTAATACTCCTGTTTGAAGGCAGTGTTCCGTTGAGCGTCTCCAAAAATGCCACAATCGCATCAATCTCCTCAGGCTCCATGTATCGTCCAAGCTGATACTCTGTCATAAAACTCACCGCATCCCTTAACTTTTTGAAACGGCCATCATGCATATAGGGTGCTGTTCTCGCGACATTGCGCAAGGATGGTACTTTAAAAACATATTTATCGTCTTCTCGTCCTGTAACATTGTAACGCCCAAAATCTGTACCGTTGGCATCATGATAGACACCAAAACGATTAAAAAGGTTTCCGCCCACATTGACACCATTATGACAAAGGATGCATCCTTTCTCTTTGAAAAGTGCATATCCATGCTTCGCCTCTTTGCTGATCGCAGTTTTATCACCTTTCAAATAACGGTCAAAAGCACCGTTGGGGGTAATAAGTGTCTTTTCATATTCAGCAATGGCATCAGCAATATTCTCGCTGGTTATCCCGTCAGGATAGATGCTGTTAAATCTTTTTTTGTATTCAGGATGATGTTGAAGTTTCTCGATAATCGGCTTAAAACGATCCCCCATCTCCTTAGGGTTGACAATAGGTGATTTCGCCTGTGCTTTAAGGTCTTTGGCACGACCATCCCAAAACTGGCGGAAGTTAAAGACTGCATTGAGCACCGTAGGTGCATTTCGGCTCCCCTGAGCACCACCGACACCAAACGAATATTTGAGTCCGTCATCACCACCTTCTTCCAGCACATGGCATGTTGCACACGATACAGTATTGTCTTTTGAAAGCAGCGGATCAAAAAAGAGTTTTTTTCCCAATGCTGCCTTTTGGGTATTGACTGCGACCTTATCGGGTATTGGTTTGATCGCCCCACCTTCCACAAAAGTCACACATAACAGAAGAAAAACGATACGCAGCATCAAGCTACCTTAAAGTTCTATACAGGTGCCGACACCCGAGCTTGTTAAAATTTCAAGCAGCAGGGAATGTTCTACACGCCCGTCGATAATGTGTGCTTTCTTTACTCCGCCGCGTAGTGCCTCGATGCAGGCATCGACCTTGGGTACCATCCCACCGCTGATTGTTCCGTCCGCTTTGAGTGCTTCGGTTTTGGCAATGTCCAGATTGGTAATAAGTTTTCCCTCTTTGTCAAGTACCCCTGCGGTATCGGTCAGAAAAAGGATCTTGCGTGCCTCAAGTGCAACAGCAATTTGGCTCGCGGCAAGATCAGCGTTAATGTTGAAGCCGGGATGTCCGATGGTACTGCTTGAAGCGATCGGTGCAATGACCGGAACAAAACCGTCATCAATAATATTGTCGACAATCTCCGGATTAACCTGCTCAATAACACCGGTATAGCCGAAATTGTCAAAATCTTTGGGGCGTGCCTCAAGGAACTTGGCATCTTTGCCCGAAATACCGATAGCCTTGCCGCCATGATTGTTTAAAAGTGATACAATCTCTTTGTTGATCTCTCCGCTGAGTACCATTTCGGCAATGCGCATCACCGCCTTCGTTGTGACACGCTGACCGTCGACAAATTCCGTTTCCACGCCAAGATCGGCAAGCAGGTCGGTAATGCTCTTACCACCGCCATGTACAATGATGGGTTTCATTCCCACCAGATGCAACAGTACAACATCCTGTGCGAACTGTTCTTTAAGCTCCGGCGAAGTCTGCGCCGAACCGCCATACTTAATGACGATCTTTTCATTGGAGAATTTTTTGATGAACGGCAGTGCATCCAGGAGGGTTTTGACCACTTCAATCTTACTCTTCATGCAATTCCTTATATTTTTTAATATATGAATCTATACTTTCAAGTATTGTTTCTTCTATTTCTAATTTTAACTTCATTTGGACGACAGGCAACTTAAATCTATCCATTTTCACCGCATCTTTTTGTGTAACAAGCAACGCATCAGCGCCGACCTCTTCCATTTTCTTTGCCAACTGATGCTCATCAAAATAGGCATGATCTTCAAAATAAAATTTTCCAACGACAGTGTTGGGAAGATATGGTTCCAACCTGGCAGGATTGGCAATAGCAGTTGCCAACAACAGTTTTCCTTCAAAAGGGGCGACTTGAACAATACGCCTGAAGTCCAGCTCCTCCTGCACTACTTCATCGGCAAAACACTCGGAAAAGGAAAACTCCCGTAGAGGACCGGCAGGAAACGGCAGTGTGTTGGGCACATAAGCAGGTTTCAGGAGAATATCATATTTCTCAATATCAACACGATTGAACCCATCATCAAGTATGATAACCTCAGCTCCGTTTGCTTTGGCAAATGCGATCGCTGCTTCTCTCTTCTCACTGACAATTACCGAAGCATGAGGAAGTGACTGCGCCATCAGCATCGCCTCATCACCGCTCTGCCCGACATCGGTCACTATTTTCCCCTTGCGGCTCACTTCTACCAATCCTCTGCTCTGTCTGCCATACCCTCTTGAAATAACCGCCACATTCTCATAGCGGGAAGCCAGCGCTATGACAAACGGTGTTTTACCACTTCCTCCCACAATCAGGTTACCCACCGAAACGATGGGAACAGAAAAACGTTTTTTACGGACAATAAGCCGTCGCATCAGCATATAACTGCCATACACTACAGACAAAGGAGAAAGCAGCGCTATCCACAGATAGTCCAATCCTCGTGGTCTAAAGTAGATTTTTTCAAAAAATTGTTTCACACTAACTCCATATTTAAAAATATCACCATTTCTACCTTCTACCTTCTACCTTCTACCTTCTACCTTCTACCTT
>JALWHT010000102.1:7173-17825 GCA_026983515.1 Sulfurovum sp.
TTCTACCTTCTACCTTCTACCTTCTACCTTCTACCTTCTACCTTTTTAATTTTTAATTTTTCCCCACACTCTTTCGCCCCAAGTCTCAAAATCTCCTCACAGGCAAATCCCGCCGCTTTACGCGCTTCAACGTTGATATGCGGACGGTGTTTCTCAAGAAGACGGTACTGCTCCAAAATCTCAAAATAGACAGTCTCGCTTTTTCCTTCCTGTTGACAGAGGTACTTGAACCACTTGTCCCCTTTCTGCACATGCACAATCTCTTCATCGTAAATAATATCAAGTGCTTCCAGCAGCTTTTGTATCTGCAGTATTCTCTTTTTGTTCGCCAGTTTTTTCATGATCTGAGGATTGACATCGAGTCCGCTTGCCTCATAATAGCGCGGGATGATCGCCATACGTTCAAGCACACTTCCCGCAGTATGCGCAGCGGCATCAAAGAGCCCACAGTGTACAGGAAAATCCCCGTAACAGTACCCTACCTCTTCAAGCAGTGCATGAAGCATCTTGAAGTGGCGTATCTCATCATCTGCCACTTCAAGCCAATCTCTTTTGTAGGCTGTGGGCATCTGAGGGAAGCGGTAGACGGCATCGAGTGCCAGATCGATCGCGGAGTATTCGATGTGTGTAATGGCATGGATGAGTGTCGCCAGCCCCTCCGGACTTTCAAAATCTTTTCTTGCAGGCAGTTCTCGTGGTTCTACGATGCGGCATTTGGAAGCATAGGAGGGCAAGGCAAACATCTTTGGCGTGAAGTTGGATACTTCCCTAACCTCATTTTGGCTACAATATGCCAAACATTCACGTGTCACCTGCTCTTTGACGGCAATATCGTCACTGGTAATTGCACGTTCTAACTCTGTATAAAAATCCATAAGGAATTATAGCATGCAAATCAAAATGCAACCCATGGGATCCTATCAGACCAACTGCTACATTGTCACTGTCGATGGTAAAGACCTCATCATCGACCCAGGTGTCAATGCAACAGAATGGGTACTTGACAATGTCACCAATCCTGTTGCCGTACTCAACACCCACGGCCACTTTGACCATGTCTGGAGCAACGATGCGGTAAAATCCGTGCTGCACATCCCGCTCTACTGTCCAAAAGATGATATTTTTATGCTGACAAACGACCCTTTTTCACAGGGGACGCCACCAAGCAGTGCCGATGTTGCCGTTGAGCCTGACAGCACGCTTGATATTGCCGGCATCCCTGTAACATTTCATCATTTCCCAGGACATACTCCGGGATGCAGTACCATCGAAATAGGCGATATATGGCTAAGCGGCGATTTTCTTTTTGAAGGCAGCATCGGACGCTGGGACTTCCCCTACTCCAGCGGTACGCAGATGGTAGAGAGTTTGAAAAAAGTACAGCGTTTTACAGAAGACTTTACCCTTTACCCCGGCCACGGTATGAGTACCACCCTCAAACGCGAACAGCGCGGCATACCGCAGTGGATACGGTATGTGGAGTCGACGCTGTAAAACAGGGGAAATGGGCGTAGGGTGTTGTCCCCTGACAACACCTTCTTTGTTCAAATCTCAAATGTGTATCAGGCCGTTGTATTGTTATTTTCGTTTGGAGTATTGGTGTTGTCAGGGGACAACACCCTACTTTTACGTGAAAATATATTGTTTTTCAATGTAGAGAGTCGCGTAGGGTGCGTGATTACGCACCCTACAATTTGAAACAAAAGAAATTTAGAAAAAAACTAATAGGAGAACTTATACCCACGTCTGCGTACGGTATGGATGACCTGAAAACCGAGAATACTTTTAAGCCGCTTTCGGATTTGGTTGATCGCAACCTCTACGGTGTTGTCACTGACATACTCCGGCTCTTCCCAAAGTGCATTAATAATCTCATCTTTGCTGAAAACACGCTGCTTTCGCAATGCCAGATAGGCAAGAATATCAAAAGTCTTTCCGTTGAGTGAAACGATCTTCTCATCAAACTCAATCTTTTTGTTGGCAATGTCGATCACCAGCTTGTCAATGTTCACTTGGGTACCGAAAAGATGGCGCATATTGGAAAGGACACGCGCTGCGATCAGATCGGGGTGTTCAATATGATGGGTAATGACATCATCGATGCCAAGATCGAACAGATCTTTCTGGTTTTTAATATTTTCCGTCAAAATGAGAATCTTTGTTTCACTCTTTTTCTTCTTGACCTCATTGACATAACGCTCAAGAGAGAACTTGACCCCTTCATCAACAATAATGACCAGTTCATAGTGCCTGAAATCCGTAAAATTGGTAGCATCATACATATCTTTTGCATTATCTACAATGCAGATAAAATATTTTTCCAACTCTTTTTCAAGCTCTTTTACATACTCGTCGTCAAATCCAACTGTCAATATTCTCATAATTTTCCGCTATCCCGTCATATTTACCAAGAGGAAACTTAAATAAGTTCCTGTTCCCCTCTTTTAGTTGCGTATTTATAGCAGAATCAAGCTTATTTAAAAATAAAAGTAACTTTCAGCTTCTTTGGTTATTTTAATGCTTTTTATGATTTCGATGCTTTGTACGCCTTAATATAAACACGTTTTGGTGCAGGATGTCTTTATCAGGACGCTTCCGAAGCAAAGCTCCGTAAGCTACGCTGGCGCTGTGTCCGCTTCAGCAGCGGGCTCACGCGACTTGTCGCGTATAAGGCTACCTTGCTTTATGCGCCTTGATATAAACACGTTTTGGTGCAGGATAGCCTTCGACAGTCCTGTCCGGGTCGTTGGGGTCGAGGAAATCTTCGAGGCTTTGGGTGGCGATCCACTCTGTTTTACGCTGTTCGTTCAGATCAGTCTTTTTGATCTCAAGTATTTCAACATTATCAAAGCCTGCACGGTAACACCAATTCTTCAATGCATTTACCGTAGGTATGAAATAGATATTCGGGATTTTCGAATAACGCTCTTTAGGGGTCAGACATACTTCTTCCTCTCCGTCGATCATAAAAGTATCAAGGATCAGTTCCCCGCCTTTGTTAAGCCCCTTGAAGAGTGATTTCAACATTGATACAGGATCAGGGCGGTGGTAGAGAACACCGAGGCAAAAGAGTGTATCGAACTTGTGTTCGTAAAACTCGACATGTTCCACACCCAGCATTTCATAGACGATATTAGAGTTAACAAAACGGTCAATGAACTGAAATTGGGAATAGTAGATAGCAGAAGGGTCAAAGCCTACAAGCTTCTTTGGGGTGTGTGTTTGCATCCTAAAGAGGTAGTAGCCGTTATTGCAGCCAATATCACCAACCACTTTATCTTCAAGATTGAAATGGGGTTCAAGCAGATTATATTTGATCTGACTCTGCCATTCAGAATCGATGAACAGGTCATTGATGGCAAAAGGTCCTTTACGCCATGGCATCATCAGCCTTGCTGTAGTTTCAATCTGTTCCATCTGAACTTTACCAATGCTTTCACTCTTCACGGCGACTGTATCACCAAGTGAAACCGTAGTATCTTCACATAGCGGCAGTGCGGCAATGGCGTCCTGAAGCGGTTTGATATTCTTCCAGCTCAGCCATTTTTTGCGTTCTTTTCTAATCTGGTTCAGATCCACAACAGTCCTTTATATCTATTGATTGGTGTATGGAGAGAGTAGATTCACAGTAAGTATTTTGCGCTACTGTGAATCATTCAATAGGCATAATACCTATTTTTTGATATATGCTTTGATGATCTTTTGGTCGAACATGGGTCTGTCACCGGGACCGGTAGTAACATTTTCAATTTTTTTGACCACATCCTTGCCTTTAATGACTTCACCAAAGATCGTATAGCCGCCATTGAGATGGGGTGTAGGTACGGTTGTAATGAAAAACTGGCTGCCGTTGGTATTGGGACCGCGGTTGGCCATAGCTAGCAGGAACGGTCTGTCAAATGTAAGGTTAGGTGCATATTCGTTCTTAAAGTCTTTATGCCAAATGGATTCACCGCCGCGTCCCGTACCGGTAGGGTCACCGCCCTGAATCATAAAACCTTTGATGACACGGTGGAAGATAATACCGTTATAGTAACCGTTTTTCACATGGGTAACAAAATTTTCCACTGCCAAAGGTGCCGCTTTCGGGTAGAGTTTTACCTCAATATTCCCCACATTGGTTTTGAGTACCACGATCGGTGCTTTGTTGTCTGCGGCATGAAGCATACCTCCACCTACCATAAGTGCAAGGCAGAATTTTAAAAACGTTCTTCTCATCATCTGTTCCTTAAATAACATCATTTTCACATTTGTCTATGCCCAGTTCTTTGAGTACAAGCTCAAAAAAGGCACCGCTCTCCCGCTGTGTTTCATCAGTAAACTCGATATAGAAAGCTTCATGCTGCGATTTGTCTGTTCTTTTGTTGTCAAAAACCAGAGGCTTCAGTCCTGTAGCGCTGCAGGCCTTCTCTATGGCACCGTTGATCTCTTTTCGGAGATCATCTCTCTCGCCGTCAAAAACAAGGCTCATGCCCTCATAACACTCTTCCATTCTTACATTCGCAACGATCTCTTGACATCTGTCCACTATTCACCCTTTTTTGGAAATATGGGCAATATTATACTATTCTAATATTATACGATTTTTAAGCCGTTATTTTGCAATACTGACTGCCCGTGTTTCCCGGATAACATTGACCTTGATCTCTCCGGGGAACTGTACCTTGTCAGCAATCTCTTTTGCAATCTCTTTGCTCAGCAGCGCGACATCATTGTCACTCATTTTCCCGGCATTCACAAATACCCGTATCTCCCGACCGGCATTGATCGCGTATGCCTTTTCCACATAAGGTTTGGAGAGGGCAATCGTTTCAATCTCTTTCACCCGTTTGGTAAAACTCTCAAGGACTTCACGTCTGGCTCCGGGTCTCGCAGCCGAAAGCGTATCTGCCGCACAAACAGCGGCACTCTCGACAGAATCCGGTTCTTCATGGCCATGATGCGCATAGATAGCATTGATAACTGTAGGGTGTTCCCCATACCTTTGGCAAAGTTCCGCACCAATCTCAACATGTGACCCGCCCATATCCTGTGTCAACGCCTTGCCGATATCATGCAGCAGTCCCGCACGCATGGCAAGTTTTTCATCTCCGCCCATCTCCGCTGCCATGACCCGGGCAAGCCTTGCGACCTCAAGTGTATGTGCCAATGCATTCTGCCCGTAACTTGCGCGGTATTTCAGCCGTCCCAATAACCTGACAAGCTCTTCATGCATCCCATAGATACCAAGGTCGATCAGAACATTCTGACCCTCTTCAAAGGTTTTCTCTTCAAACTCACGCTCTACCTTTTCATGCACCTCTTCGATACGACCGGGATGAATACGCCCGTCTTCCACCAGTATCTCGATAACACGTGTCGCGATAGCACGCCGATAGAGGTTAAAGGAACTGACCAAAATGACCCCTGGGGTCTCATCGATGACAATATCTACACCCAGCAGCATCTCAAGCGCTTTGATGTTACGCCCCTCTTTCCCAATGATGCGCCCTTTGTGCTCATCACTTGGCAGTGTAATAAGATTGATCAGACGTTCACCGGCAAACTCCCCTGCATAACGTGTTGTCGCCTGTGCAAGAATGTAGTTTGCACGCTTTTCCCCCTCCTCTTTTGCAGTCTGTTCATAGCGTCTGACAATTGCAGCAACTTCAGAACGGCTCTGCTCTTCTACCTTTTCAAGGATATAGGCTTTTGCCTCCTCTTGTGTCAGGGCAGCTACATTTTGAAGTTTTGCTATCGCTTTGTCGATCTCATGCTGTTTTTGGGTTTCAAGGAGCTCAAGATGAGCAGCCTTTGTTTCAAGCGCCTGTTCCTCTTCCCGCAGTTTTTCTTCTGCTTTTTCCAGGTTTTTACGTTTTCGGATCAATGCCCTGTTACGCTCTTCAAGTTTTGTCAGCCGCTCTTCATATGACGCTTCCAGCTCCAACGCTTTGCGTTTGCGTTCCATCTGTGCTTCCTGCAGCAACAGTTCTGCTTCATGGCTGACAGCCTTCGCTTTTGCCTTCGCTTCTTTCTCAAGATGCGCATAGCGCCGTTGGGCATTTCTTGCAAACACCAAATATCCCACTCCCGCTCCCAGTACTGTTCCTACAGCGGTAGAGAGCACAATGATTCCTGTCATTCTTTTTCCTTTTTACAGTGAAAAAGGCTCAAAATATAGGGTCTATCCTGAATTTATGGCACAATCACCAGATCTGCCTTTACATCATAACGGTCGGTCACAATCTCTTTGGACATACAGAGTTCCCGCGCCACAAATACTCTCTTTTTTATATTTTTCGTCTCTTTTTCAAAAAAGCGGTCGTACATCCCTTTGCCGAAACCTACCCTTCTTCGGGTAATGTCCATCCCGACAATGGGAATCACCGCAATATCTATCTGTTTTTTTCTATATTGGTTTGAAAATTTCGGCTCTTTGATGCCAAATTGTTTGATCCTTAGCGGATATCTGTATTTTACCAACCTGAAACTTTTACCTTCCATAAAGGGGACATAGACCGTCACTCCCCGCTGCCTCAAATGCCGGATCAGCGGGAAAATGTTAACTTCCGTTGCCAAAGGTACATAGAGCATAACAGACTTTGCATGCTCTGCCGCGATCAATGCACTCAGTTTTTCCACTACCCGGTGGTCTTTTGCGTAGGTACCCTGTCGTGAAGCCTGTTTCAGCCGTTTAAGGCATCGTTGTCGAAATCTTTTTTTCTTTTCTGCGTAACTATCCATACTTTTTTAGTGCTCTTTGGCTATAATTTTTGACCTATTATACCAAAAGGGCACCTTCAGAAAAGGAAGTTTGTGAACGCATCTGTACGATACCCCATAGCCCTTGCCGCTGTCATTCTATTGTTTCTCCTCTCGGGATGTGGCAAAAAAGAGAAATCTGTACAGGAACACAACGCAAGTACAGCAACTGCCACCAAAGAAAATAATGTATCTACTGCTATCAACCGATCTTCAGCTGCCAAAAACAACCGGTTTATGCTGACCGACCATAATGGCATAAGCCACACTGTTGTTATGGAAAAGGAAAAACTTCTTTTTCCTGACATTACAAAACCGGTGGTGATTTTGCATTTTTTCAGTACCTGGTCAGATCCGTGTCAGGGCGAAGCACCCTACCTTTCTGATCTTCAGCTAAAATACAAAAAAGAGGTTGCCGTACTTGGCATCTTGCTGCATCCGGACAACTACCTTGAAGAACTGGACACATTTGTTTCAAAAAACAACCTTGCCTACTTCATTTCCAGCGGCGAAGAAAACGATGCCTTTGCCAAAACGATCAGCAAACGCCTCTCACTTCCTGATATGCTGCCCATCCCGTTGACGGTCATTTACCACAACGGTCGGTATTACAAACATTATGAAGGTGCTGTTCCCGTTGAAATGCTGGTACACGATATCAATATACTATTGAAATAAAAGGAGTTTAGTCATGTTTAATATACTCAAAAAAGTTTTTGGAAAAACTACCGAAGCAATCAAAGAGGTTGCGCCCGAAAAGAAAAAAGAGATTACCAAAGAGGAGTTCGAAGAGATCCTTCTTGAATCAGATGTCAATTATGAACTTGCCGAACGCCTTCTTGATGCACTGCCGGAAAAGATCAGCCGTACACAGGCATTCAACTCTCTTATCTCCGTGTTTCAATACAAAGCAGACTGGAAAGAGAGCGATGACAAACCATATGTCGAGATGATCATCGGTGTCAACGGTGCAGGGAAAACCACCACCATCGCCAAACTTGCTTACCGCTACAAGCAGGAGGGCAAAGGGGTTATTCTTGGTGCAGGCGATACCTTCCGCGCCGCTGCCATAGAACAGCTTACACGCTGGGCAGACAAACTGGACATTCCCATTGTCGCTACCCGTCAGGGGCACGATCCTTCCGCTGTTGTTTACGACACCATCGAAGCAGCCAAAGCCAGAGGGCTGGAGCATGTCATCATCGACACTGCAGGCCGTCTGCATACGCAGACAAACCTCAGTGAAGAGCTCAAAAAAATGATCCGTGTCGCAGGCAAGGCAATGGAGGGGGCACCGCACCGGAAAATGCTTATTCTCGACGGTACCCAGGGAAGCTCATCGATCAACCAGGCAAAAGCCTTCAATGAAATGATCGGCATCGATGGCATTATCATCACCAAGCTTGACGGTACCGCCAAAGGCGGATCAGTACTGAGTATCGCTGACGAACTCCAAATGCCTATTTACTACATAGGTACGGGAGAACAGCCTGCCGACCTCATCCGCTTCAAAGCCAACGACTACGTCAACACCATCCTCGATGAGATCTTTGCGTAGGCAAACCGTCTCTACACAAGCGCGAAACGTTCGCGGTAGACTTCCTGAAGATTGCGTCTTTCACGATAGTCAATAGGTTCTCCAACCTCTACGACAATCTCTCTTCGGACAGAACTGTCTGCTATGGCCGCTTTCAGCACCTCGGCCGCATTTCCTTTGATGTGAAGCGGCAGCATAGGAAGTCGGTTCTTAAGTGCGATGATACGGGACCCCTCTTTAAATTCGGCAACCGGTGCACTGCTTTTGTTGCGGGTTCCTTCCGGGAAAATGAAAATAGAACTCCCCTGTCGAACCCCCTCCTTCACATCGGCAAAAAATCCTGCCATCTGGCTTTTTGCACGATCCAGCAGAATACAGCCTGCATTTCGGACAAACATACCAAAGAAAAAAGAGTTATACAGCTCCTTCTTTGCTATCCACAACCCGAAAATATCTGTATCTTTCAACACAATCTCAATAATGGGGGGATCAATGATCGTACGGTGATTGCTTACCAAAAGATATTGACCGGACGCAGGGAGCCTTTCAGGATATTCGATACGGATACTGATATTCAGTGCGTTGAGCTGATCCGTCGAATAGGCAAGTCTCAGTGCCTTTTTCTCCATTGGATCATTCGTACCTTTCAATTTCAGCCCATACGAATTAGTAAGATAAAGCGCAGTGAAAAACTGTCTGATTTTGTTAAATGCCACACATATTCCTGAAATAAAGTAAAAAGTGGATGTATTATAGCCCAAAGAGAATTAAATGCAAAAAATGACAATATGACATATTTAAAACATTTTGCTACACAAAAACATTATACTTTCAAAAAAACGGAAAGACTATGGCAAAGAAAAAGACCCTGTTTGAGTGTCAGGCATGCGGATTCCAGTCACCAAGATGGATGGGGAAATGCACCTCCTGCGGTGAATGGGAAAGTATGGTAGAACTTACCGCAGAACAGATCAAATTCCTTAAAGAGACTTCCGGTACATCCTCTTCCGCGTCTCTCAAAGCAAAAGCAACCCCTATCACAGAGGTAAATGAAGACAACATTACACGATTTGGCTCAGGCAGCAGAGAACTCGACCTTGTACTCGGCGGAGGAATTGTTCCGGGTTCTCTTACACTTATTGGCGGCAGTCCGGGCATCGGTAAATCAACACTGCTGCTCAAGATAGCAGGCAATCTTGCCCAGGAAGGACAAAAAATTCTTTATGTCTCAGGAGAGGAATCTGCCGGACAGATCAAACTTCGTGCCAATCGTCTGGGTGCCAATGCACAAACCCTCTACCTGCTGTCCGAAATCAATCTCAGTACCGTCATTTCAGAAATCAACAGCAGGGACTATGATCTGATCATCATCGACTCCATCCAGACACTCTACTCTGACGAAAACCCTTCAGCCCCGGGTTCGGTAACACAGGTACGTACCATCACCTTTGAACTGATGCGCATTGCCAAAAGTATGCAAATACCTATCTTCATTATTGGGCACATTACCAAAGACGGTTCCATCGCCGGCCCTCGTGTATTGGAGCATATGGTCGATACGGTACTCTACTTTGAAGGAGACAGCAATTCCGAACTGCGCCTGTTAAGAGGATTTAAAAACCGTTTCGGCTCTACCAATGAGGTGGGTATTTTTGAAATGAACCGTGACGGGCTCAATGATGCCAAAAGTATGGCAGGACGTTTTTTCAACAAAGAGAAACTTCAGTCCGGTTCTGCATTGACCATCATTATGGAAGGAAGCCGCCCCATTGTAATTGAAGTACAGGCATTGGTCAGTGAAGCGTATGGACACCCCAAACGAAGTTCCACCGGATTTGATAACAATCGCCTCAATATGCTGCTTGCCTTATTGGAAAAAAAACTTGATCTGCCCTTGGGAACGTATGATGTGTTTATCAATATTTCCGGCGGCATCAAGATCAACGAACCCTCTGCAGACCTTGCTGTCATTGCCGCCATCCTGAGCAGCTACCGTGACAGGGAACTCAGTGCACATACGCTTTTTCTTGGAGAAGTTTCCCTGACCGGAGAGATAAGAGAAGTCTCCGGACTGGCACAACGTCTCAAAGAGATGGAAACACAGGGCTTCACCAAAGCAGTCATTCCCAATGTACCGATTGAACACACTGCTGTAAAATGTTATATTGCCGATGAAGTTTCAAAAGTGGTAGAATGGATGTAAATATGCTGAACTATTGTCCATTATCACAATGTTTATGGTACTTTAAATATCGAACTGCACCATGATTGTGATATTTTGCAGACAATTAAATGCTATAATCCTATCAGTTTGTAGGCAGTAATATAGTCCTGCAAAAAGAGAATTAAAAGGTATTGACATTGCATAAACCAA
>JALWHT010000103.1 GCA_026983515.1 Sulfurovum sp.
GATAGCTGAGACGGTCATCTATCTTTCGTATGATATCCCGCTGCTCCTCTTTTTCAATGCCTTCTACAACAACGGTATAGTTAAACTGTCTGGCGATTTCAACAATCGTTCGAATCAGCGTTTTGTTGGCTTCATCGTTTTCCAGATCGAAGATGAACTCTTTATCGATTTTAAGCACAGAAAAAGAGAGTTTTTTCAGATACGAGAGTGAAGAGTACCCGGTACCGAAATCATCAATAATACACTTAATGCCACGATTTTGCATCTCTCTGATCACTTCCTGTGTCAAAGCAAAATTATCAATAAGAGAGGTTTCTGTGATTTCCATTTTGATATCTTCCGGGTCTACATTGTACTTTTCCAGCTTAGCGAAGAAATGATCAATAAAATCTTCAGTGATCAGCTGTTTGGCATTGAAGTTGATAGAGATATATTCAAGATCCCAGTCCCCGCTTTTTTTCCAGGCATCGATGGTTTGACAGACCTGATCGAGTACCCACCATCCTATTTCACCAATGACACCAAGCTCAATGGCAAGAGGAATGAATTCGATTGGCTGCATTAATCCATGTTCAGGATGACGCCATCGTATCAGCGCTTCTGCCGCTTTTACTGTATTGTCATTAATGGAGACAATCGGCTGAAGGTAAAGTTCGAATGTATCGTGTTCAAGTGCATGAATGAGATCCTGCTGGAGTGCGAAGACCTCTTTGCGTTCCCTGTCAAGTTCATTGTTGTAAAAGGAGATGTGGTCCTCACCTTTCTTTTTGGCCTGGTACATAGAGATGTCGGCATGCCTGACGATCTCGTCGACATTGTCAAACCCCGGTTCTATGAGAACAATACCGATACTGCTTTTGATATAAAGACGTACACCATCAAGATGGAATGGTGTTTCAAATATTTCATGTATCGTTTGGGCAAATGCTTTTGCTTTCGTTTTTGCTTCGTTTGGATTTTCAGAGATAAAGGGGAGCACAATAACAAATTCATCACCCCCAAGCCGTGTCAGGTTTGCTTCGGATGGTACAATCTCTTTCAACCGTTTGGCAATTGCTTTGAGCAGGTGGTCGCCAAAGGTATGTCCGAGTGAATCGTTGATCTGTTTGAAACGGTCAAGATCGAGATAGAACAGCATTGAACAGGTGTTTTGGTGCTTTTTGTCTTTGATGACCGATTCCATATACTCTTTGAACCCATACCGGTTGGAAAGACCTGTGAGGGGATCATGCATGGCAAGGTATTCAAGCATCTTTTGGGCTTCATGTTCTTTGGTTTTGTTCTCGATCATGACAACACCACCGATAACATTGTTATTATTGTCATGGAGCGGAAACACCTGTGCATCAATCCAGTAGTGCAGCCCTTTTAGGGAATGATAGGAGCCAACATAGTGCTGTACCCCTTCTGTAAGGGCATCTGTCATAATACGCAAGGGGCTGTTATCAGGAAGAATATGCAGGTCAACACCGACAATTTCCTCTTTTTTTAAATGAAAAAGTTCCAGGAAAGCATCGTTGCAGTCTGTGACAACAAGGTTCACATCATAAAAAAAGATCCCAATGGGTGCCTGCTTGTAAAAGTATTCAAGAGCTTCCCTCTCTTTATAGAGTTGGTTTTTTGCCATATCTACAGCCCGCTGGTGCTCAACAATATCCAGATTTTGCCGGTAAGTGTTATACCCAATGATAAGTTGTGTGACATAATAAAGAATCAGCAGGATCATTAGTAATATATTGAGTTCACCTCCCATAAGAAAAAGTGTAACGATCAAAGGTAAAAGCACAATACTGACATAAACAAGCATCATGCGAATGTCAGGAAACAGTAAATTCATTGCACCGCCAGTAACTCCCATCAGCGCAGCAATAATAAACAACCTGTCGACAGTGTCAGCATGGGGAATAAAGTAGCATCCCAATAAAGATACTGCCAGTGCAGTAATGATCGTCAAACGGGAGAAGAGCCGGTGCCATTGTGCAAGTGATTTGTCATGTTTGTGTTTGTCATAATACCCTACCAGCATCCATCGTCCTGATGCGAGCAAGATCAAAAATACTCCCCATACAACAATGGGCATCCCCATAGTTTTGTAAAGATAGTAGGTCACACCAATCGTAAAGGCACTTAATGCAAGCATACTTCTACGCGAGTGATAATAAAGCCGGTCAACAAGACTTTCATCTTTAAGGCTTTTGGAAAGAAAAATATCACATAGGGTTGAAATAAATGTGTTCATGGGACTATTATACTTAAAAACTTTAAAGTTCATTGGCTGTTTTAATGATGTCCAGTCCGAACCTTTCCCGCAGTTTACATACTTCTACACTGAGATGTTTTGCATCTATGTCTGTATTGTAAGAGAGCAAAGAGAGTGTTTTATGTTGGATTTCTGAAAAGTTGGATACATTGATACTCAACTTCACAGCGCCGGCATGGGGTACCGATATACTCTTGTACATCCGGGTCAATACACGCTTAAAGAGTGTTTCGCTGAAAATCCGGTTTACACTCTCCGTGCGCTTGACTTTTATCCCCTCTGCATAATTGATTTTAAGGTAGTAGCTTGTGGGATTTACCTCTTTCTCTATCACCATATGTGCAATATGCCGCGCCATGATCATGATGCGTCTGTGTATTTCCTCTGTGTTATAAATGGCATCAAAGGTGCGGCTGATTCCTATGGATTTACGTGCAGGACGTTTGGCTATCCCCTCCCCGTCTGTGCCTGTGACCCGTTTGTAAAGCTGAATGCCGGGTTTCTTCCATCGGTATAGCAGGCTCCGGTTACGTTTTATCTCTCCAAGAGTAGTAATGTAGTGTTCTTTAAGACGGCGTTGAAATCCTTTACCAATGCCTGGGAAAGCCTCGACAGGTATATGTTCTATATAGGCATTGATGTCTTCGACACGAAAGATGCCGTAGGGTTTTGCAGACTCCGTAGCAAGTTTGGCGATCCATTTCGCTTTTGCAATGCCAATGGAGACGGGAAGTCCAAACTTTGCTTTTATTTCCGATTGCAGCTTTTTGGCAAACTCTGTTGCATTCTCATCGGCAATCCAGCCGCTTACATCACCGAAAAATTCATCGATACTGAACTGTTCAACCTGTGGCATGTTTCGCTGCATATAGTCGTAGAGTCTTTGTGAGAGTGTATGGTAAAGGCGGTAATGTGAGGGAATGACGATCATTTTGGGGCAAAGCTTCAGCGCCTGCGCGATGGGCATGGCCGTTTTTACCCCGCATGCCCTTGCCTCATAGCTTGCCGAAGTGATGATACCTCTTATTTTCCGCTCCCCTTCAACATGGTCAACAAAATACTCTTCAAATGTTTTTTCACGCTGAGAATAAAAAACAGGTGCAACAAAGGCACCGCTGTTGTCATCCATCAACCTTACCCCGATGCGCTCTTTTTCAAATATTTCCAGGTTGCTGCGGCTTCCCACAGCCATGGGAATGCCATCGAGCGAAGGGTCTACTGTCCGTTCGGCAGAAGCGAAAAAACTGTCGATGTCTATGTGAAGAAACACGCTGCAACCCTTTTTTGCCAAGTATAGCGTGTTATGGAAAAAGGGGTAGAAAATATGTCAGAATGACAGATGAAAGCGGCTGCAAGAGCAGCCTTTTTCAGTGTTTTTTGATCTCTGCGACAATCACACCTCTGAGGCTTCCCTCTTTGAATCCGGTTGCTTTGTCGTTGGGGTAGGCACTTTTGATCGCATCTGCAATTTTTGGAGAAAGATCGCTGCCGTGACACTTCAGGCACATCTTTTTGGTTACCAGCGGCTTGTAAATACGCGTTGTATCCCCTACTTTGACTACTTCAATGCTTTTTGGTGTCAGTTTCTTTGCCGCAATCCCTTTTTCAAACTCTGCCATGACCTTTTTGTCGGTAGCATCGGGAGTGTTGACCTTGTCGTTTCGTACTCTCAGTGCAGTACGTCTTACCTTTGCATAGGCGGGAAGTTTGGCATTGACCTCTTTGGTAATGGTGTCGGCACTGCCTGAACAGAATGCCAGTGCTTCCAGACCGGAAGGGTCTTTCTTCATATGTGCTTTCATCTCAGTTTTAAGTGCTTTTCCGAGCATCTTGATGTACTTGATGCCTTCGGCTTTTTCAGTGTCCATATTACCTGCGTGCAGTGTCATGGTAAAAGCGGCAAGCACCGTTGCTGTAACCAAACTTTTTTTCATTGTAAAACTCCTTGTTGTGTATGATTTTAAAAATTATAGGGAAGAATGGTTAATATCATTGCTTTTCAAGTGTCAAATCCTGTTTCATTTGTGAAAAGCCTGTTTCCACATCTCCGCTGTTAGGCGCATGGTCAAGGTCGATGTAGTAGCTGTAGAGCAGTTTGAACCCCCGTCTCAGCTCCAGGTTCATGTAACTGTTGGGCATTTTGCCAAGTGCTTTTGTCTGTGCATTGTAGTGGCTGTTGCAGACAATACCGCTTTTGTAGCTCAATGTCAGGGTATAAGGGCAGCTTTGCGTAAAACGGTAGAGCTGCTTCATGGTTTGCTCCATCTGTTTGTTAGGAGGTGTTACCGCCAGCTTCATACAGGGGATGCTCTGGTTGGTGATGTTTTTGTCGTAAAAGGTACGTTCACCTTTTGGTGTACATCCAACAAATAAGAGCAGAGCGA
>JALWHT010000104.1 GCA_026983515.1 Sulfurovum sp.
TCGTTTTGCACAAAGCCAACCCTCTTTTTAAGTCCGTGATTTTACTATGATTACCCTTTAAGAACTCTGAAACAACAGCATTTTCTTCATAGACAACAGGTTTTGTAAATGAAGGCGCCTCAAGAAGAGGTTCTTCAAAGCTTTCTACCTGCAGTGACTCACTGTTTCCAAGTACACCGTTCACATTGCGACTGATGGCATCACAAAGCACCATGCTTGCCAGCTCCCCGCCTGTCAGAATGTAGTCACCGATGGAAAATACCTCATCCGCCTTCGCCTCAATGACCCGCTCGTCAATCCCCTCGTAACGGCCGCTGACCAATACGATATGGGACTTTTTAGCAAGACGCTTCGCGTCATTTTGGGTAAAGCGTTTGGCGACGGGAGTAAGAAAGACAATATGTGCATCCGGAGAAGTTGCCTTGAGCGTATCGAGCGTATCCATTAACGGCTGTGGTGTCATCAGCATACCGGCACCCCCGCCTATCATTGGGGCATCGACACGATTGAATTTGTCTTTGGTATAGTCGCGTGGATTTCGAAAATCGATGGAAAGTTTTTCTTCTTCAATCGCACGCCCCAGAATGCTTGCAGAGAAATAGCCTTCGATAAGCTGTGGAAAAAGTGTTACAAACGTAAAACGCATCTGCCTAACTGGCCTCTAATACATCTTTGGCATCTTTGGTATCAATACGCCTGGCCTGTGTATCTGCATCTATAATATATCGGTCAATATAGGGAAGCAGGAACTGCTTTGGCATCCCTGCCTTGACCAGTGATTCATCCGTATCGATGGCAAGATAATCTACATCCGCCATACGCTGAATATCTGTCACACGGCCAAGTTTTTCACCCTTTTCCATCACTTCACAGCCGATAATATCAAACCAGAAATGCTGACCTGCATTCAGTTCACAATTGGCTTTTGTCTGCGCCTCATCAGCATAAAGCTTCACATTGGTGAGTTTTTTCGCTTCATCGATATTTTCGTAACCGTTAAAACGGATGATACCGCGTTTGGCATTCACAGAAGCCACTGTCAATGGGCCACGTGAACTTTGAAAGGTACTTCCCTTTTTAAACTGTTCGGGAAAATCGGTATGAAGGTGAAGTTTAAGGTCGCCGTGAAGACCAACCGTACGCCCTATCTGGGCAATGAAGAATTTTTCGCCAGGCATTTGTATTAGTTTACCGCTTTGACGTTGACACGGTAGTTCTTGCCACCTTTGGCTTTACAGCCCGAGATGACCGTTTTGATCGCATTGATCATTTTGCCCTCTTTCCCAATGAGTTTCCCCATATCTTCGCTGTTTGCAAAGATTGTGATCTCATCAAATCCCTCATCCATCTCTTCAATCTCTACAGAGATATCATCAGGATGGTTCACCAAAAGTGTGGCGTAGGCATAGAGGAAGTCTTTGACCATTCGGCTTATTTTTTACCTGCAAGTCTTTTAACAGTCGGGCTCATTTGTGCACCGACACTGACCCAGTAGTTGAGTCTCTCTTCATCGATTTTAAGATCTTTGTTTTCACTTACAGGGTTATAGTAACCGATTGCTTCGATCCAGCCACCATCTCTTCTTTTTCTGCTGTCTGTTACTACGATTCTGTAAAACGGCTTTTTCTTTCTACCCATTCTTGTCATTCTGATTACTGTCATCTGTTTTTCCTTTTAATTCATAATATGCTTTTTTACAGCGATGCACCGGAGGATCAGCACTTCATTCGTCTGCAAGTCCTGACAACTGCTTTTTAATGACTCAAAGCACTCATCAAGACTTTTGGAACGCGATTATACCCAAATCAATTTTAAAGGAGTCTAAAATGAGGGAAGATAGCTGCAAATATCCTCTTTCCCAAGTTCACAAGCCCGTTTGAGGTAACGCCTGCCTGCCTCCTTGTCTGCAGCGATCTTCTCCCAGTCATCGCCATAGTAGAGCACCATCGCTGCAAAGAGGCAGCCGTCGGCATCTTCAAGCGCACAGCCGCGTTTGGCGTACACAAGCGCCTTTGCAAGGCCGCCTTCCACACCGGTCTCATAACACTGCTTGGTTTCCATCAGGTAGTTGGCCGCCTGTGTACACGCCGCACCATCACCCTTTTGGCACGCCTCTTTCTCTTCAAGGAAACCAGCATGAAGCCCTACAGCAAACAGCAACATAATTAGGCAATTAGTGTCAGGTGATAATGATAATTCATTTTTTACTCCTCTTTATCACCCCATGTACGGCAGGCTGCGATATCCCCAGTACTTTAGCAATCATATGCTGTGAATAGCCTTGCCCATATGCTTTGACGATTTTATCATTGCGCTCTTTTAGGTCTTTATGATCGGTTAGCATTTTTATGAGTTTTTCAATATCCTGCTTCTTGTCAACATTGGGTGCTTCTACCAAAGAAGATGCGTTTTTTAGCGCTTGCAGTTCAGAGGTGTCTACATTGCCGTTAAGCATTGTCCGTATCGCTTCGTAGTCGTTTTGATGCTTTTGTGCTATCCATGCGTTTTGCAGGCATTCGGGTATAGTTTCATAATCCAAAAAATAGTGGTAAGAGCTGTAGGGGTACTCTTTGATATCCTGTACCACATTGGCTTGAAGCGGATTTTTCTCTATGTATCGCATGAGGGTATAGAGATACGCTTCATGCGTGATATACCAAGATTTGAACCTGCCTTGCCAAAGGTGTCCTGTTCTGTTGTATTTTTTATTGAAGTAAATCGCGTAGTTCATATTGAGTTGTCGCATGAATTTGGAGAGATTGGGTTGCGTGATCTCTATAAGAAGATGATAGTGGTTGTTCATCAGACAATAGTTGTGAAGAGTTATGTCATATCTCTTCATATAAGAACACATCAACTCTTCGAAATATTCATAATCGCACGCCTCTTTAAAGACAATCCTTTGCTCTACTCCTCTGTTGACGATATGATAATATCCTGGTATCTCTATACGCGGCTTTCTTGGCATGAACGCTCCTTGATGGAGTATTATAGTACAAATCTTATAAAGTTATTATTATCACCCGACTCCTATAATCGACTCCTATAATCTGCTTCATGCAGGCTGTTGTAGACTGCTTTTCGGGCAGCCTTTTCAGGACTCATCGCATGAATGTCTGCTTTTGCTTTGGCAAACACTTCTTTTGTGTTATAATTTTGGATATTTGAATCACTTGAAGGAGTATTATTATGGAAACTTTCTTGATGGCGTTCTTTGGAACTTTTGCCGTGATGGCTATTATTGGAGTTATCAAAAGTTTTATCCGAAATCCCCCTAAATTTATCCGTCGCTGAGGCAATGTGATCGATCGCACCCTTCCCGCTCACTTTCTTAATTCCCATATTGGCTAAGACAGCTGCGGCTGTTCCGCCTACTATCAATTCAGCCTGCTCGAACATCTCTCTGTTTTCCGGCGTGTCTTCTATTCCCATCATCTCCATTGCTTTTACCTGACCTGCAGCAAGCAAGGAGGTTCCTTTGGTCTTCCAGTTTTCATGAGATTTAGGGATTTAGGGGTCAGGATTTATGGGTCAGGTGATAATAATAACAGTTAAAAAGCAAATGCTTATTTCACTAAAACAATGTACGGAACAAATCCATCAAAGGAAAAATGTGATGAAATGCCTCATGGACAAATCAAAGGTGACGGCTGCGTAGCCGTCTGACACAAAGTTTCGGGAGAAATAGCAGAGTGAGGTCAAGTGTTGGTTGGTACATTCAAACAAAAAATGCTTTTAGCGCGGCATGCCGGGGAATCCGCCCCCGCCCTGCATCTGCTTCATCATATCCTGCATCTGTTTCATACCCCCTTTTCCGGAGAGCTTCTTTGCCATTTTCGCCGCATTTTTGAACTGCTTGAGCACGCGGTTTACCTGCATCTGGTCAAGTCCTGCACCCGCAGCGATACGGCGTTTTCTGGTATTGTTAAGCAGGTCGGGGTTCTCACGCTCTTTGGGTGTCATAGAGGCTACCATCGCCTTGATCATCCGCACCTCTTCAGAGTTCTCCAGGTCCAGATCACCGATCTGCTTTGCCATATTGCCCATACCCGGGATCATCCCCAGCAGCGACTTCATGCTTCCAAGTTTCTTCATCTGCTCCATCTGCTCAAGAAAGTCGTTGAAGTTGAACTGTCCCTTCTTGATCTTCTGCGTCATACGCTTGGCCTCTTTAGGGTCGATGGCCGCAGCGGCTTTCTCCGCAAGCGACTCGACATCCCCCGCACCCATCAGACGGCCGACAATACGGTCAGAGATGAACTGCTCAAGATCCGGCATCTTCTCACCCGCACCGATGAAGCGCAGCGGTACGCCAACCTGCTGGGTCAGCCCGAGCGCCACGCCCCCTTTGGAGTCACCGTCAAACTTGGTGAGTATCACGCCGGTAATACCGATCTTCTCTTTAAAGGTCTGCGCCGTTCTGACCGCATCCTGCCCTGTCATTGCATCGGCAACATAGAAGAGTTCATCAGGCTCTGCAACCTCCTTGACACGGGCAAGCTCATCCATCAGCTCATCGTCTATCGCAAGGCGTCCGGCAGTATCGATGAGTACGACATCATAAAGCTCTTTTTCCGCTTTTTCAAGGCCGCGCTTGACGATCTCTTCAGGCTTGGCATCCTCATCGGCTA
>JALWHT010000105.1 GCA_026983515.1 Sulfurovum sp.
GCTTCCGCCACCTCGTCCATCAGAGATACGATACGTTCCCGCACTATGCCATGCCATCCTGATAAAAAACGGACCATAATGCCCATAATCAGCTGGCCACCACTCCTGCGAATTTTTCATCAACTCTACAAGATCATGTTTAAGTGCATCATAATCAAGTGTTTCAAACGCTTCCTTGTAATCAAATCCACCCTCTTGAGGATTGATATTTTCACCATTTTGATGCAGTATCTTAAAATTGAGCTGCTTCGGCCACCATTTGCGCACATCTGAACCACCAAGCATCGTATGACTTACCGACTCCTCTGTCAAGGGACATCCTTTTTTTGTTTTCATTTTTTAAATCCTAATTTTTATTAATAGATAATATTTATCAATTAATAAATAGTAGTATAATATACCTTAAAATAAAATTATTATTACTTATAGATATCAATAAAAATATTTTTATGAAAGGAAGCTGATGAAAAATAAGTATAGGTTAGTTAGTTTTTAGAATAAGAAGATAAAGAGAAAAGGATTTGTCGTAGTAGCAGGAAACACAAATGCTATGCAGTTGTGTCAACTTTCACCATACTTCACCGCTTTGATCGCTGCAGTGATATCATCCTGGCGCATAAAGTGTTCACCTACCAGAAAAGCATCCGCACCCATTTTGGCAATCTCCACAACCGTTTCGTGGTCATTGATACCGCTTTCGGCAACAATGATCTTGTTATTGGGGATGAGCGGAATGAGCTTTTCGGTCAGGTGCATATCCATCTCAAAAGTTTCAAGATTACGGTGATTGATGCCCACGATCGTCGCACCGGCGAACATCGCTTTAATGAGGTCGGCCTTATCGTGGATCTCGACAAGGACTTCAAGTCCAAGATGAAGCGCATATTCATAGAGTTCTTTAAGTTCTTTGCGTGAAAGCGCCTTTGCAATGAGTAAAATGTAGTCCGCACCAAATGCCAATGCTTCTACAATCTGGTACTTATCAACAATGAAATCCTTACGAAGCAGCGGAATACTTACATAGCGGCGCACCATACCAAGATACTCTTTGTCTCCCTTGAACCAGTGCCGTTCGGTCAGAATTGAAAGTGAATCGGCTCCACCTTTTTCGTATGCCTGTGCAATGACGACAGGGTCGAAATCTTCACGGATGGTTCCTTTGCTGGGGCTTGCTTTCTTCACTTCGGCAATAATGCGATAGGGGTTTTCCGGTGTGGATCGCAGTGCGCCCTGTACATCTTTGGGAACAAAAGGGTTAAAAGCCAAAGAGCGTCCAAGCCATTCTACAGGGTACTCGACCTTGCGCTTTTCAAGATCATCTTTTGTCTTTCGGATTATTTCATCTAAAATATCTGCCATACGTTATACTCTCTATGAATTTTTGTGTATTATAGCGCAAGGAAGAGAGGTAGCCGCTGAAGCTTTAGTGTTTCGTAGAATGGTGCTTCTTACACTTTTTAATCGCATCCCAGTGTGCTGTGATTTCAGGTTCTTTAAACCCCTCCTGTGCAATGACTTTTTCCATCAGATCATACGCCTTTGCGCATTGCTTCTGCTTGTAGTAGCCCCAGGCCAGAGAATCAAGATAGTAGGTATTGTCCGGCTGCTGCTTAAGGGCATCTTTCAAAATACGCATTCCCTTTTTCACATCGATATCTTTATCGATCAGCGTATAGCCGTAATAGTTCAGATAGATACTGTCATCCACTCCCAGTGAGATCGCCTTGTCGAAGGTCTTGACCACTTTGGCGATCATTGCAGCATCGTTCTTGTCTTTTGCTTTTTCATAAGTTAAAATCGCCACTTCCGCCAGCCACTTTGGATCTTTCTCTTTCCCATAAAACTGTTGGGCAAGCGGCAACGCCTTGTCAAACATCTTCTGGCTTTTGTAAAGCTGATAGAGGATCTTATCTCCGGCTTTTTCTTTCTCAAGATATTTAATAGCGCCTTTGATATCCCCCTTGAAAGCGTATGCCTTGACAATTCTGTCAAGATACTCCGGGCTTTTGTCGTGCTCGTACAGTGCCTGATAGATGGAGATCACTCCGTCGACATCGTTTTCTTTGACATATAAAGAGAGGAGTTTGAAATAGAGTATGTCAGAGTTGACCACATTCATCCGCCGGTGCGTTTCCAATAGCTGGATCGCTCTGCGCCGTTCATGGGTATACTCATCCATGATCGCCACCATACGCAGCAGAATATCTTCGCTGTTTGACTCTTCATAGGCACGCTGAAGCAGCTGCAGGGCTTTTTTAAACTCACCTGCATACAGATACGGATTGGCAGCCAGATCAAGATCGACAGCCTTGTTAGAACGCTCAAGCAGGTAAGATGCCTCTTTTTGTGCCTCTTTGATCTGCTGATTGGTCAAATAGAGCGGAATAAGCAGCCGTTTGACTTCCAGCATAGCAGGGTGCTTCTTGTCAAATGCTTTAAGACGGACAATACTTTCCGGAATATGTGTTCTGCCAAGCAGTGACGCCGTCACTTCACGAAAGAGATACTCTTTCTCCCCGGTCATATCGTACAGCTTTGCAAAGACTTCACGGCTTGGTTCATACGCTTTATACTGGGCATAGAGCAACCCACGCACAATCAGTTCATCTTCACTGATCATCTGCAGCGTTTTGGCCTGCGAAGAAGTAATGCAAAAGAAAAAAGCAGCGACTACTGCAAAAATTATACGATACCGGGACACTCTTTTCTTACCTCTTCTTCATCATGTTTAAACTGCTCCCAGAACGGAAAGGTGCGACATTGCAACGGCCGTACCGGGTAGATTGAACAACGATTTTTTGTTTCGTCAAAAAAGATACAGGCATAGTTATCTTCTGCCAGTTTCTTCTCCGTCAATGAATAACGGTGTTTGACTTTTCTAAGATACATTGTAGCAAATTCTTCCACCGAAAGGTTAACAAACGCCGCCATATTGACGATCTCATCATACTTCGCCCAGATATACCCGCTCTCCCCCGTACAGCAGTGCCCGCCACACACCTCACACGCAGAGGGGTCGAACTTATAACCGTACCCCTCTTTTCCCATCAGATTTTCATTCATATTTTCCATCCATAGATTGTTTTTGGTGCGTGGATACGCACCCTACATAATAAAAGCATTGCAACGCAATGCATACTAAAATTCCTAATTCCTAATTCCTAATTCCTCACTATCCAAGCGTTGCGCTTTGATACTATGCGTTCCAGCTCGTTCAAAAACTTTTTGTGCCGCAGGTAAGTAGTTGCTCTGCTCATCAAAGACGATCAACGGCGGCAGTACCTGTGTCATCGACTTTGAATTATTCCGTGCTGCGATCATTACCAGTTTGGACTCACGGTCAATCTTGGAGTGGACAAACTGTATCTTTTCCGGATTGATACCGTAGTGTTTGAGCCACTGCATGAGTAGGTCTATCTGCTTGGCATCGTAGCAAAAAATAAACCACCCTTTGGGACGCAAAAAGGTCTTTACCCGCCTAATAAACCGTTCAACGGGCAAATGGTGCGCATAACGGGCGATATTGAGATGCGTATCTTCACTTTGGGTGACACTGGGATCGTAAAAGGGCGGATTTGACACAATGTAATCAAACCGCTCTTCACTCTGAAACTCGGTAAAATCTCCCAAATGCGCTGACACATCAAGGTTATTTAGCCTAAAGTTGTGCACTGCATAAGAGAGCATCTTTTCCTGTTTATCGATGATATGTGTTTCTATCTTGAAATCACGTGACAGCAGCAAAGAGATAATGCCTACGCCACAACCTACGTCAAGAAGCTTACCCCTCGGCTTGAATTGAGCAATGAAGTCGTAGAGAAAAATGGAATCACTGTTATAGCAATAACCACTGGTAGGCTGATAGAGAAACACTCCCGCTCCTAATTAGGAAAATATCACAATTTTACTATATTTTCTGTATAATCGCGATAATTTTAGCACAAGGAGGCAGCCATGAACGAAGAACTTGATCTGCTCAACCCTCCTTCAACTGACTTTTCAATGCTCGATTATGATTGTGCCTACCTCCCCAATCGCTCAGTACGAATGTACTACAAGTATGTCCCAAATGCTTCTAAAACCTTTGCGACCGCTGTCATTCAGCGCGGCTGGCGCCGGTTTGGAAAATATTTTTTTCACCCTACCTGCAATGGATGCAACGAATGCAAAAGTGTCCGTATCAATGCAGAGGCCTACAACTTCAGTAAATCCGAGCGCCGTACTATCAGACGCAACGAAAATACACAGATCATTGTCCAAAAACCGACACTTACACAATCGCACATTGACCTCTACAACAAGTATCATGCCTATAAACATGACAAAGACGGCTGGAGCTTCCGAAACATCTCCCAGCGAGAATACCATGAAAACTTCGTTGACGGTGCCCATGATTTTGGCAAAGAGGTACTTTACATTGTCGACGGAAAACTGGTAGGGGTCGACCTCATCGACATTCTCGATGACGGTATCAGCGCCATCTATTTTTACTATGACCCCGACTACAGCAAACTTTCACTTGGTACCTACTCCCTGCTCTACCAGATCAAACTGGCCAAGATTCTCGAACTTCCCTACATCTATCTTGGCTACTGGGTGGATGGTTGTAAAGCATTT
>JALWHT010000106.1 GCA_026983515.1 Sulfurovum sp.
ATACCATACGGCGAGCGACACATTTGTTAGTCGAATTGACCATATAAATTTCTACTGTTGTAGATTCAATATGCACTTTGATATAGCTTTTGTCGAATTGACCATATAAATTTCTACTGTTGTAGATTTGGTTGGGTGACACGCTCTAAAGTGGCGTCGAATTGACCATATAAATTTCTACTGT
Organism: Sulfurovum sp.; assembly: GCA_026983515.1. GTDB lineage: Bacteria > Campylobacterota > Campylobacteria > Campylobacterales > Sulfurovaceae > Sulfurovum. The sequence continues at coordinate 185 of JALWHT010000106.1, forward strand.
TGTAGATGATTGATTTACATCAAGATACTCTTTGTCGAATTGACCATATAAATTTCTACTGTTGTAGATCAAAAAGAGCTTCAATCTATTGGACAGGTCGAATTGACCATATAAATTTCTACTGTTGTAGATTTGAGACTATCATGGAATACTTCAAAAGTCGAATTGACCATATAAATTTCTACTGTTGTAAATAGTGCTGCGGCGATCAATTCCGTTTCAAGTCGAATTCACCATACTTTCCATCGTAACAGCTTCCATACTGTTTATGGCCGGATGTTCTGAGGAAACCAAAAAGGCGGCTGCCGAAACTACGAAGGCGACTACAGAAACTGTTTCCTCTGCGGCAGAAGATGTTAAAACATCTGCCCACAAAGCGGTAGAGGCTGCCAAAGAAAAAGCTGCTGCTATGAGTGATGTTGTAGCAAAGAAAGCTTCGGAAGCAAAAGAGGCGGCGGCGAATGCTGTAGAGAGTGCCAAGGAAGTCGTTGCACCCAAAACAGAAAGTGCAGAGCATGCAGGTTCTTCTGCCATCGATGGTAAAGCTCTCTTTGGCAAGTGTGCGGCGTGTCACGGGAAAGACGGGAAACAAAAAGCACTTGGCAAATCTAATGTCATTGCTGGGCAGAGTGCCGATGAGGTTGTTAAGAAGCTGGAAGCCTACAAAGTGGGTACACGTAATGTAACCGGTATGGGAATGACCATGAAAGCACAGGTTTCCGGACTGAACGACGCACAGATCAAAGCTGTTGCAGGGTATATTTCTACACTCTAAAGGCTTGAAGCAGCAGCGCACATCTGCTCTGTGCTGCTGTCAAAAACCGCCACATCCTCTACATATAATAGACCTACGCTATAATACCAATCATATTTACATATACCCCAAACAGGACAAATTATGCCGACAGATGCAATACAACGTGTGGAAAAAGCCATTGATGAGATCAAGAGAGGCAAAATGGTCATTATGATGGATGACGAGGACAGGGAGAACGAGGGTGACCTGGTTTATGCTGCGACCTTCTCCACACCTGACATGGTCAACTTTATGGCCAAAGAAGCGAGGGGGCTCATCTGTACGCCTATTACAAGAGAGCTTGCTGCCCAGCTTGACCTTATGCCTATGGTCAGCCGTAATGACTCCAACCATGAAACTGCATTTACCGTTTCCATAGACTCGGCAACGGCGAGTACGGGCATTAGTGCTGCCGAACGTGACGACTGTATCAGAAAGCTTGCAAGTCCGCTGAGTGTGGCAGAGGACTTTGTGCGCCCCGGGCATATCTTTCCGCTCATTGCCAAAGACGGGGGGACACTGGTGCGTACCGGGCATACCGAAGGTTCTGTCGATCTGTGCAAACTGGCCGGCCTTGCACCGGTAGGTGTGATTTGTGAAATCATTAAAGACAATGGTGAAATGGCGCGTATGGATGATCTGAAGCTTTTTGCCGAAAAACACGGGCTGCACATTGTCTACATCTCCGACATTGTCGAGTACCGTCTTGCCAATGAGCAGCTGGTTAAGCGTGTTGAGAGTACCGAAACATCACTGCGTGGCATCAAAGTAGAAAAGCATACCTATAAAGACCATCTTGACCGCTGCCATACGGTCATACAGTTTTACGGCTTGCATGAGACAGCCAATGTCAAGTTTCACAACATCGGCAGCGATATTGACCTCATACTTGACGACAAGCGTTTCAATGCGCTTAACAAGGCTATTGAGTATCTCAAAACCAACGGCGGGCTTCTTGTCTTTCTCGATACCAAAGTGATCTCACAGGAGCAGGCCAAAGAGTTTGGGGTAGGCGCGCAGATACTCAAAGACCTTGGCGTGAAGAAAATAAACCTGCTTACAACCAGCAAAGAGACAGAGTTTGTGGGGCTTGGCGGCTTCGGCCTTGAAGTGGCGGAGAAGATCGAGGTTGTCTAATTATTTCAGCCAAGTGTTACAATTAGGAGTAATTTACTCCTAATTAATTTTTTTCTTTTTCCTTCATACAAATCCGTTACCTTTTTATGTTAGAATTGTTGCAACATAACCATATAAAGGAACACCCATGAGTGAACTCTATTACCCTAACAAAGAATTGTTCAAAGACGCTGCCATCAAAAGTATGGACGAGTACTGGGAGCTGGTAAAGCAGGCTGAAGAGGACTACGAAGGCTTCTGGGCGAAATATGCCAAAGAGAAGCTTGACTGGTTCAAGCCCTTTACAAAAGTGCTCAACGAAGAGAATGCCCCGTTTTATAAGTGGTTTGAAGACGGTGAACTCAATGTGGCATACCAGTGTGTCGACAGACACCTTGCCACACGCAAAAACAAAGCTGCCATCATCTTCGAAGGTGACAACGGCGACCAGAAAACACTGACTTACCGTGAACTCTACTACGAAGTCAACCGTACCGCCAATATGTTCAAGAACGAGTTTGGCATCAAGAAAGGCGACCGTGTCGTACTCTATATGCCGATGATTCCCGAAGCGGCCATCAGTATGCTTGCCTGTGCGAAGATAGGTGCCATCCACTCGGTGGTCTTTGGCGGATTCTCCGCTGAAGCATTGCGTGACCGTATTATCGATGCGGAGGCGAAGCTGGTTGTTACTGCTGACGGTGCCTTTAGAAAAGGAAAACCCTACATGCTCAAGCCGGTTGTCGACAAGGCGCTTGAAGAGGGGTGCGAGTGTGTTGAAGCGGTCTGTGTTGTTGAGCGTAACGGCGAAGAGATCACATGGGTAGAAGGCCGTGACTATGCCTACAATGAACTCATCAAGCATCAGCCTGTCACCTGTGAAGCGGAAGTGATGAACGCTGAAGATCCGCTCTTTCTTCTCTATACATCAGGAAGTACCGGAAAGCCTAAAGGCGTACAGCACAGCAGTGCAGGGTATATCCTCTGGGCGCAGATGACAATGGAGTGGGTCTTTGATATCAAAGAGAACGACACGTACTGGTGTACAGCAGATGTAGGCTGGATCACCGGACATACTTACATTGTTTACGGGCCTCTTGCAGCAGGTGCGACCACTGTGATGTTTGAAGGTGTGCCGACTTATCCTGATGCCGGACGCTGCTGGAGGATGGTTGAAGAGTATCAGATAAACCAGTTCTACACAGCACCTACGGCTATCAGACTGCTGCACAAAACAGGTGCGGACGAGCCGTCCAAATATGACCTCTCTTCGCTGAGAGTGCTTGGTACTGTCGGTGAGCCTATTGACCCTGCGGCATGGAAGTGGTACTACGAAGAGGTTGGCGGCAGCCGATGCTCGATTGTCGATACGTATTGGCAGACTGAGACAGGCGGGCATATGATCAGCCCGCTGCCGGGAGCGACACCTATCAAGCCCGGTTGTGCTACCTTCCCGCTGCCTGGTATCTTTGCAGAGATCATCGAGGAGGATGGCACACCGACACCGGTTGGCGAAAAAGGTTTTATGTGTATTACCAAGCCATGGCCAAGCATGATCCGAACTATCTGGGGTGATCCTGACCGTTTTGTCAAGTCCTACTTCGGTGACTGTAAAAAAGACGGCAAGCCTGTTTACTTCACCGGTGATGGAGCGATGAAAGATGAGGACGGCTACATCACCATTACCGGAAGAACCGATGATGTTATCAACGTCTCCGGTCACAGAATGGGTACGGCAGAAGTTGAAGCGGCCATCAAGAAGCATGAAAATGTTGCAGCTGTTGCTGTTGTCGGAAAGCCGCATGAGATCAAAGGGGAGGGTATTTTTGCCTATATTGTTCTCAAAGATGATGAAGGCACTGCTGACGAGCTTGAGACGATGAAGGAGATCAACGCTATTATCAAAAGTGAGATCGGTGCTATTGCCCTGTGTGACGATATGGCTTTCGTTCCAGACCTGCCAAAGACACGTTCAGGCAAGATCATGCGTAGGATCCTGAGAAGTCTTGTCAAAGGCGAAAAGATCACTCAAGATACTTCTACACTTGAAGATCCAAGCATTGTTACAACGATCGAAGAGATCATTCAGTGCAAGTGCTAAGTGTTTTTAACGCCAGATACTGATTTCGGGACTCTCCCGGAATCCTGTATGCGTCGAGTCATCCTTTTTTATAACTTCCTTTCCACCCCTTTTTGATACAAAACAAAAGTAGCATTACAGACTCTTTTTTTTCGATACAATAATATATGTCAGAAAACAAAAGGAGTGTATGATGATTTCAAACAATGAAATGCCTGGAGAATGCAGTGCTGTGTATCTTGAAGCGATGATAGATATGCCTTGTGATATGCCTGAAGTTTTTAAACAAATACGTTATGTCAGGGCATTGACAAATGAGGCAGGAGGTACCAATTACTACCTGTTTTGGATGGAAGGCAGCGGAAACGAAAACAGCAGCGGGTTCGCTCTGTTGGATACAGAGAACATGATATATGCACAAGGAGACAGTCCAGACAGCCTGTGTGCAGTAGCTTTGAATGAAGAAGAGGGCGAAGAGCGCTTTATGGAAGCAGATGCAGATACCGCAGCGCTTTTTGAGGAGATAAAAGAGACTGCTCTTGAACTTTACCTTGAAGGTACGAATGATGAATATGTATGGACATTGAAAAGCGAGCTGTGTGAACAGATGAAATCTGATGAAGGTGAAGGTACGAGATATCTTCTTGAAGATGACTATGAACTTTTCAAAGCCATCGCACAGTTTAAAGCAGTACCGTCAGTATACCGCCAAATAGCGGATTTGGAATATTGATTTTCTCAAATTAAACTTCTAAGAGCCTCTTTTCAAAAAAGTAAAGAAAAGAGGCAGTCTATTTAATCATATTAAAAACTATTAAGTGTGTGTTGTGTACTTTATGCTTATATGGTGCAAAAAAAGCAACGTGTTAAAGAATGGAGTAGGTTAAATCAGATATGCCTCTCTCCGAAGAAAGAGGGCAAGGGGGAGGAAGAAAAACAGGAGCTTATTCAGCGACTTCTACTTCGACAGGTGTAGATTCCCAGATGCCATGTTTTGTACAGTATCCGTGTGCTACAAGGTTGAGTTTCTTTTTCATCGGTCTGATGAAAAAAGTGACTTGCGCGTGAGACTTTTCGTTTCCGAATGTTCCTGGAACGAACGTTGTCATTGCAAGTTTTGTGTCACCGTCGAAGAGGGTGATTGACTCGATGTAGTGGTCGAAATCGTCCGGGTGAGTGTACTCTTGTCCGAGTTGAACGTGTACTTCAAGAAGTTCACCTTTTTTTGCTTCACCTTTTACAGTAATGAATGGTGAATGTCTGTCGATAAGGTCTTTTTTTGCTTCTCTTTCTACAGTGTCGATATCTACATATTTATTGATCTTTGGCATAGTTAATCCTTTTTGGTTTGATGTTGTGGGTGTATTATAACATAAAAAGTTAATAAATGAGAGTATTTTACTCTTATTTATCCTGAGTGCTTCCAAAAGTGACATAATCTTGATCTTCGTTCCCTATATCGCAGTACCGCTCTATTTTCTCATCGGCATACGCAAGTGTGACAATACCTATAAAAAAGAGATGGTACAATTTCCAAATATTAAAGAATATGAAGGAAACCATATTTTTGAAACAGAATATGCACTCGTGGACTGAAGCGTGTACCCATGAATAGCAATGACGGAGTGAAATCGGTGTTCGGCAATCCGCTTGACTTTATCTTCTACCGCGGATTGAAACTGTTGGAGTACCGGGTACTCGATGATGGCGGTATCTCAGATCACAGGCCGCTTTTTGCGAGGTTTGAAGTGCTTTAGCGGTCATCCCAAACCCGATGCCGGATCTTGACGTTTGACGTAAAGTTAGTGTCTTTGTTTGATGTCAAAGCACCTGTTTTACAGATATGAGAGAGTATCAGTGCTTTCTGTTACGGCCTCTGTACCCGCCTCTGTGCCGCCCGTCACCGGAGTTTCCGCGTTTTTTACTACTGTGGCAGGCATCGCAGATGGAGAAGCGGTAGGAGAAGTCGAGTACCTTGCCGCAGCGACGGCACTTTTTGGTGAAGTGTCCCTGGCGCAGAGAGTTCTCAATGTAGCTGTTAAGCCTTGCGCGTGCTTCGATAGCCTTTTGGGTATCCTGAAAAAGATCGGGAAATTTGAAGCTCAGCCAGAGGTAGAGTGAAATTTCCCGTACACGGTCTTCGGCATTGAGCAGCATGTCATTGGTTTGTGCGAACGAGGGCAGGTCGCGCGGTGGGATGTAGAGTATCTTGCTGCCTGCTTCGATCTGTCGGATGTAGCGGTGGAAGACCGACTCAATGTATGGTGAGGAGATGCTCGCCGGTGCGCAGCTAAGGTAGTAGCGGGTACGCAGGTCGAGGTCGTACTCATCGACAATGGCGGCAATTTCGAGCATACTTTCAATATTGGCAGCGACAAAGGGTCCGTCAAACTCCATATTTTCGGCAAAGAAGTTCAAAATGGTCGAGATGTTCTCTGTCTCGAGTATTTCTCCAATGAGCAGCACGTGTTCAAGACTCGCCATGACAGAAACAGGAAGTTCAATGTCACTCAGCGGGGTGTGGAACGTTTTGTCGATGGTTTTGAGTGTATTCTCATCGAGTGCACCGACAAATCCTTTCTCTTCGATGCCGTATCGTCCTGCACGTCCGGCGATCTGCAGTACTTCAGAAGGCGTAAGCTCACGCCGTCTTAAACCATCGAACTTGTTGTCCTTGGCAAAGAGAATGGTACGTATGGGCAGGTTGAGCCCCATGGCGATGGCATCGGTAGCGACAAGCACTTCACTTTCGCCTTCTCTGAAACGGCGGGCCTCTTCTCGGCGTACTTCTGGTGAGAGGTTGCCGTAAACGACCGAAACACGGTACTTTTCACTCAGCTGCTGTTTGAGTGAGAGCACATCACGCCGTGAGAAGGCGACGACGGCAGTTTGTGGTTCTATCTTCTTCATCGGTGTGGCACGTTTCATGACTTCCAGCGGGTTTTTTCGCTCAAAATGAACCACCTCCAGCGGCTCTTCGAGGTATTCACAGAGTGCTTCGACAGCATGCAGTGCATCGACAGAGCCGGTAAGAATGACCTTTTTGGCCGGTGCTCCTATGAGGGCGTTCGCCCATGCCCAGCCACGATCCCGGTCGGCAATCATCTGAATTTCATCGATAACACAGACATCAACATCAACACTTGGATTCATCATCTCAATGGTAGAGCTGATATGGGTTGCCTCTTCATCAATAATCTCTTCCTCTCCGGTAATGAGAGAAACATTGACACCATCGGCTTTAAGATTTTCATAACCTTCCAGTGCCAGCAGTCTCAGTGGTGCGAGGTAGTAGCCGGTAGTTGCTTCCTTCAGTGCTTTAAGTGCGCTGTAGGTTTTGCCTGAATTGGTAGGGCCTACATGAAAAACGATCTGGCGTTTGAGCTCACGTGCAAGCGGAAAAAGACGTTTAAAGTCACGGATGGTCTTTGCCAACAGCTCCTCACGCTTCTGTTTCTCAAGCAGCGGCTTGATGTATTCTCCAAAGTGAAAGAGCACACGGCGTTTGGCTTTCTCTTTGATTTTGAGGGTACGTGAGCTTTGTATCTGCGGTGCAATAAAACGCACAATGAACTCTTCATAGACACTTTCGTCAAGGTTGAGTTTTTCAGCCATCAGGTGCATCTGTTCGAGCAGGTCATCGACTGCGACACGAAAGTGTGCGAGAAGATCATCATTGACACGGTTGATATCTTCCTTGACAGGCAGCGGTTCACCACGCCAGACGAGATTATAGACGAAAGGCTTTTCATAAGAGACGGAAGTGTTGTAAAAGAGTGTCGTTCCAAAAAAGTCGAGGAATTTTTCCTTTTCAATGATGATATGTCCGGTACTTTCGAAAACATCGTACTTATCGCTTATATTTTTTAATATCTTTTCAATGATATAGAAAGGAATCGGTGCATGGTAGAGTGTCTCATCCGGCGGCATCTTTCGCAGTGCCTGTGCGATCTCCTCTTCGCTCAGCAGTGGATGGGGACGTTTGTAGAGGGCTTCGAGGAATGCTTCTATCTCTGTCTCTTTTTTCTCGATGCAGGCCTCTTTTGTCTGTTCAAGGTAAGAGATGATCTCTTCTTCCTCTTTTTCCCAGAGTTCATCGAGTGCAATGGGGTCGCTGACACACAGCAGCAGTTTACTGAAGTCATGTGCCTTGAGCTTGAACGTAAAGCTGTGGGTGAATTCTATCTCATTGAGTGGGTTGAAGACAATATTGAGCTTCTTTTCGAGATTTCTGATGCGTTCCTTCATGCGCAGGTAGTATAGTTTCTTCTCAATTTTGTCCAGAGTGATCTTTGCACTTTTGGTATCGATGAACGATTCGAGAATGAGATTCTCTTCATGTTTGCTGTGTTCAATATCTTCAAGCAGATGAAGAATTTTGTCAACCTTGTCCAGAGGCTGGTTTGATTTTTGTGCATGAACCGCTTTGTGGTTCTGTGTCAGGTAGGAGACAATCAGTTCCCGTGCACCGACTCCTTCTTCACTCCAGACACGTCTGAGCGCGCGGATCATTTCATCGCGTTCAAATGAAGGCAGCTGCAGTTCAAGCAGCATTACCAGTTCAAGCAGTTTTTCATCATCGAGTTGGGCAACTCCTTCGTCGAAAGGTTTGCCTTTGAAGTAGTTTCGTATTTTGTTGTTGAGTTTGATTAGATATTTTTTTTTCTTTTTTGCCATTACAGGATTATAGCCAAATGTGATTGCGAAAGGTAAATGGCGGTAAAATATTTTATATTAAATCCGTAAAGAGAGCTTTTGATCAGTCAATGGTTCTGATATCGACAAGTTCTACACCTTCACACTCTTTTTTGAGACGTTTGTGGGTGCGTGCATCCTCTTCCGCCAGTTCGAGCAGGTCTGCAAAATCATTCTTGCTTGCGGTAAAAGTATGTATTGTTTTGGCAGTCTTCAAAGTAACAGGCACGTCTTCTTTTGTACTTACTTCGATATTACGCAGGCCTTTTGCAAATTCGCCTTTGATGGTGCGCAGTATCTTCTCGTTTGCAAGCAGTTCACTCAGTGTGATTTCAATGCGTACATCGTTTTTGCACATGACTGTGTAGCTTACCTCAATTGTCCCGTCCATAGTGTTCTCCTGAATGATATTTACCGTATCGTAACCTATTCATCCCTGATGTCTTAAAAATATGTCATTTTGTCATATTTTACGGGAGAAGCCGGTTATATTTTGCAATGCGCTCTCTAAATTTCGGGTATCGGTGTGCCAGTGAAGCGAGCTCTTTTTCCAGTTTTTTGCTCAAACCATGCTGTTTTTTGCGTATAGCCTGTAAAAAGGCGATGCGTCTTTCGACAAAATAGAAGTAGAGAAGCACACTGACAACGGCTGCGTAGAGGCACCAGACCGAGGTAAGTCCGTAAGGGTTGATCAGGTAGATAAGGCTGAGTCCAATAAAGTTCAGCCAGCCAAAAAGCTGGATGGCGATGCTGCGGCTGAGTATGAGCGAGCCGCAGGTGGTCAATACATATCCGAGTCCCAGCCACAGGTGGTCGGTCATGGGGTTGTAGTAGTAGAGTACGCCATGTACGACAGAGACTTCAGTGGGTTTGATACTCAACCCATAAAGCGAATAGGCCATTAAAAAGGCACCCAGCCCCATGAGAAGACCTATAAGGTTTTTTCGCCATCCTTTCGGTTCAAGTAGCCATACGGCAAGCGGCACGAGAAACTGCAGAATACCCTGTGCGTAAAAGACAAAGAGTGTCTCCGCCATTTCGAGCGCCCGGTGGTTGATAAGCCCTTCCATCCCGAGCCATACAAAGCCCTGTGTGAACTGGTGCAGGGCAAAAAAGAGGGGCAGGGAGGCAAACACTACCTCTTTGGGCGTACTGACTTTGTTGAGGGTGAGTATGCCCACCACAAAAATAGCCCCCGAGAGGGTAAAGTTCAAAATGGCGAAAAACATGCGGACACCTGCTATTTATTGCTGTTGTGACATTTCATGCTTTCTGCTTTGATCAGTTTCAGTTTGGTCAGAATATGTGCAAATTCTGCATCTTCTTCTTCATAACGCTTTTTCAGTGCTTCACGTTTTGCTTCGATCATTTCGATCTGTTTGTCAATATCTTTAGGGTCGGCATGGCATCCTTTTGCTGCTTCCGCCTCTTTTTCAAGTGCCCAATCCATTGCTTTTTTGAGAAAGTCCATCATCATGCAATCCTTTTAAAGTAAAATATAAAGCTATTATAGCCAAAAAAAATCCTGAAAATATGTAACTCCGGTGACATCTTTGTTAGTAAATTTGTACTACCATAACATATACTATAGAACGAAAGGATATTAAGCATGTGGAAGTACCCTGAGGAGCTCGAGCAGCTCGAAGTTTTCAAGAAGAATGCCAAAACGGTGGGGATCATTTTGATGATTCTCGGGTTTTTAGGAGCCATGTTCCCTATTGCAGCGTCACTGACGACAGTACTGTTTGTAGCCTGGCTGCTTCTTTTCAGTGCTTTTCTGGTGGGGTTTTATACCTATAAAAGTGACCCTTCCGACTGGAAAGGGTGGCTCAAAAGCCTTATCTTTTTCGGTGTAGGGGTCTATATGATCGTCTCACCGGCAGGCGGCATTGCGACGCTGGGACTGCTGTTCTCGATTTACTTTTTCATGGATTCGTTCAGCAGCTTTACCTTTATGATGTCATTCTACCCCAAAAAAGGCTGGGGTATTTGGCTGATCAACGCTATTCTCTCTTTGCTGATCGCCGTTCTTTTTGTAATTGGGTGGCCGCACACTTCCATACTGCTGATCGGATTGCTGGTAGGTTTCAGTCTCTTCTTTGATGGACTTGCCCTGCTGATGGGCGCGAAACTTTTTGAGGTTCCCCATGGCGATGACAAAAAGTGACACCACAGAAAAAAAAGCGTTTGGTCTCTGGTCGGCAGTATTTCTTGGCATCGGCTCGATGGTTGGAGCAGGTATCTTCATTGTTATCGGAGAAGCGGGTGCCATTGCGGGGAACCTCGTTTGGCTCTCTTTTGTTTTTGGCGGTATTGCGGCACTTTTAAGCGGATACTCTTTGGCCAAACTCGCTATTGCCTACCCCTCGCGCGGCGGGATTGTCGAGTATCTGGTTCAGGGGTTTGGAGAAGGGATTTTTTCGGGAAGCGCCGCGGTACTTTTCTACTTTTCCCAGCTCATTGCCATTGCAGCAGTTGCCAAGTCGTTCGGTACGTATGCCGGAACCCTGATGGGTGGTAGCCATATGGCAAATTGGTATGCGCTCGGTATTGTTGGTTTTTTTACACTCATTAACCTTTTGGGTGCCTCTTTGGTAGCCAAGTCCGAAAATATCATTGTTTTCATCAAGCTGAGTGTGCTGGTGCTTTTCACAGGGATTGCACTTTTTTACATTAACCCGAAGCTGCTCAGTGTGGCTGATATGCCGCCGATGAAGGAAATGCTGTTTGCGGTGGGGCTGACCTTCTTTGCCTATCAGGGGTTCAGTGTCATTACTAATACAGTCGAAGATATGGAAAACCCTGCAAAGACAATGCTGCGAGCAATGGTGATCACCATCTTGCTTGTCGGTGCGCTTTACATTCTTACTTCGGTTGCCGTACTGGGTAACCTGACACTGCCTGAAGTGATCAAGAGTCAGGACTATGCGCTTGCTCAGGCGGCACAGCCTATTTTTGGTACTATTGGTTTCAAAGTGATGGCTGTTACGGCACTGCTGGCGACAGCTTCGGCGATCAATGCAACACTTTATGCCGCGACTGAAATCGGCTATACATTGGCCAAAGACGGGGAGCTTCCAAAGGTGTACTCCTATAACGTATTTCAGTCCTTTGAAGGGCTTATTGTCAGTGCGCTTCTGATTGTACCTATGATTCTTTTCCTGAATCTGTCGGAAGTGACAACTATTGCGGCTCTGGTCGTCTTGATCATTCAGGGAATCACCCATGTGGGACATCTTTTCCGTATCAAGCAGACCGGAGCCAGTCTGGTGATGGTAGTACTGGCTGTGGTTGCCATGTTCGCCATTGCGGCATTGACACTCTACCATACCAGCCAAAAGATGCCTGATCTTGGGTTTTATCTGATGGGGGCATTTGTTGCGGCATTTGGTGTGGAAGTGACACTGCGGCTTGTGAATCACCGTACAATTTCAAAACAGACACACAAAGAAAGTTTACTTTCAACGATAGAAGATAAAATTAGAGAACGGGTATCCCCAAAGGAGAAATAAGCATGGGAAATATTTCCAAATCAGTCGTATTCGGTTTCAAAGAGATCGTACAATGGCATACAATGAAATACATTCTGCTCAGCGGAATGGTGGTGACAGCACTGTGGATAGGGCTTGGATACCTGATGTGGGACGGTATTGTGGCATTCAGTGCCAAGATCATAGAAATGGTACCGTTTTCACTGGTACGCTCGAATGGTGCATGGATGCTTTCAACCTTCCTATGGTTTCAACTGGTACTCATTACATTTGCACTTGTATATGCGTTTTGGGGTAACCTCATTCTGCGTAAGATAAGCAAAGAGAAATACACCTCTCTTTCACTCTTTATTCTTGCTGCTTCAGGGGTATTCTGGGCAGTGGTTTGGTACTTCAAGGGGCACTACATTTACGAACAGTTCATTAAGCTGCTGACCTGGCTGCCGTTTGAAACTGTAGAGAAAGGAATTGCGTTTCTCATTGGTTTCTATTTTATTTATAATGCCATTGTGGTGACCATGCTTATTGTTACCAGTATGGTCAGCGAAGCGATCGTTGAAGATATTGAGATACGTGAATTTTCAGAAGATGATGTGGTAAGGGCCAATACCGGGAAAACTATCAAGTATACCCTCCGAGACAGCCTCATCTTTATTATCGTTTCTCTCCTTGCAGTACCGTTGCTTTTTGTACCGGTTTTGAATATTTTCATTCAGGTTGCCCTGTGGATATGGCTGACAAAAGACACCATTGCCTATGATGCACTGGCACTGACACATGAAACCGTAACCCCTTCACTCAAAAAAGTGTATAAACCTGCCATCTGGTCTATCACGTTTGTAACTGTACTTTTCAACTTCGTGCCGGTACTCAATATTTTTGGACCTTTCTTCGGTCTGACTTCTCTTTTCTACTATATTAAGACTTCCAAAAAAGAGGCGTAAGATGGTGCGGCTTTTTCTTCTCTATATGCTTGCCGCTTCTGTACTGTTTGGAAGCAGTGCCCGGGAAGAGGCACAGTTTCTTGGGGCAGAGACAAGTTTTAAGACGGCGTTGGCAAAAGCAAAGACCCAGAAGAAAATGCTGGTAATGGTCGTGGTGAAAGAGAACTGCCGCTGGTGCAGCAAACTGGTTCACCGCACCATGGGAGATCCTGATGTCAAGGAAGTACTGGAGAAAAATTATGTTACACTGATCCTTGACCGTCATGACAAGTACCCCAAAGTCTTTACCGAAGATTTTTTCCCTTCTGTCTTTTACATTGACTACAGTACGGGACAGAGTGTATACGAAAATGTGGGTTACATTGGAAAGAAATGTTTTTTGAATGATTTAAGAGGGGCTCAAAAAACACGCGAAAGCCTCTACTCAAAAGAGCAGTAACACTATGAAAAAAGGCAGTGCGGCATGATTTTAAAACTAATTGTCGCAGCGGTACTGACCGGTCTTATCAGTGGTTTTTTTATCACTTTCTATGAATTACTTATTACCTTTTTAACCTATTTCTTTTTTATGGGTGATCCCTACAAGACCATTCCGACACTGCCGGTGTGGTACCTCTATGCATTGCCGACAGTTGCTATTTTCATTGTCAACCATCTCATAAGCCGTGACAAGAATATTCGTGAATATGGTGTCTCTGAGATCGCTGATTCTATTGCCCAGAATACAATGATTCTGAATGTACGAACCCTCTTTTTGAAAGTCATCGCTTCAGCACTTTCGCTTTCAACGGGGTTTGCCGTGGGAACGGAGGGACCGAGTGCGGGGATCGGTGCGATGATCGCCTATCAGATTCACAAAATGTTCAAAATGCCCAAAATGCTCATCAAAATGATGATCAGCGTGGGAGCAAGCAGCGGTATTGCTGCCATATTCGTTTCCCCCATAACGGGTATGGCTTTTGCCATTGAAAATATTGCCTATCAGTTCATCAAACAGTATGTTACCTACCTGATTCTTGCATCTGTCCTCGCTTTTGCAGTCAGCCTGAACTACCTTGAACCTATCATTTTTCAGCACTCGACAGGACGGCACCTGGATATGAACTATCTGTATGCAGACCTGCTCTTTATTCCGTTCATTACGGCATTTGTCTACTTCTATCTTTTTCTCAAGCAGAGATTGCTGCATTTTATTGATCTGGAACTTTTCAAAAAATTTACACGCTACCGCCATCACATTTTTGCACTCATTGGCGGGAGTGTTGTCGGGACGGTATTGCTCATCGAGCCGCATGCAGCTTTTTCCGGCAAGGCAGTGGTGATGTATCTGATCAATGCCCAAAGCAGTATACCGATCTACTTTATTCTTGGGATTATTGTGCTGCGTATTATCGGTACGACAGTGGCGATCTACTCCAATGCAGTCGGGGGAATATTCCTGCCACTGATGAGTATTGGTGCACTGATCGGGTACGGCTTTGCCGAAGCGTTCAGTATGCTGCACTTTTCTGTTGAACCCTTTTACTTCGCTGCCATCGGTGCGGCTGTCTTTATGGGGGTATTGATGAAACTGCCCCTGACCGCAGTCATTCTTGCGATGGAAACGACATTTGACTACAACGTTGTCATTGCCACGGGTATCAGTGTGGTACTGGTAGAGTATCTCTCCCACCTCTATTTTCACGTCCGCCGCCGCAATGCTACCAAAGCCTATAAATCACCGGAAAAAAACAGCTCTGCAAAAGAGGAAAAAGCTTCTGATACAAAACGTGAAACTCCAGAAAAAGAGTAGTGGATGGAAAGCCATTACTATCTCCGTCTTCTTGCTTTCATTCTGGTATTGACGGTACTTTATGTTCTTGTGCAGATATTTGGCTGGTACAAAAAACGAAAACTGCTTGAAACAATCGCACAGATGCCGTTTGATCCGCAGTATCGGAAAATACTGGAAAAGACACCGCATTACCGCTACTTAAGTGATGAAGATCAAAGAAAGATTGAGCGTTCTATTCTTCGCTTTATCCATACCAAGGAGTTTGTCGGCGTCAAGATGGATGTCACTGACGAAATGAAAGTGATCATCGCGTTTTATGCCTGCCTGCTGCTGCTGCATATCGACATCGATAACTGTTACGATAATCTTAAAACGATCATCCTCTATCCTTCTCCAGTGGTGCTTGACAATGTGCGTAACAATGGCGGCATTTACACCAAAGAAGATTTTCTGATTGACGGGCAGTCTGCCAACGATACGGTGGTACTTGTGTGGCACGAGGCGCGCTATGAAGCCTACCATTTGCGACATGACAATGTCATTGTGCATGAATTTGCCCATGAAATAGACTATATGGATGGTGAAGTGGATGGCGTACCGCCGCTGGAGCGCTCAAAGTACGACAGCTGGACGAAAGTACTGTTGGAAGATTTTAAAAAGCTCAATGATGTTGCCCTTAAAAACCGTGAATGGGGAAAATACAAACTGCTTGGCAGTTATGCCGCTACCAATGAAGCGGAGTTTTTTGCGGTGGTGACAGAGCGTTTTTTCGAGTCGCCACACAGCCTCAAACACCACTTTCCCGAACTCTACAAAGAGCTTAAAAATTTTTACAATATCGATCCTGCGGCAATGCTTCCTGCAAAGGTGTAGGAGATGAAAAAGTATCTCTTCTTGCTTGTGTTGCTTGGCGCACTTTTTATTACCTTCCGTATTTAAAAGATAGACGGTACAAGTATGAATTACGGTCTGATAGATGGAGATATTGTGATCTCCACCCATTTTTATGACCGAATAGAACGGGGTGATATGCTGGTGATCGGGCATTTGCTCGATCCAAAGCAGCGGCTCTACATTAAGCGGTGTGCGGCACTGCCCATGAGTAATGTCAAAAGTAATAGTGATTGTAAAGCGTCCCCGAAGCTGGTGGGAAGTACTTGAGATAAAAGAAGCCGATTAGATCAGGCCGAGTTCGGCAAGGATCGCTTCGACTTTTGGTGAGATTTTTGCCAGTTCATTGATGAATGTGCCCCATGCCTGGTCTTGGGCATACCACTCTTCGATATGTTTGAAGGAGTTACTTTTTTCTTCTTCGGTCAATTCTGTCGATTTGTCGATATTCTCTTTAATGCGTTCAAGATGTTTAAGGTTGCTGTTGCTCATGGCTATTCCTTAGTAGTTGTCGTATTTGCCGGCAGCAATTTCAGCTTTAATGCCGTCGAGTGCTTCCTGCATGGTATGTACAATCAGCTCTGCCGCTTTTCTGCTATCGTTTTCAGGAATATCCCAGTCGAAGATCTTCATATTGGCTTTAAAAATCCCTCTTACCTCTTTTTCGATCTCACTTTTCATCATTTCAAGCTCTTTTGCCTGTGGTGTCATTGTATAGAATCCTTTCTGAACTGATATTCTCTTATGTAACAGAAATAATAACACTTTTATATTAACGAAAATACCCTACAATTCCAAAAGCATCACCAAAGTGCGCAAATTGTACAATCAGGCACTTTTTTCAGGAGAGACAATGCAGTATTTTTTTCGTTTTGGAGTAGTTGCGGCAGCAATACTATGGGTGCAGGCCAGTGCATCGGATCACAGTGTAAAAAGCTGGAATACCGTTACCAGGGCAGGTATGGTTTATGAGCGAAATGAAACCAAACCCTTTACAGGCACGGTACGATCTTTTTATCCGGGTGGAAAAGTTTCTGAAGAACGCCCGGTTAAAAACGGTGTCACAGAAGGAGTGGTGACAACCTGGTATGAAAATGGACAAAAAGCCTCACTGACACATTATCATAACGGTTTGAAAGAGGGGAAATGCATCAAGTGGCACCGCAACGGTGCAAAGAAATATGAGGGCAGTTTTGTCAAGGGTAAAGAAGAGGGTGAAGTGAAGTACTGGTATAAAAACGGTACCCACAGAAAAGTGCTTCATCTGCATGAAGGCGTACGTCAGGGAAAACTGGAAATGTGGTATGACAGTGGCAAAAAACGGGCGCTGATGTACTTTAAAAACGGTAAATATGACGGAAAACGGATGACCTGGTACAAAGACGGCAAGCCAAGCAGTGAAGGGCACTATGCGGAAGGTCGGAAAGAAGGACATTTTGTTGATTACTTCAAGAGTGGCAAAAAAAGTCTTGAAGCTACGTACAAAAACGGGAAACTACATGGCGTACGTACCGCTTGGTTTAAAAACGGGCAGAAAAAACATGAGAGCAGTTTTAAAAACGGTATCCCGGACGGGTATGACATCATTTGGTTCATCAATGGTCAAAAACAGCATGAAGCAGTCATCAAAGACGGCAATACAGTATCCGTGAAAGTATGGCATAAAAACGGGGCACGGGTAGAGTAACTTTTTGCCGTTACAAAATCGCTGTACCTACAGTGTACGGCTTTGGAAGTTTACTCAATCAGTTCTC
>JALWHT010000107.1 GCA_026983515.1 Sulfurovum sp.
CAGTTCTTCTTCATACTTTGGCATTTATGTTAAAATTCCTCTTTGAACAATAGTTTATTTGGTTCTTTAAATCGTTTATATTATACAAAAAATCAGGAGAAATGCAAGTGCGATCCCTTTTCATCACTGCCACAGGTACCAATGTCGGAAAAACCTACACAACCCTGCAGCTTGTCAAAGCCATAGCCAGACACGGACTGCGCCCCGGAGTCTATAAACCCATTGAAACAGGCGTTACCAAAGAAGCCCCCGATGCAACGGCGCTGTTGCAGGCATGTAAATGTGTCAACCCTGCGTTTGAAACGTTGACAACAGAGGATGTCACTGCCTATACGTTTGAACTCCCCGCTGCCCCCTACTGTGCAGACACAAAACAGCAGATAGACCTGCAATACCTTGTTGACAAACACGATATGCTGCAAAAAAAATGCGACATTCTGCTTGTCGAAGGTGCCGGCGGGCTGATGGTACCTATCACCGAAACCTACCTGATGGTACACCTCATCAAAGAGATCGAAGCCAAAGCACTCCTGGTAACCCCAAGCCGCCTGGGATGTATTAACGACACGCTCCTCTCCATGCTGGCACTGCGCAGTTTTGATGTACCCTTTGACTGGTGTGTCAACCTGTATGAAGACAACAAGCACTTTTCCGAAGTCACACAGCCCTATTATGATGCAGTATTTCCGGAGTGGTGGAGTGTCCAGGAAGGATTGGAAAAGTTTGTCAAAACACTGATATAGACACGCCGCTTTTACCATTGATTGGCTATAATCGCAATATCTATCATAAAACTGCCGAAGGATGCCCATGCAACACCTCGTCGACACCAACAATCTCTCTGACGCACAAATTGACAACCTGCTTTTCGATGCGGCAAACTTTAAGCAACAGCGTCCTCCGCAACTGCTCAAAGACAAACTGCTCATCACCCTCTTTTTCGAACCCTCTACCCGTACACGCAGTTCCTTTGAAGTTGCTGCCAAACGGCTTGGGGCGTCGGTAGTGCATCTTGACCCCAGCCGTTCTTCCACCAAAAAGGGAGAAAGCCTTGCAGACACCTTTGCCAACCTATGTGCAATGGAGCCTGACGGCGTAATCATCCGACATGAGGAGAATGAAGCACCCGGACAGCTTGCCAATATGCAAATGACCACAGTCATCAACGCAGGAGCAGGCAACTATGCCCACCCTACACAGGCACTGCTAGATCTTTTTACCATCAAAGAGCATTTTGGCGGTGACATTGAAGGCAAAACCATTGCCATTGTCGGCGATATCGTCAACTCCCGTGTAGCCAGTTCGGGCATCCGTCTGCTGACACGCATGGGCATGAAAGTAGTGCTTGTCGCCCCAAAACCCTTTTTACCCCAAAGCAGTGACCTGCCCCAGTATGAAAACCTTGAAGCTGTACTGGACAAAGTCGATGTCATTATGAGCCTGCGTGCACAGCTTGAACGTCACAAAAAACCGATCTTCGATGACTACGAAGCGTATGCTGAACACTACTGCATTACCAAAAAGCGCCTGGGCAGCCGTAACATTCTGGTACTACATCCCGGCCCGGTCATGCGCAATATTGACATTAGTGATGAGGTGCTTGAAGATCCCCGATGCAAGGTACTTGAACAGGTCAAGAACGGTGTCTTTATACGTATGGCAATTCTGAAACTCCTCCTGCTCGACTGCTAAAAAGGAAAATGACAGGTGGAGAGCAACACAAAAGAACCAAACGCTTCTCTGTCTTCTGAAAGCCTTTGGCTATCCCCAAAAGAGGGGTTTGCCCTAATGAACCGCTTAGGTAAAAATGGCACTCCCTTTCTCTTCATCCTCTCTTACGACAAAACAAAACTCTTCGTTCAGGCACTTGATAATCTAGATCATGATATTTTCTACAAACTTGAGAACTGGCGTAACTATCCGGTCACAAAACGCCAAAAGCCTTACCACTTCAGCACGCAGCCCGTTCCCTTTTTGCAATACAAAAAGGCTTTTGACACGATCATCGAAGAGATACGTTCGGGCAATACCTATCTGCTCAACCTTACTTTTGAAACCCCTGTCGAAACAGATCTTACGCTCAAAGAGATATTCTGTTATGCCAGAGCCAAATTCAAACTCTATTTCAAAAATACTTTTATCTGCTTTTCACCCGAATGCTTTGTCGAAATTGAAAAGAACATGATTGCCACCTACCCGATGAAAGGCACGATTGATGCAAATCTACCCCATGCCCAGGAGAGTATCCTTGCAAACCCTAAAGAGATGGCCGAACATGTCATGATCGTCGATTTGATGCGTAACGATCTTGGTATTGTCGGCAACGAAGTGACTGTCGAGCAGTTTCGATACATCGACCGTATCAAAGCAGGCAGCAAGGAGCTACTGCAGGTAAGTTCCAAAATAAGCGCCAAACTGCCCAAAAACTGGGCTGCTCAACTTGGTACCATCTTTGACAGACTTACCCCGGCAGGCTCCATTACCGGTACCCCCAAACGCAGCACCGTCTCCATCATTGAACGTGTCGAAAATTATAAACGAGGCTTCTATACAGGGGTGTTTGGTATATTTGACGGCAAGGCTGTGAAGTCGGGGGTGATGATCCGATTCATCGAGCACAGAGATGAAAAACTGTACTATAAAAGTGGCGGAGGCATCACCATCGACTCAGATGCCAAAAGCGAATATGAAGAACTCCTCAACAAGGTTTATTTGCCACTTTAGAAGACTCAAGCAAAGAACTCGGAAGGAAAACTGAGCGCTTTTGGTGCAAAAATCTGTTCTCTTTCTCCAGCATTTCCTGCGCTTTATAAATCCCCTTCTCAAACATCATCATCGCGCGGTCGTCATCATTTATCATTCCCTCTGCTTTTATGGTTTCCAGTATTCCCTTTCAGGTCTGTGCCGCCATCGGTATGCTTTGTCTTCTGCAATCTTTGCTGCATACACAGCCCCTGTACATCGCCACGGATCAACAACAATACCGTCAAGTACCGGTTCACCCGGCGCACTTACCGCCAGTGCATTGTGCTCCCGCCAATACTCCCCGATATGGGCACCTATCAGATGAAACGCAAAGTGCGGGTAGTGGCGCTGTGCTGTAAGATGGCGGTAAAGACCGTCACTGTAGTGGTAGCAGAGCCCTTTTTGCTTCACGCCCACATTGACCAGAAAATTATGCCAGTAGGGGTTGCCTTCACGCCAAAATGCCTTTTCAAGTCCGGCCGACGTCTGCATGACATCTTCCGCCAGCCTTTTCGCTTCCTCTTTCGGTGCCTCTTTATTCACTGCCAATAGCAGCTGCGTCAACTGTGCGACATCAGTCTTCTCCATCGGTTTGGGTGCGGATGCGCATCCCGACAACAGGAGTAGTGCAACGACTGCGCTACAGAGCAATCGTTGCATAGTAGGCAGGCAGTGAATAGATCATCATCATGGTAACAATCCCCATAAGCAGTATGTAGCCCCAAAGATGCTGCGGATTTCTGGAAAGAAGGATGCCACCGATCACACCTACAACCAGCCCTGCAATATGTGCACTCATATCAATGGATGTGACACTCATGCCAAGCAGGAAATTCAACCCGAGTATAACAGCAAAATCTTTCATGAACATACGGCTGTGTTCAGCAAGCACTTTGCGGTGGACAATGAAAAATCCCGCAAGCGCGCCAAAAATGCCGAAGATCGCCCCGGAGGCACCAACCCCCACACTGAGCGGATGCATAGCAGAAGAGACAAGCCCTCCAATAATGCCGGAAAAGAGGTAAATGACCAAATAGGCTGTTTTAGTGAAGTAAAGCTCGACACCTCTGCCTACAATGTAGAGTGAAACCATATTCATCAGCAGATGCGTCATACCGCCATGGAGGAACATCGCACTCAGCAGCCGCCACCACTCTCCGTGAAGTACCGTCAGCGGACCGTAGAGCGCGCCGACCGCAACCAAAGCACGAAGATCGATCTCAATAAAACTGCCGCTGACAAGCGCACTCAGAAGATACGCTGCTGTACACAACCCAATAAGCCCATAAGTAAGCGGGAAACGGCGAAATTCCTGCATCAAACTTAGCAGATTGCCCCTGCAAAAATAACACCATCGATGCCCCCGCGTGCAATCTTGGCAATCTCTTTTTCAGTGTGAATAAGTACCAATACTTTGGTATCGAACAGATAATTTTCAGCAATAGGCTGAATAACCAGTGCCGTATCTTCATCACAGATCATATATAGCGCACCCAGAGCATTGGCATAAATGGCATCATCGAGAGAATTGACCACCACAGCATAGGCAATTTCATTATTATGACAGTGCTGTGCAAGTACATGGGAATCGACAAGCGGCTCAAGCAGCACAATCTGGTCAGGTCTGCTCTTTTCAATATCTTCTTTGGAGTACACCCTGCAAAATTCAGGGCTTTCTATCCATGGATGTCCTATCAGTATCATTCTGCTCTCCTTCTATACACATTCATCACAATAGTACTTGCCGTTGATCAGTGTCGCCTCTTTGATGCTGACATAAGTACCGCATTTGCTGCACTCTACCAGCGTATCGCCATCGGGCTCTTTTGTTTTGTTTGGTTTACTGCTTTTTTTGGGAACAGTCGGCA
>JALWHT010000108.1 GCA_026983515.1 Sulfurovum sp.
CCATATATTCTGCAATAATGAGCTCTCTCAGGTCATCAACAGTATCAATAGCATTCTCTACCCCAAAAACAACCAGCTTGCCTTTGTCATTCTGGGTATCGATCATCGGGGCATTGGTAGAGATGGATTTGATGGCTTTGGCTACCTGCCCGAGTGATATATGATAGGCAGAGAGTTTGTTAAGGTCGACCATCACATTGAACTGAGGACGCTTCACCCCTTTTAACGTCGTCTTCGAGACATTGTCCAGTGCATTGATCTCCTGCTGAAGCTCCCGGATAGTCTTATAGAGCTTAACAGTATCTATCTTGGCATTTGGCAGTTGATAAAATGCAGCCGTCAAGACAGGAATATCGATGTCGATATCGAACGGTTTGACCAGAGGCGGCATGGTACCTTTGGGAAGCTGATCCATGTTCTGCATTACTTTGTCATAAAGCTTCAGGTTGGAAGATTCCCTGTCCTCCCCAATGAAATACTGCACATTGACCACACCAAAATTGTTCATGGCCGTACCGTATATATGCTCTACTCCTTTAATCTCCCGTATGCGCCGCTCAAGCGGCTTGACGATAACATTGAGGATCTCCTTGGGTGAAGCACCCGGCATAGCCACAATGACGGCTCCACCGCTGACTTCAATTTGAGGATCTTCTTCCCGTGGCATGGTCTGCAGCGATACAAATCCAAGCAGCAAAATAGCAATAGCAAGTATAGGTGTAAGGGGGTTACTTAAAAATATTTTAGACAAGTGCCCCGCAATGTTTTTTATTTTGTAATCTTCCTTCATAGGAGCCATTATATCGACATTAAACATAAAAATTACTATTTATTTATCAATTTAAATGTATTATTTTATTAATGTGAATAAGTGTAAATTATTTAGAGAAATTAATCTATTCATAAATATTTTTATGACACAATACTTGCCATTGTCAAGATTGACAAAATCTATATATATTAAAAGGATAAACATGAGAAATATGTTTTCTAAAATTGCTCTGGCAGTCACACTATTTGTGTTCGCTTCAGCAGCGGCAAACGCCAATGAAGCAGCTTACCTGAAGGCACCATATGCGGATGCCAACAAAGTAACTTCCAAGCTGAAAAGTGCCGGATTCCAGGTACTTACTACCTATTCGCCGGCAAAGAAGGCCAACCTGAAGGTCATCGTTGTTACCAACAGTGCACTCAAAAGTGCCGCAAGCAAAAAACTCCGCGGTTTTGCAGCCATCCAAAAAGTACTGGTAGACTCAAAAGCTAAAACTGTGCTTACAACAAACCCTACCTACTGGCTCAAAGCATTCCTGCAGAAAGACTACAATGCAGGTGCAGCAGCGTCTACAAAGAAAGCACTTTCAAAAGCACTTGGAAAACTCACACCTACCAAAGATGCGCTTCCGGCAGGTAAACTTGCAGGATACCACTTCATGCTCGGTATGCCTTATTATGAAGATATGGAACTACTGAAAAAAGGTGCCAAAGGTATCAAGTCAAGCAAAAAACTCTTTGCACTCAAACTGTCAAACGGCAGTACGCTTTACGGTGTAAAAATGGGGAAAGCGGCTGAATCTTTCATCAGCACGATCGGTGAAGACAAAGCGCTTGTTCTTCCTTATACAGTACTTATCGAAGGCGGAAATGCATATGCACTCGCTCCAAAGTACTACCTTGCAATCTCCTATCCACTCCTTACAATGGGACAGTTCATGAAGATCTCCGGTGCACCGGATACAATCATCAGGGCACTCAAGAAAGCAGTTCAGTAACCCCTTTCTTCCTGCGGCGCCCTGCGCCGCACTATCATCCATTCTCAATCATCAACCTTCAATCTTTCATTAATTCCTCAATCGTTACCCTTACATTTTGTCCCAATGCCTCCACATCATAGCCTCCCTCCAGAAAAAAGACAAATGGTACATCAGCAGTACCAAGAATAGCCCGTATGATGCTTCTGATACCCTCTGTCGTAACATTGAGCTGTGCAAGCGGATCGCTTTCGTGCAGGTCATAACCGGCGGAGACAAGAATAATGTCAGGGTTGAATGCAGTGACAAACGGAGGCAGATCATTTTGGTAAATGTCGCGTACTTCCACGTCTCCACTGTCTGGCATTATGAGAAAATTACGGGTATGGCCTTTCCCCTTTCCCACGCCTGTTTCATTTTCCATACCTGTTCCCGGGTAGGAAAATGCCTGATGTGAGGAAAAGTAGAAAACGGTATCGTCCGCATAAAAGGCTTCCTGTGTTCCGTTTCCATGATGTACATCAAAGTCGATGATCATCACTTTCTCATAGCCCTGTTTCTGTGCATAACGTGCCGAAATGGCAATATTGTTAAAAAAACAGAAACCCATCGCACGCTCAGGTGTGGCATGATGACCTGGAGGACGGACGGCACAAAAAGCCCGATTAAACTTCCCCAATCTAATGCCGTCTATGGCAGCAAAACCTGCTCCCACTGCCGTTCTTGCAGCCAGATAGGTGTCCTGGGAACAAATCGTATCACTGTCAATGGCTCCGCCTTGTGCGCTGCACGCTTCAACGGCAGCTATCTGTTTAACGGTGTGTATGCGTTCAATTTCATCAATCGCTGCCGGCTGGGGTATTACCGTCACAAGTGTATCTTTAACAGCTTCAATGGCTGAGGCTATTGCACGCAGTCTGTCAGCTGATTCCGGATGCCCCACCCCTGTATCGTGTTTGAGAAAAATCGTATCGGTAACATACCCCACCTGCATTATTTCAGTCCCATACCCATTTTCAGCGTATCGATCTCATGACGCAGACGGCTGACTTCATCCTGCAAGGAAAGAAGCAGTTTTTTCATCTCATTATCAGAAAGTGCAGGTTCAGACTGTTTATTCTCTGCACTCTTTTGCATACCTTTTGTTTCATTGGGTAATACATAGGTTACTTCCTTACCGTTCTCTTCAACCGTTTCACTCTGAAGCTGTCCGTTTTTGACCATTTTGACAACATTGAAAAGACTCAGTTTGTGTTTGACTGCATACTGTTTGAGTGTCATTCTTTTCATCATTTTCTCCTTGCTGATTTCTATCCAAAATTATACACAATATATTCACTTTTCTCTGCTATAATTGCCGTTAACAAACTACATTCTAAGGATTTTACCATGAGATTGAAAAAACATTCACGCATACTCTTTGCTGCACTTATGCTGGTTTTCAGCACTTCACTTCAGGCAAAAGCTGCCAAAGTTATCGATGCGGAGGCAGATGTAGCCATTGCCCAATTTAAAAAACTGGTCAAAGGCGGGGATGTATTTCTAAAAAGGGTCAAAGGCTACCTCGTCTTCCCAAATGTCTATAAAGGCGGTTTTGTTGTAGGAGGCGAATACGGCGAGGGGGTGCTCCGCGTGGACGGCAAAAGTGTTGCCTACTACAACATTGCATCGGCTTCTGTCGGATTCCAGATCGGTATCCAGAAAACCTCTTACCTTTTTGCCTTTGCTGACCAGTTTGCACTCGACCAGTTCATGCGAAGCAACGGCTGGCAAGTCGGTGTAGACGGTTCAGTTGCACTCATTAAATGGGGGCAGGGAATGGACATCAGTTCTATCAGCTTTGAAAAACCTATTTACGCTTTTGTCTTCAACAACAAAGGTCTTATGGCAAATATTTCGCTTGAAGGTACGAAATTCACCCGCATTCATCCGCCTGAGCTGTAATACTTCTTTTTTGCATCACCCCGGATACCGTCCGGGTTTTTTACATCTACCCTTAAATCCTACAATCACTTCATCCAGAAGTCAACTCCTGCTCGATTCTCACATACCTGATTCAAGACCTTGACATACAATTATATTAATGAGTGAATTCTCTTTGGATACCATTATGGCTTCATGCACCTTGCAAGATCGCTGAAGTGTTGGGCACTCCGTACACAGTTCATACGCGATTCAAGAAAAGTAATATGGCTGTCAAAACGCTCAAGTACCCTGTTTTTTTCTTTTTTCCATGAGCTGATCTTGTTATGCTTGTCATTTGTAAAATAGTGCTTTAAAGAGAGCATTTCATCCAGGCAGCTATTGGCCGTTTCACTGTTTGTAGCAGTAGAAAGACACGCTCTTGTCTTTTTCATCGTTTGCAGCAGTTTGGGCAGCATCTCTTTCTGGCTTTTAAAAAGAGGGTGGTCAAGCACGTACATGATACGCTCTTTCTCTTTTCTAGGAAGTTTTTCTTCATCCGTCTTTTTTGCATTGAGCAGAGAAATTACTTCAAGCATACGGTCGGAAAAAGCATCCGGGATTTTGACGTGCCGGGTTTTAAAGTGGGCAGCAAAGAGCGCCATCTTCTCCACAGGATACTTCGGGACACTGCATTTGGACGTACTGCTGTCATTGATATCAAATCTTACAGAGATGGCTTCCTCTTTGTAAGACAACCCCATGACACGATACTCGGTAAAGAGAGGAATCCCTTTATAAATACATTTACTGATTCCCTTTGCTGTCCACATATCACACACGACATTGGCAATCATCAGTTGCTGTCCACTTTTGCTGATCCCTTTGGTAATATCGCGTGCTTTCTTTCCCTTGGGCAATAGCCGCTTACGTATCTTTTTGGTTTCAAAATCCACTTCAAGTGTTTCATTTGACTCGCGTTTGATACAGCTTAGTTTCTGGTCAATGTAGTGCAGTGCCCCAGTTACCTTTTCAGTCACATTTGTTTCGAAAAGTTCTACCCCACCCCAGTCTCGAAAACGGAGCTTGCCGTCTCCTTCAAGCGTCAAGTTGACATCTTCGGCAAGTGAACCGCCGCCACTGATCTTATAGATCACTTCTGCTTTAGGTACTTCATAAATCTTGTGCGGTTCTGTTTGTGCCTGTAATACTATGCCAAGCACCATCACGCTGCTAATGCTTATTAAAAAATGATTCATAAAAGGATGTAAGTTGTTTTTCATGTGACAATTGTAGCATAATCGTGTTGCTACTCTCCCCTCCTTCAGCTTCATAACAGCTTGCTGCCTGCCCATAAATATCTGTTTGCATCGATGGGTTACAGTTTTTTTCCGAGAATATGATAAAGATAGAAGACTCTATACTATTTAAAAAAGCTAAATCCATCAATACCTAATAGTACTACTTTATCGAAAACTATGTGCTATACTGGCTTCAAGACGTCCAAAGGCTCTGTCCATTGCAGTTACAATATGCTCGGCATCACTGCCCCCTGTTTCAACTACAGTACTGAAAAGGTGTGAAGTAGTGCGGCCGCTTTGGGTATCTTCGAGACTCCATGAGGCATCGAGGTAGACTTTTCCATTTTGGGCAATGAAGCGCGAAATGGCGATGTTAAGAATACGTTTTGGCTGCTGTTCTACACCCCATGGGTAGGCATGTACATCAGGGTTATGCAGTGCATGCTGCAGATATGACACAACACGCCTTGTTAACCCTTCGTCCATATCTTCAGCCCATTGGGCACCGGAAAGAAAGACAATATGGTTGGAAGACTTTGCCACAGCAAGATCACGCTTGAAGAGATACTTCGGTACCGTTACGGTCTCTACCCCAATACTCGTATGCATCTGGCGTACATGGGAAGGCTGTGACGGGTTGGAGAGAATGTAGTAGTTTCCACTGCCGGCACATCCGCCAAGCAGTAGCATCAAGAAAAGGGTAAAAAAGGCAGTACGCATTATTTATCTCCGAATATCAGTGAATTTGGTTTACGGTTGAGCATTCTGAGGAAACGATCCATCTCATCGGAAGTCTTTTTGACCGCTTTCAGCGTGGCGCTGATCTGACGTGTCACAAGCGAATGGCTGTCGTAGCCTTTGATGGTTTTTCTTGCCTGCTTCAGTGTACGTGTCAGCTCCTTGAGCGCCGCATCAGCCCGATCCGGCATTCTGATAAAACTTTTTTTGGCAGTCATAGCATTGAGTGCATCAACACTCTTTTTGAGATCGACCAATACCTCATCAGCATGGGCAATAGGCTTTTGACTCTGTTCTATAGTCTGTTGCAGTGTATTTACCAGCTTTTCAAGCGGCAGTTTTTCCAGTTTTTCTAAAATACCCGAAATACTCTGCATAATATCACTCGGTATATAGTCTACCGTAGGCAGGTAGGCAAAACGCCCTGCTTTGGTGATGGTGTCATTGCTCTCTGCCGCTGTTTCATCAAATGCCAGTTTGACATAGAGCGAACCAGTTAGGGGATTGAGCTGCGCAATATGTGCACGCATCCCTTCTCTGACAGCTTTGTAAAAATTGGCTACGCCTGTATCATTTTTTTCTTTACTATCTGCAAAAACCGATGTATCGATCTCAACATGAACACGCCCATCCATCAGGTGTGTTTTACTATCATAGTTGAGTACCACATCAACTACATTACCCACACCAAATCCTTCGTATCGTACCGGTGCTCCAATATGTAAATTGGCAATGGAGTGTTTCGTCTTAAGGACAAAATGTTCCCTGTGTGGTGTACCGCTTCCAATGCGCTGTTTGGAAATTTCACTTTTGTTTGGATAGAGTTTAAAGATAAAGGTATCAGGTATTTTTGCCTTCTCATCCTTTCCGGTACTGGAGAATTCAATAGCCCCCTGAATAAGATCCTGTACCGGTGCTACATTAATATCGAGACTGCCGTTGTTCAGCGTCGCACTGACAGCTTCGCGTACCCAGAATTTTGAGTCTGTATGCACATAGGGTACGTAGGGTTTGTCAATAAAAACGATAACATCGACACTGATATCATCAAGCCCCAGTGTCACATACTCTACCTTACCCACTTCAATATTCTGCAGGTAAACTGGTGTCCCTTTTTTGACAGTGCTGTCTCCTTTTTCAGCTTTAAGCACAAAATATTTTCCCCCTTCATTGGCACGATAGGCATAGTTGAGTCCATGATACGTTTTTTTAAACTCTTTTCCGCCCTTTTTCGAGTACATTTGCACATAGGTACCCGAAATCAGCGTATCCAGTCCTGTAACACCCGTCAGACCGAATTCAGGTTTGACGATCCAGAATTTTGCATACTCATTCAAAAACGCAACCGCATCCTTGTTCATACGGGCAAGGACAACCACCCCTTCACCATCTTGTTCAAGCCGCACATCCGTAACCTTTCCTACCGGCACATTACGGTACTTGATCTGGCTTTGTCCTGCAACCAGGCCTTCATTCTTTTCAAAAATAATGCGTATTTCAGGTCCACGCTGTTCATAATACTGGTAGGCAAGCCATCCAGCAATCACCAGTGCTATCAGTGGTACGATCCAAATAGAGGTAAAAAAGTTGAACTTCGTAGACTCTTCCACTTCAGGTATGTGTGTTCCCATATAAGTGCTTCTTCCTTGTATTATTTATATGCTTTTATCAAACGGGTATCAAACGCATGCGCGGCAAGCAGCGTAAAAAAAACCGATAAAGCAAAAGCTGTAGCTGCCGTACCGGCAATGATCTGTATGTTCGCAAGATGAATAAGCGCCGCAAGGATCGCGACAACAAAAACGTCTATCATTGACCAGGGACCGATGATCTCCATCAGATAGTAGAGCTTGTGTTTACTAATCTTCTTCTCTTTCCCAATGGGGTATTTTACACTAATTAACAGATAAATCAAAACAATAAATTTGAGAATGGGAATAATGATGGAGGCAAAGAGAATGATCAGTGCAATAGGGTAAGAGCCGTGTTCCCAAAGGTAGACAACCCCTCCAAAAATCGTACTCTCCTCAACATGACCAAACTTTTTGGTAATCAGCATCGGATAGATATTGGCAGGAATATAGGCAATGATCGCCGTAATGAGATACGCCCAGCTTTTTTCCGTTCTGAAACGGTGATGTTTGTAAATATGCGACCCGCACCGGCGGCAGCGGTTGTGTTTTCCTTTGTCAATATTGACTGCTTCACAGACAGGACAGCGCAACAGCTTATTCTCATCGATTTCCATCAAGAGTCCCTTCCTTGCCGTAATAGCGTCTTCTAATCATCCAGATCTCCGAAATATGTACATGCTGATTTAAATAGATGTCAAGCAGAACAAAGACCGCCAGTGCCCAGAAAGAAATACCCATATGAATCTGCGCATAACCTATCAGTTTGACCAGTGCAACAAAAATACTAACCAGAAAAATTTCACTCATATTCCATGACTTCAAATGCGAAAGCAATATAAGCAGTTCCTTGAGAAGACGGGGAGACCCTTTAAATTTCAATATGGCAAAAATCACAAAATAAAGCAGCATAATAAGCAGCGGAAAAAGAAATATCAGAAACAGGCACATCATTCCGACAATGTAAAAACCATTTTGAAAAAGACTCAAAAAGGTTTTCGTCAGTGTGATGTACTGCGTATGTCCTAATATCTCTATTTTGACAAGCGGGAAAAGGTTGGCCACAAAAAAGAAGATCAGTGCCGTAAGACTGAGTGCCAGCCCATGATCGATCAATTTGCTGTCGTAACGGTAGAGTACACTGCCACATTCACTACAGCATGCCTTGGCACCGTCTTGAATGGGGATCTCTTTATGTACAGTATGGCATTTATGGCAGATGACAAGTTCATCGAGCGCCGCTTCGCTTTCAATTTTCATGGCTATAATTATAGCCAATAAAGATAAGGGGGGCAGATGCACATTTTATCTATCGGCAAAGCACTAAAGTATGACGGACTTACCATCGACAATATAGAGGCATCCGAGCTTACCGCACACCATGATATTGAACGTTACGATTATATTGTCATCAACGGCGGAGACGGTACCATCAGGCGTGTACTCAAACAACTGCATACGCTCCAAAAACAGCCGGTTTTTATTCTCAACCCTACAGGCTCTTTCAATGTCGTTGCCAAGATTCACAAAGCTCCCCCTATCGGCAGGGTACTCGATATGCTGGCCGCAGGCACAACACCGCCTACGCAAAAACACCATATTTTCAAACTTAATGAGGAACTTTTTCTCTTCTCTGCAGGCAACATGGGAGACCTGCAGCACATTTTCCTCTCCGAAACCTTCCGCTTCGGCTGGCTCAAACACGGCATTGCCAAATATATCCTTGCCATACTCTTCCTTCTTCCTGTACATATTGTCATGACACCTTTCATGCTGATGAGCTCCACACGTTTTTTCATCTTCACCCCGATGCGTTTTGTCAAAAAGTTCGGCAGTTTTTACGGAGAAGTACCCTTATCAATGACGATCGATCTTGACAATGACTACAACATGCTTGAACTCGACGGTGATCTTCTGGTCATCAAAAACAGGCATTTGCATATCTCACAGGCAGGCAGTATCCACGTTGTGACACAATAGCAGGTCACTCTTGCTTTGTGTTATACTCATAATACAGATTGATATTTTTCATTTAAAAATGATATAATCATACATTATTTTACAGTCTCATACAAAGTATCAAAAAAATGCACAAGCTATCACTACGCACCAAACTCTACGTCCCGTTAACAATACTTTCTCTTATTATTATCTTTTTCAGTTCCATAACCATTTATGAAAACTTTCAAAAGCTCTCACACTACAGCCGTTTGAAAAAAGAAACTTTTTTTATGATAAAAGTCGCTGCCTTGATATATGATATTCAAAAAGAGCGCGGTTTGACTATCGGATACCTTGACAGTGGAAAATTCAAAGAAAAACTTATCCAGCAGCGAAAGCATACTGACAAAAGCTATAAACGGATTATCTCTTATATACGCTCACACCCCTCAGAGTACACAAAAGGATTTTCAAAAACCATTGCCGGTACCCATTCACTTGAATCCATACGCAAAAATATCGACAACCATACTACAACCACAACAGATGCTTTTAAACGATACAGCCAAATTAATCGAAAAATACTCCATGGTATAACTGTCATTTCCAATGACTTTTACCAACCAAAAATCACCAAAAAGATACTTTCCTATACCAACCTGCTCTATCTGACAGAATATAGAGGACAAGAGCGTGCAAATGGCTTGCTTATCATTGGGAAGCCAAATCCCTCTCCTGCAATATTGAAACACTTCGCCCAAAATATAGCCGTTGCAAAAGAGCATGAGGATCTTTTTTTGCAATATGCCGACATAGATGTGATCATACGCTATAAAACCCTAATACGATCTACAGATGCGCTAAAAATAGATATGATCGAAAAAGAAATATTCCAACATGACCACAGCCTTCATACAGACCCAAAAACGTGGTTCCATATCATGACCACAATGATCAACCGGATCAATCATATCGGTACCCAAATACAAATGGACTTAGAAGCATCCATCGTTACACTCTACCATGAGGCAGAGAAAAGATTTAACCTGATACTTTTTTTAAGTATTTTGACTCTACTTGTCGTTGCCGGAGCCATTTATATCTTTACAATCATGATCAAAGAGGAGAAACTCAAACATCTCATCAGCCAAAAATATGTTATCAGCTCTATGACTGACCGGAAAGGGAATATCATTGATGTCAGTCAGGCATTCTGTGATATCTCCGGTTACACTCGTGAAGAACTCATTGGAAAACCACACAACATCGTCCGCCACCCCGAAACCCCACGAAATGTCTTTAGGGAAATGTGGTCAAAATTAAAAAAAGGTCAAAGCTGGAGTGGGAAAATTAAAAATCTTACTAAAGATGGAGACTACTACTGGGTTTATGCCCATATTGAGCCATTCTTTGACCAAAAAGGCAATATTACAAGCTATATCTCTACAAGAATAGACATCACGGAACAGGAAAAGCTGGCACAGCAGTTTGATGAAGAGAAACGCAAACGTATGGAAACTGAGGCGATGATGGCACAGCAGAGCAGGCTTGCACAGATGGGAGAGATGCTGAGTATGATCGCCCATCAATGGAGACAGCCGCTTACTGCTATCAGTGCTACCAGCGGTACAATCTACCTCAACACACGACAACCTGAATGTAATAGGGAAGCCATTGCCTCACTATCAAAAAAGATTACGGGATTTACACAGCACCTATCTACAACCATTGAGGACTTTAGAAATTTTTTCAAACCAAACAAAACAAAAGTCCATACTGATTTCAAGACAATTACTCAGCGTGTCATCAACATCATTGAAAGCTCACTGATAAACAAAAATATTGACCTTCAGGTAGAGGTAAAAGAGGTTATAAGCTTTGAAAATTTCGAGAATGAACTGATGCAAGTGATCCTAAACCTCATCAAAAACGCCGAAGATGCATTAATTGACAATCATATTGAAAATCCCCGCATCACCATTTTGATCGATGGCAGAACCATCCGCGTATGTGATAATGCAGGAGGAATCGATGATACTATTATGGACAAAATATATGACCCTTATTTTTCAACAAAAATGCAAAAAGACGGTACAGGTCTGGGGCTTTATATGAGCAAGATCATTATTGAAACAAACTGTGGAGGCAAACTGCTTCATGAAAATAAAGATGGTGGGGTCTGCTTTACTGTTATAGTCTAATCAGAAACCAAATTCCTATAATACCCCACAACCCGCTCATCAACATGGATGACTCGCTGCAGGTAATGTACCAAATTGCCGCGCCCAAAGTCTATCTTGAGACGTTTGGGGTCGATGGCGCGTGAAATGGCAACATAGAACTGGCTTGGAGCGAAAATATTGTCCACATTGCAAACGAGGTTGTCAATACTCATCCCCTGACTTTTGTGAATGGTCACCGCATAGGCAAGCTTGAGCGGAAACTGTGAAAGTGTCGCAAGAGAAACCTGTTCGACATGACCGTCTTCGTGTACGACCATGTCAAGCAGATCGAAATCGTGCCGCTCGACACGGACAAATTCATGTTCTTTTTCAACGATGAGATGATCCTCCTCGATTGCATGCAGCACACCCCTCTCACCGTTGACGAACTTGCCCCACTTGTTAACTGTGAAAAGTACAGGCACACCCATTTTGAGGGTAAGCTGTTCTGAAATGGGCAACAGTTTCTTCCATCCTTCCAGCTTCTTTTCATGTACATTGCCAAACTTCTCCAGATTGGCAAAAAGAATCGTCTCTTCGGTATCAAGTTCATTAAGTCTGGCACGGTTGGTACGCTCCACTTCCGTGTTACGCCCAAAAAGATAGGTCGGGTCTGGGTCAAGCGATTCATTGTTCCATAGCCGGTGCATATAGGCACTGACCTCTTCGTCACAAATGCCCATGCGTACCTTGGAGAGGATGTGCGTAAACTCCGCATCGTGCGTCCGTTTCATCTGCGTCAGCTCGATGACAGTCAGATCAAACCGCTCCCACGCCAGCGACTCGAAGGCGTAGAGCTTCTCACCGAAAATATCCCCTCCGACCCGTCCCTGCTGCACGGGCGGAAGCTGAAAGAAATCTCCAACAAACAGAATTTTGCCAAGGTAACCGTAGGCATTCAAACGGTAGGCGATCATATCGAGCAGGTCGGCACTGACCATAGAGATTTCGTCGATGATAATGAGGTCGGTTGCCTTGAGCACCTTTTTTAGATCGGCCAGACGTTTTTTAGCCCTCTTATCCTGCTGTGCCAACTCCTCAAAGTTTGAAGCAATGCCAAAAACAAAAAAGCTGTGTACCGTAAAACCGCCAATGTTGACTGCACTCACTCCTGTTGAACCAAGCGATACCACCTGTTTACCACGCTTCCGGTAGTCGGCAATCACCTCATTGGTAATGTAACTCTTCCCCGTCCCCGCACCACCGGTAAGAAAAACATTACTGTGTTTGAGAGCTTCAAGCACATTGTGTTTATCTGCCATACCCTGCCCTGTCTACGATACCGTAACGGCAGCGACTGTTAACCGTACCACCCTCCAAAAGTGCACGTGCGAGTGTACTGTCACTTCTGCCAAGATGCAGCCACACTTCAGTGATCAGCCCTCTTTTACAACGTAACTCAACACGGCTGCCACTTCCTTTTCCAAAGCTTTTCTCAAAAACTTTGCGTACTTGTTCAATACGTAAACGTTTTCCGGCATTTTTCTGAAAAAGTGTCGCAACCGTACTCTTCCGTACCTCTTGTACAAGACTGATAGCATGCATAAAATATGTTTCCGCATCCGCTCCATAACAGGTTCCATGCTTGATCCATTCATGACGGTGAAGGTTGGAAGCCGCTCCCGGCATTACCTCCAGCAGTCTGGTGCGTGTTTCAGAAGAAAGTTTTGGTTCAGGAAGCTGCTGCCATCTTCCCTCCCTGTCGGCAATAACGTAGCGCTTGGGAACACCGCAGTAAACCTTTCCCCTCGGCTGCGGCCAGAGGCCGTGCAGTGTAAAGTTGCCGCTGTTACGCAGATTTTTGCACTCTTTTTTGTAGCGATGCGTTTCACAAAAAGCGTTATGCCAGCTGAGTGCCAGAAGATTCTTTTGCGAAAGTTTTTTATCCTCTACAGCTTGCGATATTTTACTCATAGACAGACAATCTTCATCAACCCAGCGCTGTGCGGGATTTGCATCGGAAAGTTTAAGCAGATACTGCCCTTTATGGTGATGCAGCACTTCATACCTGCTGCCCGGTTTCAATACAAGATGATTGTTGTTTTTTGTGTGTTTGAGGTTATTAAAAAGTCCACACGCCTGTGTGGCTATCATTGTTGATCGGGCAGACAGTATGGAGCTTAACATCAGTAGCAGCAGTATAAGTCGCTTCATTTATTTTCCTGAATCTTTAGTGGGGTATTATACTCAAATTACCGTTTTTTTCGCTATGATATCGGTATGATTTTTGAAAACCTTGAGCAGCTGCCAACCGCATTCGGTAATGACAAAAAGGCACCTTGCCCACACCAACGCCGCCGCTCCAATATGATGCTTAATCCACTCAACCTTAAACATCTCAACCGCATAGACGAGAGTGAAGCAGATATGATCACCCTCAACCTTGAAGATGCCATTGCACCCAGCCGTAAAAAAGAGGCACTGCACAACATTGCACTTTTTCTCTCCCATCTTGAAGCAAGCAACAGCTGTATCATCGTACGCATCAATCCGCTGAATGAAGGGGGCGAAGAAGAGATAACTTTTTTGAATGATTTTGATTTCGATGCGGTGCGTGTCGCCAAGGTAAAAAACCAGTATGACATTGCACGTGCCCTGACACTGCTTTCTCCGGAAAAAGAGCTGCATATCTCTCTCGAGACCAAAGAGGCGTTCGCTTCGC
The DNA here is from genome assembly GCA_026983515.1 of Sulfurovum sp. GTDB lineage: Bacteria > Campylobacterota > Campylobacteria > Campylobacterales > Sulfurovaceae > Sulfurovum. Next base: position 14,146 of record JALWHT010000108.1, read on the forward strand.
TGGCAACGTTACGCATCGACGAGAGGCTTACCGTTGCAAACCTTGGCATACTCGACCTGCTGGCCTCCCTGCGACTGCCACAGTCCGTCGTACAGCCGGGTAACCCCACTATTGACTACATTCTCTCCAAATTTCTTGTCGATGCCAGGACAGCCGGCATCCACCCTATCTCCTTTATGTTTCAGGAATACAACGACACCAAGATGTTTAGGGCATGGTGTGAAAGAGAAAAAGCAATGGGCTTTGAGAGTAAAGCCTGCATGGGTCCCAAACAGGTGTCCATTGCCAACGAAGTCTTTGATGTAAGCAGCGAGGCTCTTGCCCGTGCAGAATACATTAAAGCACGGTTTGAAGTAGAGGCCTCACAGGGTAACAACGGATTTATGGACGAACGCTACGGCATTTTTATCGATGAACCCATCTACCGTGACGCCCTGTTGACACTTGAGAGAAAGGAATAAGATGCGTTTTTTACTGCTACTGCTGCTTCCCCTGATACTGCTTGCAAACAATGACAGGCCGCCTGTCCCCTATGACTATCTTGCAAAAAAAAATGTACAGTACTTCATCGACAAGATGGTCAGCAGACACCACTTCTCCAGAAGTTATGTTACGGCGGTACTCAAAGAAGCGAAACTCGACCGTGACACCCTTGCGCGCTACACCGGAAAGTTCAAAAAGAACTCGACTGTAGGAAGCTGGGAGCGATTCAAGCTCCATGTGGTCAACGGGGAAACCTACAAAGAAGCCAGAGCCTTTGCACGTAAACACGCCAAAACCCTGCGAAAGGCGGCCAGCCGATACAATGTAGACCCCGAATACATTGTCGGCTTCATCGGCGTAGAGAGCCACTTTGGCAACTACACAGGTGACTACAACATCCTCGATGCCCTTGCCACCCTTGCTTTTCACAAAAACCGCATGCAGCGCTTCTTTTCGCAACAGTTTGAAGCCCTTTTTCTTTTTGCTAGAGAACGTCACTATGACATCACCGAACTGGAAGGCTCCTTCGCCGGAGCAATGGGCTGTGTACAGCAGGTTCCCTCGGTTGCCAGAAAATTCAGTTTCGATTTCGACGGAGACGGTGCAAGCATCTGGGACATTGAAGACTGCATCGGCTCCATTGCCAAATTTATGCACCACAAGGGGTGGAAGCGTGGTAAAACCGTTGCCGTACAAGCGAGCTATCCCTATAAACGGCTGAAAGGACTTAGAACCGGCTATAAAACACGCTATTCTCTCACAACACTTGCCAAACACGGTATCAAACCCAAAAGCGTCTATCCTTACAATACTGCATCACTCATCAAACTGCACAACCGTACGCACGATGAACTCTGGCTGGGTGCGCCCAATTTCCGTGTGCTGACAGCCTACAACGCCAGCAGCAACTACGGCATGGCCATTTACAAAATTGCCCAGTCGTTAAAATAGCGGTTTCTAAATTTCATAGGCAATATTTTTGATGCTCTTTACTTTCCGCTTGCTTTCCGTATAAAATGTCTCGAACTGTTCCTTGTCCAGCGGCCGGGCAAAATAGTACCCTTGGAACATATCAGAACCGTTTTTCAAAAGAAACTGGAATTGCTCTTCAGTTTCTACACCTTCGGAAACAGTAGAAAGACCAAAGATATTTGCCATTGTTAAAATGGTCTTGACCATCTGCTCATCTGCTGCATGTCTGCCAAGACGGCTGACAAAAGAGCGGTCAATTTTAAGTTCATCGATTGGCATTTCACGTAGAGAACTGAGTGAAGAGTACCCTGTACCAAAATCATCCATAGAAAATCTAATTCCCATTGTTTTAAGACGCTTCATAGTCTGAATGATCCGTTCAATATCCTCAATAAGGATCGTTTCTGTTACTTCAAAAACAATCTGTGAAATCATCTCCTGTGTCAAAAAGGTCTTGATAAGGGTTTCAATCTCTTTGCCAAAAGAGGTATGGAAGAATTGACGTACAGAGATGTTAATGGAAAACTGCTTGAGTTTGATACCTCGGGCATTCCATTCCCTAAGGGTTTTGAATGCTTCTTCAAGGATATAATTTCCAAGTTCAATAATCAGTCCTGTCTTTTCTGCAATATGGATAAACTCGGAAGGAGACACAAAACCGTACTCAGGATTGTTCCACCGTACCAAAACTTCACATCCCACAACTTCCTGATGTTTATTTACCTGCGGCTGGTACCGCAATTCGATCTCATTATGCTCCAATGCAAAATAGAGTCTGCGCTCAATCTCAAGATGGTGCTCCACCCTTTTTGAAAGTTCATCATTAAAGAGAATAATACCGTCACGCCCCTGCGCTTTGGCTTCATACATCGCTATATCGGCTTCTTTAATAAAATGCTGTGCATCCATAGCCCGTTTTCCCACACCATTGATACCGATACTGGCACTCAGATAGAGATGATGATCATCTATGAGATATGGTGCCTTGATCAGCTGCAGCAGCGTTTCGGAAAAGTTGAAAGCCAGAGATTGACAGTCCTCTGTACTCTCATACTCCTGACTTACAATAACAAATTCATCACCACCAAGCCTTGCAATTGTATATTTATGACCGCAATAACGTCTGATACGCTCGGCAACCTCCTGGAGTACCTTGTCACCAATATCGTGTCCGAGCGTATCATTGATGGTTTTAAAATGATCGAGGTCGATCAACAGAATGTAAACAAACTTGTTTGAAACCTGAAGACGTGCAATAAGGCGCTCCATATATTCAACAAAAAAACGTCGATTATAAAGCCCTGTCAGTGCATCATGCTGTGCCTGATGGTAATTCTTCTGAATAAGACGGTAACTGTTTTCTGACGAATAAAGTAAAATCCCCAGAAAAATGGTAGAAAAGACAGACAATACATACCCGTACAACTCCCCAATCAGTGAGAAATAGATAATCAGAGGAATCATCATAAACAGTAATACCGGCAAAAAAAGCCGCTTGTCAGAAACCAGTAGTATCGAAGCGACTACCGACGCACCTATTTGTGTGAAGATAGCAATATAGTGCAAATTGTATTTGGTTTCCGTACAATAGAAAAGGAATATCACTGTCCAAAGTATAAAAATAAGATAGTAAAACAGTGAAAGTCTGTTATACCATATTTCCAGACTCTCTTCATCCATCAAGTCAGGCTTGAAATCATGGTAGAGCTTCCAGCCAAAAAGGGAGACCGCTGTCATCATCGCATACCATATTAAAGCCGGTTCCGCCACACCGTACATCCAGCCAAGCAGAATGTATGCAAGTCCCGGAACCATTGAAAGCCCGATCATCAAAAGGATCTGTTTTTGCAAAAAAAGATAAAATCGCTGTGAGTTCATATCTTTATTTTATAATTAATTTAAATAAGAAAAGGTTAAATATAGAGAATTTTGAATAATGCTGTCAAAAAATTCTCATGACTGAAATCAATAAGAGATATTTTGAAGTTTATCTTGACTATAATCACACAAAAAGTGGACAGTTATGAAAATACGGATTTATTATGAG
>JALWHT010000109.1 GCA_026983515.1 Sulfurovum sp.
TGGCATATATTGAAGCAAGTAAAACAAGAAAATTACTTGCTTACCCGTTTGCCGGACTTCTGATCTTCTTTTTTATAGGTGTCAACAGTTATAGAAGTTACATACTCGATACCTATGGACGGGTAGAGCGTTCTCATGGTAGACACAGTATGCATGGCGGTACACTTTTTCAAAGTCTCAAACCAAACAAAGCGATCCTGTTACAGAAGGGAAAAAATGCTTCTTCCTGTGTTGTTTGCGGTATGAAACTCTCTATGTTCTACAAAACAAATCATGTAGCACTGTTTCGCGGGAAAGAGAGGTAATACTGTCCTATCTACTGTCTGGTATAAGAGAAGAATATAAAAAAGATGAAGCTTGTACAGATTCCAAAGAGTCGGAAGCGTAAATTCCTTTATTACTCACCCATCAAACATTTTGGTTATTTGATAGGTGAGTAATATCTTCTACTATCATATAGAGTGCAGGTATAATCAGCAGTGTGACAAATGTTGCAAAAAGTACTCCAAATCCAAGTGAGATCGCCATAGGTATCAAAAATACAGCCTGCTTGGATGTTTCGAATATCATAGGGATCAATCCTCCAAAGGTAGTAATAGTAGTAAGTAGAATGGGACGAAAACGCTGTATTGCTGCTTCACGTACTATTTTTATGGTTTGGGTACCTTTTCTTCTCTTGTACCGATTGGCAAAATCCACAAGAATCAGTGCATCATTGACAACAATACCACTAAGGGCGACAATACCGAACATACTGACCACACTCAGACTATAGCCCATAATGAGATGCCCAATCAGTGCACCAATGATCCCAAAAGGAATACCGGCCATGACAATAAGCGGTTGCATATAGCTTCTAAAGGGGATGGCAAGCAGTGCATAGATAGCAAATATTGCCATAATAAAGGTGGTTTTGAGTGTGCCGAAGCTATCTCTTATTTCTGTCTGGTCTCCTTCAAAACTGTAGCTAAGACCAGGGAACTGTTTTTGCAGCTGTGGCAAAAAAGAGGATTGGAGATCGTTCATGATCTCCAAGGCTTTACTTCTTGGTCGGATATTGGCTTCAACCTGTATAACGCGTCTGCTATTGACTCTTGTAATCTCCGTATAGGCATGCCCCCATTTCAATTCTACAAGATCTAAAAGAGAAACCTCTTTATTCTCTTTGGTGAAGAGACGCAACTCATAGAGTGTCTGAAGTGACTCTCTTTGAATCTTTGGTAGTTTGACCATTACCTTAACCTCATCATTCTCAACCAGAATTCGCTGAGATTCAGCGCCATAAAATGCTGCCCTTACCTCTCTGGCAATACTTTTGGCGTCAAACCCAAGTGCGTAGGCAGCAGGTTTGAGCGTAAAATTTATTTGTGCTTTTCCCTCTTCAAAACCATCGGTGATATCATAAAGTCTTGGATATTTGTGCAACTCTTTGGCAATAAGCGCACTGACCTGTTTAAGGACTTCCAATCGATCATGACTGATCTCAAGTGAAATTGCCGAACCATGACCGGGTCCTGCTGCATACGCAGAGAAGCGTAACAGTTCTGCCCCGGGGATCTCTCCTGTTTTTTTACGCCATGCTTCTACAAAATCCGCATTGGAGAGAAGCTCTTCACGTATGGATGCTGGAGGAAGATAGATACGTATGAGCCCTTCATGTGTGCCTTCCCTCCCTAAACGGGCATAGATACCTTTAATGTAGCTATCCAGCCCTTTTTCCTTCTCTACGCTATAGGCAGCATCGACGATTTTTTGAACCATTCTCTTGGTTACCTCTGCGGGTGTACCAAATGGCATCTTGATCATAGCCTGAGCATAGTCAGAGGGGGTGCGTGGAAAGATCTGCATCCCCATTCTCCCACTCATTGCATAACTAATCGTCAGGATCAACAGGGAGAGAGATATTAAAACAAGTGCATAGCGATGCTTGAGTGAAAAGGTTAAAAATGGACCAAAACGAAAACGTACCCATGCTCTAAAACCTCGACTGAACTTTTGCTGATACTGGTGTACTTTTTGTAAAAGAGGGTTTTTTACCCCTTTTTTAACATTTGCCAGATGTGAAGGGAGAATAAAGAGAGACTCTATCCATGAAACAATAAAAATAGTGATCACTACTACAGGAATCACTTGAAATATCTTTCCTGTGGTGCCAGGAATGAAGTAGATAGGCATAAAAGCAACGATATTGGTCAAAATAGCAAAAGAGACAGGAACAGCCATCTCCTTTGTCCCTTTGATCGCCGCAGAGAGGGGAGAGTACCCCCTTTCTCTGTAGTGGTAAATATTCTCTCCTACGACAATGGCATCATCTACAACAATACCCAAAGCAATAATAAAAGCAAAGAGCGACACCATACTGATGGAGACATCCATAAACGGGAAAAGAAAAAATGCTCCCATAAATGAGATAGGTATACCCATCATGATCCAAAAAGCAAGCCGTATCTCCAGAAAAAGAGAGAGTGCTACAAGTACGATCAAGAGTCCTATGGCACTGTTTTTTAGAAGCAGTTTCACTCTCTCTTCAAATACTTCTGCCTGATTGGTGAGAATTTGTAAATGTACAGACGGGGGAAGTTCTTGATTGTATGCTTCTATGGCTTGTGTAACGATATGTGAGATGGTGATGGGTGATGTCTCTTGTGGATTACGAATGGCGATGCGCAGTGCAGGTTTTCCGTTAAAAAGAGCAAAATAGTTTTCATCTTCAAAATTTTTACGTATCTTTGCAATATCTTCAAGTCTGATAACACTTCCTGTAGATGTTGTAATAATAGGGACTTTTCTAAAATATTCAAGAGACTCTCTTCTTTGATTGAGTTTTACCAGTATCTCCTGATTGGATGTTTTGATGCTTCCGGCAGGAAGATCCAAGGAGTCCGTATTGATACGTTGTGCAACATCTTCAAGGGAAATATGGTATTTTTGAAGCATGGCCTGATCGATCTCAATACTGTATTGAAGTGGAGATACGCCATAAAGATCGACTTGTGAGATCTCTTTATGTTGGAGTAAGCGATGTTTGAATCTGTTGGCAAGCCTATAAAGGCCTATTCTGTCAATATCCCCGTAAAGTACCAGGGTCATGGTCTGTCTTTCATAGTTCCTTAAGGTCACTTTTGGACGTTCAATATCGGAAGGAAAGGTACGGATACGGTTGATTGCATTTTGAAGATCACTCTGAAGCAGTTCAAGATCATACCCCTTATATGCTTCTACATTTACATTTCCACTGCCTTCTTTTGCCTGGGATGTGATCTTTTTTATCCCTGATATACCTCTTGTTGCTTCCTCTATAGGTCTGATTACCCCATTTTCTATCTCCTCCGGACTGGCTCCGGGGTAGGCAACACTTACACGGACGATGTCGTGTTCAAAATCGGGGTAGACCTCTTGTCGCAGATGGTTCATCATGAGAAGCCCCCCGATAAGTGCAACAATCATGAGAAGATTGGCTGCAACCTTATGTGCAGCCATCCATGCAATAGGACCACCCTCAAAGCGTTCTATTTGTTTCATTTTTTATCTCTTTTGTGCCACTCTTTTTTGAGTGATACGGGTGTTTTGCTGTCAACTTTTTTCTGTGTACGTAAAGGCATTCCCTCTATCGGTGTCTCAAGGAGTGTCGTAATAAGAGATTCGTTGGCTTTAAGTATCTTGGCAGGAAGATAAACATATTTTTCATCCTGCCAAATTTTTGTTACTTTTTGTATGTGTAGTGTATGGTTTTCCTGCAGTATCCATACTGTATCGTTATGATGAAGAGCACTGAGTGGAACTTTCAAGACATCATGTATTTTTTTCCCTTCAATGTCAATAGAGACAAAGCCATTTAAAAGTAGTGGTTTTTGATGTTTTTTATGGCTTGAAAGGTGTAGTGGATCATTCACTCGGATGAGCAGGTATGCCATTTTGCTGTTTTCATCCAGTACTTTTTCTATACTTTGTACTTCACCCGCCAAAGAAGGAGTATCCTGATCCCAGAAATCATGACGGATAACTGCATTTGAACCGTTTTTTGCATTGTAGTTTGGTATGTCAATCCCCTTTAGCTTTGCAGGGGAGAGTGCAACTTTGATCCAGAAGGCTTCAGCTTTTGCCAAAGTTGCCAAAGTTTTTGAACTGCTTACCATATCTCCGGTAGCAACTTCCACATCCAGGACAACGGCATCAAAAGGAGCATAGACTTTACATCTTTGTAGATCACTCTTTGCTTTTTCATAAGCAGCCTCTTGTGCTTTTAGATTTGCTTTGGCAGCTTTGATATGCGGATAGCGTAACAGGTACTCCTTTTGTTCCGGTGTAACATTTTGTTTAAAAATAGAAAAATCATATTGGGCACTTTTTTGGTTTTCAAGTTCTGTTTGAAGTGTTAGTTTGGCATTGGTAACACTTGCCTCCCTCTCTTTTAATATAAGTTCATAATCTGTAGGATCAAGAGCAACAAGGAGTTCTCCCTTTTTAACGATACTCCCGGGAATAAGGTCTTCAGAAAGTGTAATCACCTGGGAGGAGACACGAGAAGCAAGTGTCTGAGAACGGTAAGGGATCACTGTTCCATAACTTTTAATGCGGACAGATACCTCTAAAGGTTTCGGAGATATGACCTCTACCAGTGTGGTTCTGTTCTGAACTTTTCCGTTAGGGCTGTGTTTATGTGCTTTCGGTTTATTATTCAACCAGCTGTAAGAGAAATAGAGTGCAATAGAGACAACAAAGAGTGTAAGCAGTATAGAGGGTAGTATATCTGAGGTATTCTTCTTTTCTGTATGATTCACTTTTTCTCCTCCTGTTGAACTGTTGACCATCCTGATGCAGTGACTCTGGAAAGTGTGATATAGGCTTTTATCAACTCAAGGCGTACAGAGATCTCTCGCTCTTTTGTGGCTCTTAAGGCTGATTTTGCATCAAGATAACGTTTAAAATCTTCTGTACCATGCAGATAACTCATATGATAGGCATACTCTTTTTTCTGATCTATCTTAAGTTGCTCTTTAATAATACCATAGAGCTGTTTTTGTGTTTGAAGTGCTTTGAGTGCATCACTGACCTCAAAAGAAGATTTAAGAAGTGCTTTTTTGAACTGTAGAAGTGAAGCATTGCGTTTTTCTATGGCAAGATTGGCATCATTTTCTAATTTTCCTGCATCGAAAAGAGGAGTAAAAAATGAGCTGATTAAAGAGAGATACCACTCGTCAAAAAGTTTACTAAGTTCTGAGTTTTTAAAAGAACTGCTGATGGAAAACCGTGGATATTGTGCGGTTACTGCTGCCGCACTAAAAGAATCTTCTGTTTTAAGCGCTTCATATGCTGCACGAATATCGGGTCTTTTAAAGAGTACTTTCGCAGGGATTTTTAAAGCTGTTTTTGGGAGTTTTTTGGGTAGCTTTTTAATGGGTTTAAATGAAAAAGTTTTATACTTTTCACCCATGAAAAGATTCAAGATATTTTTATAACTGTGTATTTGGTATTCCAATGAAAGCAGCTCTGATTCTATTTGTTTTATTTCACTTTGTTGAGAGAGAATATCTACTTGCTTTGCTTTTTGAAAAAGATAACGTTTTTTAAGTAAAAAGACTTCATCTTCGGCAAGTTTAAGTCTCTCTTTTAAAAGTGTCTTGCTCTCTTCAAGATATGAAAGTGTATACCAGGCAGTTACAAAATCACTACTTAGTGTAATATACATTGTCTGGTAATCGAACTGCTTTGCTTTATAATTATGAAGGGCCGCATTGCTCAATGTGTTGATATGACCCCAAAAGTCAAGTTCATAACTTGACTGTAGAGAAAGAGAGGTGTCATTACTATGGGAAATATTTTTTGAAGTATGGTCTATAGAATGTGATGCACCTAAAGAGAGATCAACTGCAGGGTAAAAAGAAGTACGTGAGTTCATAAGAGTATATTCGGTTTGTAAAATAGTACTTTTGGCACTCAGAAGATCTAAATTGTTTTGTAGGGCTACCTCTATAGCCCGGTTGAGTTCAGGATCATGAAACTGTTTCCACCATTGTATTGCATGAGATGGCAGAGGAAAAGATATCTCTTTGGAAAGCATTTCATTTTTTAGAGGTTCGTAGACTGCACAGCCTGGTAGAAAAAATGAAAAAAAGAGTATTGCCAAAGGTAATAAAAAACGTATGGCCATCTCTTCATCCTTCTGAATTAGATGAGCTTATATTACTGTAATAGTTATAAGAAAATGATTGATTTTTATGTCTATTCCCATCGTGGTAATGATATGGTCAGATCAGGAATGACGGTTATACATACGCATCTCTAACCCCATCTTCGCTATAATCTACCAAATTATTATCGTATAAGTGAGAAGCAATGAGTTACAATCCAAAAGAGATTGAAGCCAAGTGGCAGCAGCAGTGGGAAGAAGAGCAGGCATTTGAGCCGAGTGACTCCCTGACACAGAAGAAAAAATATATTTTGAGTATGTTCCCGTTCCCAAGCGGCCGTCTGCATATGGGGCATGTGCGCAACTACGCCATCGGTGACGCGCTGGCACGCTACTACAGAAAACAGGACTACAATGTACTGCATCCCATCGGCTGGGATGCGTTTGGAATGCCTGCTGAGAATGCGGCGATCAAGCATGGAAGGCACCCCAAAGAGTGGACCTACAGCAACATCGACTATATGCGAAAAGAACTGAATACACTGGGGCTTTCGTTCTCCAAAACACGGGAATTTGCTACCTGTGATCCGCTCTATACCAAGCATGAGCAGAAGTTTATCATCGAGATGTTTGAAAAGGGGTTGCTTTACCGTGAGAGCACGACAGTCAACTGGTGTGAGAGCTGCCATACAGTGCTTGCCAACGAGCAGGTCGAAGAGGGGTGCTGCTGGCGTTGTGACAACCCGGTGGAGCTCAAGGAGATGCCCGGTTACTATTTGGATATTATCCGCTATGCCGATGAGCTGCTGGAAGATCTATCGCAACTGGAGGACAAATGGCCTTCTCAGGTCATTACGATGCAGCGTAACTGGATAGGGAAGTCGCAGGGGTTGGCGTTTGACTTTGAACTGACCGAAGAGAGTAAAGCGAAGCTTGGCGGCAAGTTTGACCGCTATGAAGTCTTTACCACGCGTCCTGATACGATCTACGGTGTTACCTACTCGGCATTGGCACCTGAACACCCTATTACCAAGTACCTTGTTGAACACAACCTGCTTGAAGATGAGGTGGCTCAGAAGATTAAAGCCATTGCCAATATGAGTGAAGTGGAGCGTGCCAAGCAGGATAAAGAGGGGTATCCTCTGGGTATCAGTGTCATCCATCCGCTTACAGGCGAACAGATCCCTGTCTGGGCTGCCAACTTTGTACTGGCAAGCTACGGCGGTGGGGCAGTTATGGCGGTACCGGCACATGATGAGCGTGACTTTGAGTTCGCTACCAAATACAACCTGCCGATCAAGCGTGTTATTGAGGGTGGCGAAGCGCTGCCCTATACCGGAAACGGTACCCTCATTGACAGCGGCCGTTTCAGCTGTGTAGAGAACGAAGAGGCAAAAATTGCTATTATCAACTATATGGAAGAAGAGGGCAAAGGCAAGGGAACGACCAACTACAAACTGCGCAACTGGGGTGTGAGCCGTCAGCGCTACTGGGGTGCGCCGATCCCGTTTGTACATTGCCAAGATTGCGGTCTGGTGCCTGAGAAGTTTGAGAACCTGCCTGTGGCACTCCCTGATGATGTGGAGATCACCGGTGAAGGCAACCCGCTGGAGAATCATCCGACATGGAAACACTGCAACTGTCCCAAGTGTGGCAAAGATGCCCTGCGCGAGACCGATACGCTCGATACCTTCGTGCAGTCAAGCTGGTATCAGTTCCGTTATGCAACCAATCCCAAAAAGTGGGAAGAGGTCGGCATAGACAAAGCCGATGCAGACTACTGGCTGGGGGTCGATCAGTATATTGGCGGGATAGAACATGCGATCTTGCACCTGCTCTATGCACGTTTCTTTACCAAAGTGCTGCGCGATCTTGGATACCACGACATCGATGAGCCGTTCCAGAGACTGTTGACACAGGGGATGGTGCTCAAAGACGGTGCCAAAATGTCCAAGTCCAAAGGCAATACGGTTGATCCTGATGCTTTGGTTAACAAATACGGCGCCGATACGGCGCGTCTGTTTATCCTCTTTGCCGCACCGCCGCAAAAAGAGCTTGAATGGAATGACTCCGCAGTGGACGGTGCGTTCAGGTTTATCAAAAAGCTGTATGACAGAAAGTCGAAAGTGACTGGAAACACGCTTCCTGACATTGACCACAGTGGTTTGAGCAAAGAGAGCAAGCTGGCGCGCGTGAAGGTTTACGAGGCATTGCAAAAGTCTACAGAAGTGTACGAGAAAAGTTTTGCCTTTAACACCCTTATTGCTGCCTGTATGGAAGCACTTAATGCTTTGGACAAGCAGGATAACGGCGATGTGTGGACAGAGGGGATGTATATTATGCTGAACCTCCTTGAGCCTATTATTCCGCATGTGGCAACTGAGCTTAGCGAAACACTCTTTGCAAGAGAAAACTTCGGCGGCAGGCTTGAAATTAAAGAGGAAGTATTTGTACAGGACAGCATTCTCTATGTTGTTATGATCGGCGGCAAAAAGCGTACCGAGATAGAAGTTGACCCTTCTGCAACGCAAGAGGAGATCCTCGCACTGGCAAAAGAAGCTGGTGAAAAATGGCTGCAGGGTATGCAAATCGTTAAAGAGATCGTAGTACCTAACAAGCTGGTCAACTTGGCTGTCAAGCCTGCTTGAGTGAGTAGGTAGTAAGGTAGAAAGGTGTAGTGAACGAATGCATTGTAAACAATGCTTTTATAGAAGAAAAGGAATATCGGCATGATTATGGAAAACAAACCAAAACTATTCACTATTCACTATTCACTATTCACTTTAATAGCAGCTCTGCTGTTATTAACCGCTTGCGGTTACAAACCGTCTGCCCATGCGGTCAAGCAGCTTTTTGGCGATTCGGTGTATGTCGAAGTGAATGTTGACCGTGCAGAGCCGGAAAATGCGCCTTATGTCAAAGATGAGATGAATCGTATTGTCTATACCCGGTTTAAAGGTCATGTTACTTCCAAAGAAGCGGCAAATACGCAGATATACATTACCTATGCAGGCAGCAGTTTTACACCGCTAAGTTATACCAATGGGTATGTAACACGCTACCGTACCAATGTCCGTGTACATTTTCGCATGATCACCCCAAAAGGGCAGATTGTCAAAACAATATCGACTGTATATGAAGCGGATATTCAAGAAAGTTCACTGACCTCTTCAGCCTTGCGTATCGAAGCGATTAAAAAAGGGCTTGAAAAAGCGCTTGACGAATTTATGGCGTATGCGAGTGCAAAAGGAATGCTTGCCGGCGATGAAGAATGAAGCACCGATGACGCTGTTAGCATCTTTTTTGGAGCAAAAACCTCTTTACTACAAAGAGATTGACCATGAGCGGGTACACCGGGCATATGCCATGCTCAAACCACATATCAATCACCCCCAAACCGTACATATTGTCGGAACGAATGGCAAAGGTTCCACAGGAAGAATGATGGCGTACCTTGCCTGGCGGCAAGGGATGGAAGATGGAAGATGGAAGATGGAGGATGAGAAGTGTCCATTTTCAGTTGGACACTACTCCTCTCCACATATCCTGAAATTCAATGAGCGTATCTGGTTGGATGGTGAGGATGTTTCCGATGCGGTGCTGGAGGCGGCACACCGGAAGCTTTTTCCTCTTTTGGGTAAAGCGATGTCCGATGCACTCTCCTATTTTGAATATACTACACTCTTGGCATTGGTTGTGTTTGAAAAATGTGATCTTATGGTACTTGAAGCAGGGCTTGGCGGAGAGTTTGATGCGACCAATGTCTGTGACAAAGCACTGAGTGTCATTACCCCCATAGGTATTGACCATCAGGCGTTTTTGGGTGAGAGTATCGAAGAGATCGCAGCAACGAAGATACGCAGTATCCAAAAGAGGGCGCTGTTGGCACCGCAGCCTTATAGTGAGGTAGTTGAGGTGGCGAAGCGGATTGCTGATGAGAAAAAAGCAGAGCTTTTTAGGGGTCAGGGGTCAGGGTTCAGCGTTCAGGAGATGATACAGTTGGATGAGATAGCCAAAGCGAAAGGATGGCCTGGTTATCTTATGGAGAATGCGAAGGTGGCGTTGCGGGCTTTAGATATTTTGGACATAAAATACAGTATCGATGATCTGAAGACACTGGAACTCTTTGGACGCTTCTATCCGCTGAATGAAAATATCCGTATCGATGTAGGACATAACCCGCTTGCTGCCAAAGCGATCGTTACATCGATGGAGCCTGAGACAGTTTTGATTTATAATTCGCTGGATGACAAAGACTATGAAGCAGTGCTGCGTATCTTGAAGCCGAAAATTAAACGGGTAGAGATCATCCCTATCGCGTCGCAGCGTGCGACAACGATCGAAGCGATTGAAGCTGCATTGGAAAAGGTTGGACTTGTGTATGGTATGTTTGACGGGCATATTGATCCCAGGGAGCACTATCTGGTATTCGGGTCATTCTATACCGTTGAAGCGTTTTTGAAAAGAATACAATAGTAGGGTGTTGTCCCCCGACAACACCAAAATATAAAAATAACAAGGTGTTGTGAAGGCACAACACCCTACGCAAAAGAGCATAGGAAAGAAGATGATTACCCAAAGCAACATTTACGAGTATCTCGAAGCAGGCGTTGAGCGTCCTTTACTTATTTGTGCCGATGACAAAGAGGCAAAGCAGGCGGGTGATGTAGCAAAGCTGCTTGGGTATGAAACATTCGTATTGCCCGATATCCGTGTCAGTGTCGGTGAAGATATGCGCCCTTACAGTGAGGAGCTGCGTGACTTTTTTGGCGCACTCTTTGGCTTTTACCGGAGTACTAAAAAACCGCTGCTGATCGCCCCTCTGCATACAGTGCTTCTGCCTTTCCCAAAGCCGGAACTTTATGATGAACTCAGCATCGAGTTTGGTGAGACCCTGCCGCTTGCTGAGCTTAAAGAGAAGCTCTACCGGTGGGGATACCACTTTACTGATATTGCTGCACAGCGGGGAGAGGTCTCTTTTAGAGGCGATATTATTGATATTTTTCCGGTAAAAAGCGACAAGCCCTACCGTATTTCCCTCTTTGACGAAGAAGTGGAGTCCATCCACCACTATGATGAGACAACACAGAAGCGTGAGGGTGAGGAGGTTGAGGATCTTACTGTTACGCCGGCCTTTCTGGCTCTGAGTGCCGAGGAACATGAAGCACTTAAAAGCCGTTGTGAGCGCAGCCCTTACGATACTTTCGTTAAAGATGTCGATTCGCTGGGACTGTGGCATCTTGATGACCTGGCACAAAGTGCATTTGATGCTGCCAAAGGCATACTTTGCCGCAATCTTGACGAGGAGTTACAGGAGATCTATGAACTTGATACTCCTTTGGTAGAACGCAAATCGTTTTTACTGCCAACTGTTCCCGAAGCGACACGGTACCGCGACCTTGAAGTGGCAGACCCAAACAAGCTCCTGGAAGCACATAAAGACAAACAGGTTACAGTGCTGGCGCGAAACGAAAGTATTGTCCGCGGCTCACAGCTGCACAGCTTCGAGAATATTACCTTTGTCTATCAGGATGGCATCGTTAATCTGCTTGGAGGGGATAAGCTGATCCTTTCTTTGAACAAACCGCTCAAACGTAAAAAGGTCAAAAAAGCAAGTATTATCCTTGATGAGCTGAAGCCCGGTGACTATGTAGTGCATGAAAACCATGGTGTGGGTATCTTCAAGGGCATTGAGAAGCGTGAAGTGTTGGGAGCGACTTCGGAATTTGTCACCATCATGTACCAAAATGAGGATACACTGCTCATTCCGGTGAGCAACCTTGAAGTAATAGACCGTTATGTGGCTGAGGGCGGTGCGCTGCCGGTACTTGACCGTATGGGAAAGGCAAGCTTCAAGAAGCTTAAAGGCAAGGTCAAAGAGAAACTCTTTGCCATTGCATCGCAGATCATCAACCTTTCTGCGCAGCGGCACTTGAAAAAAGGGATCAAGTTATTAAGCAGTGAGGAAGGGGCAGGGAGCAGTGATGAGCGTGAACGTGCGGCAACAATCGCAGCGGAGCATCAGCTCTTTATGTCCAAGGCCGGTTTCGTGCATACAGAGGATCAGGAACGTGCCATTTACGAGATGCTTGCCGATATGCAAAGCGGACGCATGATGGACAGACTGCTGAGTGCCGATGTGGGGTTCGGGAAGACCGAAGTAGCAATGAACGGGATGTTCATTGCGGTAAAAAACGGATACCAGGCGATGATGATCGCCCCTACGACACTGTTGACATCGCAGCATTACAAGAGTCTCAAAGAGCGTTTTTACGAGTGGGACATCAAAATTGCCAAACTTGACCGCTTTACAAGCACGAAGGAAAAGAACGCCATTTTAAAAGGGCTTGAAGAGGGCAGCATCAATGTGGTGGTGGGAACCCATGCACTGCTGAAAGCAAAGTTTAAAAACCTGGCACTGGTGGTCATTGACGAAGAGCACAAGTTCGGTGTCAAGCAGAAAGAGGCGCTCAAAGAGATGAGTATCGATACACACCTGCTGAGTATGTCGGCCACGCCGATCCCCCGTTCGCTCAATATGGCACTTTCACAGGTAAAGAGCTTTTCTGAGATCCTTACCCCACCTGTGGAGCGACAGGGGGTACGAACCTTTGTAAAGAGTTACGATGAGAAGGTGATCAAAGAGGCGATTTTAAGGGAGCTTCGCCGCGGTGGGCAGATATTCTATGTATTCAACTCCATTGCCGGCATTGAAGAGAAGAAAAAAGAGTTGCTTGAGATTTTGCCAAAGTTGCGCATTGCAGTGCTTCATTCAAAGATTTCGGCCAAAGAGACAGAAGATGAGATGATGAAGTTCGAAGACGGCGAGTATGATGTACTGCTCTCTACCTCCATTGTCGAATCGGGTATCCATATGCCCCATGCCAATACCATGATCGTCGACGGAGCGGACAATTTCGGTATTGCCGATCTGCATCAATTGCGTGGCCGTGTAGGGCGTGGGGGCAAAGAGGGGTACTGTTATTTTGTGGTGACAGACAAAGAGCGTTTGAGCGACAATGCCAGACGCAGACTGCTGGCACTGGAATCCCACTCTGATCTTGGCAGCGGGGCGGTACTGGCCTTTCATGACCTTGAGATTCGAGGCGGCGGGAATATTATCGGCGAAGCGCAGAGCGGACATATCAAACAGATCGGGTATTCTCTCTATCTCCGCATGCTCGAAGACGCCATCAGGGAACTGAGCGGGCAGAGCAAAGAGGTGACGCGCCAGGTCGATATGAAACTTGCCGTACAGGCGTACCTGAGTGAAGAGCTCATTGAAGAAGACAGACTCCGACTTGAGCTTTACCGTCGTCTGGCACAGTGTGAAAGTGTCGGTGAAGTGTATGAAATTGAAAGCGAGATCGCCGACCGGTTTGGAAAACCCGATACTGTAACCCGTCAGTTTATCGATGTAATGGTCATGAAAGTATTGGCAAAAGAACAGGGAATTGTCAAAGTCTCCTCCTATGGAGAGAATGTCTTTATCGAGTTTGCAGAGGAGGGGAAAGAGCGTGTGGTGCTCAAGGCTTCCTCCAAAGATGACGATGATATTATTGCTGCTGCGATGGGCTTTTTTAAACAGCAGAAATAACGTTTAACTTTAGTTTACCTCACTCAAGTATACTCTATTTAATCAATACTATTCAGGAGTTTCACTTGAGTCAAATCATTCAAAATATCAAACAGGAAATGGCGAAGGTCGTTGTTGGCCAGGAGAAGATGGTGGAAGGGCTGCTTGCGGGACTGCTGTGCCGCGGGCATATTCTGCTCGAGGGGGTTCCCGGGCTTGCAAAGACCACGACGGTCAATGCTCTGGCAAAGAGTCTTGGTCTGGACTTCAAACGTGTGCAGTTTACCCCGGATCTGCTGCCTTCGGACATTATCGGTACAGAGATTTACGATCCTTCCAACAACACTTTCAAGATCAAACAGGGACCTGTCTTTACCAACCTGCTGCTTGCAGATGAGATCAACCGTGCGCCGGCAAAAGTACAGTCAGCCCTTTTGGAAGTGATGCAGGAGCGTCAGGTAACTATTGGAGATGAAACCTTTAAGATCGATCTGCCATTTCTGGTTATGGCAACCCAGAACCCTGTCGAGCAGGAAGGGGCGTATGAGCTTCCCGAAGCACAGCTTGACCGTTTTATGATGAAGGTGGTTGTGGGCTATAACACTAAAGAGGAAGAGCTTGAGATTGCGCGCCGTGTGGCGAATAATGCCTTTGGCACCATTGAACAGGTAGCGACCAAAGAGGATATCGAGCGCATCCGAAAAGAGGCGATGGATGTCCATATGGATGAAGAGGTAGAGCGTTACATCATTGAACTGGTCGCCGCTACCCGTGATCCCAAAGCGTACGGACTGGAAGAACTGGAACCGTTCATCGAGTTTGGTGCCAGCCCGCGTGCGAGTATTGATATGTATAAGGCAAGCCGTGCGATTGCATACTTGAAAGGGCAGGACTATGTATCACCTATCGAGATCGCCTACATCGCCAAAGAGGTACTCAGACACCGTATCATTCTCAGTTATGAAGCGCTTGCGGAAGAGATAACGCAGGATCAAATCATTGAGAAGATTCTTGCGGCAGTGCCAATTCCGTGATCTTCAGGGAAGATCAAATGAGGAATGAGAAATTAGGAATGAGGAATGATGGTATGCTTTTTTGCAAAAAGCTTTTATGGAATAGAGGTGTTGCTCAGCAACACAGACCAAAACTATTCACTTTTCACTATTCACCATTAACTAACCTCCAAGCGGAGGTGCTCTGATGAACAAGGCAGCCAAAAAAATTGTTCTCAAGACGCGTAAACAGGTCTATGGGGATATGCTCGGTAA
This sequence comes from Sulfurovum sp., assembly GCA_026983515.1. GTDB lineage: Bacteria > Campylobacterota > Campylobacteria > Campylobacterales > Sulfurovaceae > Sulfurovum. Next base: position 14,975 of record JALWHT010000109.1, read on the forward strand.
CAATGCTTCTCTCTTTCAGGGTGAAGGGTTTGAGTTTGCCGAACTGCGTGAGTATGTCTATGGTGACGATGTCCGCAAGATTGACTGGAAGACGACGGCTAAGCTTGGCAAGCCGTTTGTCAAGGTCTATAAAGAGGAGCGTGAACTCAATGTCGTTGTTGTGACCATGCTGAGCGGTTCGATGTATTTTGGAACCGTGAAGCAAAAGAGTGAGATTGCTGCGGAAGTGGTGGGTACCATCGGTTTTTCTGCTGTAAAAAATGCCGACTTGTTTTCACACATGCTCTTTGCAGACAAGATGTATGATTTAAGCAAGCCCAGTAAAAAACTTTTTTCTGTACATAAGGCAATTGAAGAGGTAACAGAGTTTGACCCTCTGGGAAAACCTGCCGATTTTCAAGCGCTGGCGGATACACTCAATACCCGTTTAAAGAAAAAAGCGCTGCTCTTTATTATTTCCGATTTTGTCGGAGAGATTGATCTGAAACTGCTCAGTAAAAAGCATGACGTCTTTGCTGTGATGGTACGTGACAAGTTTGAAGAAGATCCCAGTGAACTTGGGTATCTGCGTCTGATCGATATGGAAACTAAACAGAGTTTTGAGGGCAATATTGACAGCGGTACACTGAAGAGTTACAAAAAAGCACTGCTGAAAAATGATGAAGCGCTCTACAGGCAGTTTAAAAAGCAAGGGATCCGATTTGCGAAGATCTATACGCATGAAGATGCGGCGATGAAACTGATGAAAGGAATGAGAGTATGAATGAGCAGAATTTGACAGCCCAGCTGAAAGACATCAAACCGCTTGTCGAGATTCCTGACAGCAGTTTTTACATCTACTGGGGGCTCATAGGCTTTGGGGTACTGCTTGGGCTTGGTATCCTTTTTTTTGTTGCCAAGAAGCTCTGGGAGAACAGGAAGAAGAATATGGCAAAAGAGTACCTTGCGGCACTCAAATCCATAGACTGGAGCAACAGCAAGAAAGCGGCATATGAAGCAACGCACTATGCGAGGCTTTTGGCGACAGATGAGAGACGCAAAGAGCTCTTTAGCCAGCTTGAACCGATGCTGGAGAAATACAAATATAAAAAAGTGGTCGACAAAGTCGATGATGATACATTAAAACAATATAAACTTTTTGTGCAGGTGGCAGATGAGTCAATTTAGTTTTGAATACCCGTTGGCATTTTTAGTCATACTGCTCTTTATGACCTGTGCGAAATGGTGTAAAGAGCGCAGCAGAGCGATCTTTTTCCCGCATGTGGCAACACTGATCGCTTCGGAAGGGCGAAAGAACACTTGGCTGAACATTCTTAAATGGGTGGGTATCGTTGCTGCGGTAACGGCACTGGCATCGCCGGTGATCACCAAAAGCTACTCCAATTCCAAAAAAGAGGGGCGTGACATTGTACTGGTGATCGACAGTTCCGATTCGATGCGTCAGCAGGGGTTTGACCCCAACGACATCTTTAAAAACAAATTCGATGTCGTCAAAGAGGTGGTTGAAGACTTTATTAGGAAGCGTAAGAATGACCGTATCGGGCTGGTAACTTTTGCCGATGTTGCGTTCATTGCCTCACCACTGACGTTCGAGAAGGATTTTCTGACCAATATCACAAGAATGCAAAAGCTTGGTATTGCAGGGAAACGTACAGCAATCAATGATGCGCTGGTACAGGCCTATAACCTGCTTGACAAAAGCAAGGCCAAAAGCAAGATCGTAATTTTGCTTACTGACGGGATGGACAATATGAGTAAAGTATCGTTCCAGGATGTCAAAAGTATGATCGAAAAACACAAGATCAAGCTCTATGCCATCGGTATCGGAGGGCCGCGTGATTACAATGCAGCCTACCTGACTGCCTTGGCAAAAGCCGGACACGGTGAAGCGTTTGGAGCCCGTGATGCAACCGCACTTAAGCGTGTCTATGAAGAGATCGACAAGATGGAAGCAACCAAGCTCAATAATAAAAAAGTGGTAGAACATACCTACCTGTATGTCTATCCGCTCTTTTTGGCTGTATTGAGCCTGCTGCTCTTTATCTATTTTAGAAACCAGAGAGGCGTATAAATGAAAAAGGAAAAATTAAAAATTAAAAATTATAGAAGCGTTGCCCAGCAACGCAAACCAAAACTATTCACTATTCACTATTCACTCCTCACTACCGACAGAAGGGAGGTGTATTGATGGAATTTCTTCACCCCTATCTCTTTTGGGCGATGATTGTACCGTTTGTCCTTTTTGCCGTGCTGGTTTCGACCAACAAAGAGCACCTTTCCCGCATTTTTGATGAAAAAGTGCTTGAGCGGCTGAGTGCCGGAGATGAAAGTATGCCTCAGCGGCTGCGTAACATTATTCTTTTTGCTGCTATTTTTTTTATGATCGTCGCCATGGCGCGTCCGGTGGTTGATGAAGGTGAAAAGAGTGTCGATGTGCAGGGGCTGACAGTGTTGACAGCGCTGGATATTTCCGGTTCGATGCGTAGCAAAGATGTCTACCCCAACCGTTTGGAGTTTGCGAAGAAAAAGATGATGG
>JALWHT010000110.1 GCA_026983515.1 Sulfurovum sp.
CCACCCCCTCACTTAGGCGTTTGACAAAGAAGGTTTCAAAGTCTTCGTACCCCTCGGTCAGTGCTTCGAGTGCTTTTCGCGTGGCATCGTCCGTTTTTTCAGGATGTCGCAATGCCATCGGGTGTGCTTTAATGTCATTGTTAATAATGAACTCCATACGTGCCAGCCCAATACCGTCCACCGGCAGCGAAGCAAGAGAGAAAGCAATGTCCGGGTCACCGAGGTTCATCATGATCTCTGTTTTGGTTTTTGGCAGTGCGCTCAGGTCGGTTTCCTGCACATCAAAGGGGAGTTTGCCTTCATAGACATAGCCTGTTTCCCCCTCGGCACAGCTGACGGTCACTTCCTGTCCGTCTTTGAGCACTTCGGTTGCATTGACCGCACCGACCACTGCCGGTAGTCCAAGCTCACGGCTGACAATGGCAGCATGGCAGGTACGCCCGCCCTTGTTGGTAACAATGGCGGAAGCAATTTTCATAATCGGCTCCCAGTCAGGTGTGGTGATATCGGCAACCAGTACTTCGCCGGGTTTGAAGCTGTCCATCTCTTTGACATCGTTGATGATGTGCACTTTCCCTGCTCCAATCTTGGTACCGACCGCACGTCCTGTTGCCAGTACCTTTCCTTTCTCTTTTAGACGGTACAGTTTCAGTACGGAACCTTTCTTCTGAGACTCAACTGTTTCCGGTCGTGCCTGCACCATATAAAGGTGTCCGTCTTCGCCGTCTTTTGCCCACTCCATATCCATTGGCTTGTGGTAGCCTGCTTTTTTTGAGTAATGGTTCTCTACCTTGATAGCATAATCTGCCAGTACCATCACATCTTCATCACTGATAGCAAAGCGCTTGCGTTCTTCCGGCGTAGTCTCGATATTTTTGGTGTATTCCACAGCCATATTACTGACATTGGCCTCTTTGGTAAAGACCATTTTAAGTTCCTTGCTTCCAAGGCGGCGTTTGAGTACGGCACGGTGTCCTTTGTTGAAGGTCGGTTTGTGGACGTAAAATGTGTCCGGGTCGATGGTACCAAGCACTACATTCTCCCCCAGACCAAACGCCGCGTTAATAAAGACAACATCACGGAAGCCAGTTTCGGTGTCAAGACTGAACATGACCCCGCTTGCGCCGATGTCACTGCGTACCATTTTCATGATTACCACGGAAAGATAGACTTTGTAGTAGTCAAAGCCGTTGTCATACTTGTAGTGCAAAGAGCGGTCGGTAAAATTGGAGGCAAGGCAACGCATATACGAGTCAAGCAGCTGCTCTTCGTTTTGTATGTGCAGGTAGGTTTCGTTCTGTCCGGCAAAAGAGGCTTCAGGAGAGTCTTCTGCCGTAGCGGAGGAGCGCACGGCAACGGAGAGATGTTCGCCGTACTCTTTTTTGAGTTTGGCATAATTGTCAAGGATCTCCTGTTTCAGGTCATCAGGGATCGTCGCATGGTAGACAAGGTCACGACAGGCTGCACCGCGCTCCTGCAACTGTTTGACATTGTTGGGGTCGAGGTCGTCAAGCTGCGCATGCAGTTTTTCCCAAAGATGATTGTAATCAAGAATGTATTTGTACGCCGATGCTGTTACGGCAAAACCGTTGGGGACACGTACCCCTTCGCTGGTAAGGTTACGATACATTTCACCAAGCGATGCGTTTTTGCCGCCCACTTCAGAAACATCTTCAATGCCTATTTCACTGAACCATTTGATATTTTGACTCATTGTACATCCTTTTTTAATTTTTGTGTTATCTTCGCTGCGCAACTGCGCCTCTGTTATAAAGTATACTCCAATTTCTGTTTACAATTTGTTTGACTTATGCTGTGATACCATCCATAAGCCTCTCTTTTCAAAACAGGGACTCCTTTCTAATCTTGAGATAACGTTTGACGTTCCAGACGACAAACGTGACTATGGCAAAAGCCAAAGCAGCCAGTTTATATTTCATATCTTCCCTTTGCAAAACACATCACAGCGCTGCATCAGTTTTTTCAAGTCTTTGACTACCAGTTTCCCCCGTTTGGAGAGGATGATCTCCTCCTCTTTGAGCTTCTGCATCTGTGTGGAAACCACAGAACGGACTGAACCGATGAGTTCGGCAAGCGACTCATGCGAAAGGTTGTTGATCAGCCGTACGGGATAGTGCCCCTCCTGTTCATCCGGATGCTGGCCGGTATGGTGCAAAATGAGGTTGGCAAGCCGCGTGGTCGTGTCATGAAAGACCAGTGATTGGCTAAAAGATTCCAGCTGGCGCAGCTGTTCGCCAAGGTATGGCAAAAATGCTTCATTGAACTTCGGAAACTCCCTAATCCACTCCCGGGCACGTACAATTGGGATACGCAACAGTTTCATGTTACTCATCGGTATGGGAAAAACAATATGTTCTTTTCCGTCAAGGAGTGTAAAAGTATCGAAAATATCACCGGACGAGAGGAGAAACAATGAAACACTGCGTCCGCTCTCCGGATCAACCTGTGTCACTTTCATTTTACCTTCAAGAATGATATACAGATACGTCATGCTGATATCGGGATTTAAAGTTTCAGCTTTTTTCCATGTCACTGCCTGACATTCTGAAACCATACTGCATCGAGTATCCCGGTCAACTCCTTTAAAAAGACTGGCATGTTCCAGTATTTGACATGCATCCTCATAGTACGCATTCTGTTCATTCATTCTTTTTTGTCCTTAGTGCTGTAAATTTATGTTTTGTATTTATTGTATCGAAATTTTTCCGCTAAATGATGGATTAATTCAACTGTTTTCTGTTCTGTTTTATGAAGATCTTCAAGCAGCTTCATCCGGTGTTTGTCCTCTGCATAGTGACGAAATGCTTCCATGGCAGCCTGCAAACGCCCTGTTCCCTCTTCGAGTGTTTCATGAAGCTGTGCCTTTGCGCGCAGTACATTTTTCTCATCACGGCAAAGCTGTTCAAGTATTTTATGATGAACGGCATCAAGTATCAATTCACTGGCACGGTGAAGGTAAAGCTCTTTCTTCTTCTCCTCCGCCAAGCTTTCATCGATACCTTCCATAACCTCGTAGACTACACTCTCGATCGACTCTCCTACCACTATGGATTCATCAAGTGCTTTGCTGAACACTTGCTCTACAGCTGTTTTAAGCGCCTCCTCTGCAGGTTTTTCTTTCAAAAGTTTTTCAATACAGGTTTTCATCTCCTGTCTATATTCGTTTGTCATTGGCAATACTCCTGTGACGTAACGTTAACATAGTGTATTGTAGAACAACTTTTTTTTCTATTCTGTCACCTGACTGACACTTTGCTTTAACAAGGAGTGCTATAATAGTTCAAAAATTCAAAGAAGCAATCAATGCAAGAGTGTATGTTTACGAAAGCGTTGAGCTGATACCACACCAACAATGTCTTACTCATACCGAAAGCAGCAATGCACAAAGTCTTGGACGTGTTACTGTGGTCAGTGCCCTGACACTCTACCTTGACTCCATCAACCTTTTTATTTTGATGTTGGAGTTTTTTGGCAATAGGAGAGATTGATTCTCTCTACTATATTGAGATATAATTCCTCTAAACTATCTTTCAAATAAAGGCAGCATATGCGAAGCATCGGACTATTAGGCGCAATCTCTATCGGTATCGGCGGTATGGTCGGCGGAGGGATCTTCGCTGTTTTGGGTGAAGCGGTATCGCTCGCACACGGGGCAACTGCGGTGGCATTTGCCATTGCAGGGCTCATTGCCATCCTGACAGCCTACTCCTATGCCAAACTCTCGGTTGCTTACCCCAGTGAGGGAGGAACGGTGACGTTCATAGACAAAGCCTTTGGCGACAACATTCTCTCAGGCAGTGTCAACCTGATGCTGTGGTTGAGTTACCTGGTAACCATTTCACTCTATGCAACCGCCTTTGCCTACTACGGCGAAACCTTTTTCACTCATAAAAGCATCTGGTTACACCACGGGCTCATTACCGCCTCCATCATTGTTCCGGCGCTCATCAACCTTGTCAGTGCCTCCTTTGTGGGCAAAAGCGAAACGGTCATCGTCGTACTGAAAGTCTCCATTCTTGTGCTGGTCATCGTCGCGGGCGCTTCCCATGTTGACCCTGCACGTATGTCACCCGAACACTGGGGGAGTCCACTTTCCATCGTCACAGCAGGGATGATCATCTTTGTTGCCTATGAGGGCTTCGAACTCATCGCAAACTCTGCTGAGGACATTGTCAAACCGGCAAAAAACCTGCCTCGTGCCTTTTACGCATCGGTCATCATCGTCATTGCGCTCTATGTGCTCATCTCCGTCATTACTGTAGGCAGTGTACCCGAAGCAGCACTGATGAAAGCCAAAGACTATGCACTTGCCATCGCCGCAGAGCCTGCACTTGGACACACCGGATTCGTTCTGGTTGCCTCCGCCGCCCTTCTCTCAACCTTTTCCGCCATCAATGCCACCATTTACGGTAATGCAAGGCTGGGGTACATTATTGCCAAATATGGAAAACTGCCCCGCTCTCTGATGGATGAAGACAAACGCTCCGGAGTTCCCTTCAAAGGGGTACTTTACACCACTGCCTTCAGTCTCATACTTGCAAACAGCATCGACCTGACACAAATTGCTATCATCGGGAGTGCAGGCTTTTTGCTCATCTTCTTCCTTGTCAATGTCAGTGCCTACCGTCTCCATCAGACCATCGGCGCCAGCCGGCTGATCGTGTTCACCTCTTCTACACTGGCCTTTCTGGCACTGTGTACCCTGCTGCTGCATACCTACCGCACCAATCCTAATGCGGTAATGATCTTTATGGGATTCATCATCATCTCCGGTATGTTCGAACTGATCTACGGACGCTATGTCCGCGGTCAGCTTTTCAACAGAACGTACCCTTTATCTTCAAAAGAAGAAGTACAACAAGTAAAGTAGTCCTTCTCTTTGTGTTAACCAACTAACAGACGTTGTTAACCATTAGAGAGTATAGTTTTATCGTCACCACTCTTCTTTCTATCGTCACTAAATGATAGAAAGCTGTCTGGTCAACATTTCACTTCACATTTTTAAACACGGGAAAACCCATGATCAAAAAAAGCCTACACTGGATCTTTCACCTCTACTATGACGGGTTTACACAGATGCGTACAGGGAAGAAACTGTGGGCGATTATGATCATCAAGGTTTTCATTCTGTTCGTTATTGTCAAATGGCTTTTTTTCCCTGACATACTGCAGGAGAAATTTCACACTGACACAGCAAGAAGCAATTATGTGTTAGATCACTTAACAGGAGAGAACAATGCAACACATTGACCCTTCACTGATAGACTGGTCACGTGCGCAGTTTGCACTGACAGCACTCTATCACTGGATATTCGTTCCGCTGACACTGGGGCTAACGTTTATTGTTGCCATTATGGAAACAATCTATATCAAAACCGGTAACGAATGGTGGAAAAAAACCACCAAATTCTGGATGGGTCTGCTGGCGATCAACTTCGCTATCGGACTTGCTACAGGTATTATTATGGAGTTTGAGTTTGGTACAAACTGGTCGAACTACTCATGGATAGTCGGAGACATTTTCGGAGCGCCTCTTGCCATTGAAGGGCTCATGGCATTCTTTATGGAGTCGACCTTTTTTGCCGTCATGTTCTTTGGATGGAACAAAGTCTCAAAACGCACACACCTGCTCTCGACGTGGCTTGTTGCCATCGGTTCGAACCTATCGGCACTCTGGATCCTCATTGCCAACGGCTGGATGCAGCACCCTGTGGGGATGCACTTCAACCCCGACACCGCACGTAACGAAATGACCGACTTCTGGGCGGTGGTTTTCAATCCCAATGCCTATAGCAAATTCCTTCATACCATCAGCAGCGGTTACGTACTTGCCTCACTCTTTGTCATCGCCATTAGCAGCTGGTATCTGCTCAAAAAACGAGACATTCAGTTTGCCAAGCGTTCCATTATGGTTGCGGCAAGTTTCGGACTGATGGTCTCTTTGTTCAACCTTACTACAGGTGATGAGAGTGCCAGACAGGTTGCACTTAATCAACCTATGAAACTTGCAGCGATGGAGGGGCTCTATAAAGGACAAAAGGAAGCAGAGATCGTGGCATTTGGTATTTTGGATCCGTCCAAAACACTTAAAGACGATAAAGAGCCATTCCTTATCAAGTTTGCTATCCCCGGAGGGCTTTCACTGCTGAGTTATCACAGTTTTGATGCCTATGTCCCCGGCATAGAGGACATTGTTTACGGAAACAAAGCACACCACATTATGGGTGCGGCAGAGAAGATGCAGCAGGGCAAAAAAGCGGTTACCGCTCTCAAAGCTTACAAAGAGGCAAAAAAATCCGGAAATGCCAAAGAGGCAGAGAAACAGCGTGCCATATTTGAAGCCAACAGCAAATACATGGGCTACGGCTACCTTACTTCACCCAAACAGACCGTACCCAATGTACCGCTTACCTTCTATGCGTTCCATACTATGGTCGGGTTTGGTACATGGTTCATCCTGCTCTTTATCATCATTCTCTACCTGACCATGACCAACGAACTGCATGCACACCGTTGGGTACTCTGGGCAGGCGTTTGGAGCCTTCCTATGGGTTACATTGCCCAGGAGGCAGGCTGGATCACCGCAGAAGTCGGCAGACAGCCCTGGGCCATTCAGGATATGCTGCCTGTGGGCATGGCAACCTCCAACATAGCATCAGGCTCTGTCATGCTTACCTTCTGGATGTTCGCCATCCTCTTTACCGCCCTGCTGATTGCTGAAGTGAAGATCATGGCAACCCAGATCAACATTGGTCCAAAGGAGGCAGACCATGTTTAATGCACTTACAACCCTGCAGCTGCAGGAGTACTGGTGGTTCCTTACTGCCCTGCTTGCTGCACTTTTTGTTTTTATGACCTTTGTACAGGGCGGACAGAGTCTGTTGTGGACGCTGGCTAAGACAGAAACCGAGCGCGACATCATTGTCAATGTACTGGGAAGAAAATGGGAGCTGACCTTCACTACACTTGTCATGTTTGGTGGAGCACTCTTTGCTTCATTCCCACTCTTTTATGCTACCAGTTTTGGAGGTGCCTACTATGTATGGATGGCAATACTGTTTTGTTTCATCATTCAGGCGGTTGCCTACGAATACCGTAAAAAACCGGGCAATGTTTTTGGCGAAAAAACCTATGAAGTCTTTTTGTTCATCAACGGCAGTCTCGGCATCATTCTTGTCGGCACTGCACTTGGAACACTCTTTACAGGAGGGCACTTCATCGTCAATGACATGCACCTCTCCCACTGGACAACCAAAACCTACGGTCTTGAAGCAGTACTAAGCTTCTTCAATGTCGCTTTTGGGTTCATGCTCTTCTTCCTGGCACGTTTGAGTGCGGCACTCTACTTCATCAATGCTGTCGATGATACGTCCATTCTCAGCCGTGCGCGCACTGTGCTCAAGTATGAAAGCTGGATATTCCTGATTCTCTTCCTTTATGTCGCCGGGAGTATTCTGACAATGAACGGATACACGTATGACCCTCAAACTATGATTGTCTCTGTCGAGCCTATGAAGTTCCTGCACAATTTTGAAGCAATGCCGCTCCTTGCCATTGCATTTGGAGCAGGCGTGCTACTCTTGCTTGCAGGACTTTACATGGGTACTTACACACAAAGCGACAAAGGCATCTGGCCTGCGGGTATGGGCATTGTCTTGACAGTTACCTCACTGATGCTGGTACTGGGCTATAACCATACCGCGTTCTATCCGTCACTTTCAGACATGCAAAGTTCCCTGACCATTGAAAACAGTGCCAGCAGCCGTTATACACTCATCGCCATGAGTTATGTATCGCTTCTAGTACCTTTCGTATTGGGATACATTGTTCTCGTATGGAGAGCGATGAACAGAGAAAAAATTACAGCGGATGAAGTCAAAAACGATCCGCATCACTACTAAGGAGAAGACAATGGACTATTCAGACGCAATATTCTGGTACGCTTCGTGGCCGGTACTGATCTATGTTGCCTACCGTTTCGTACTGATCAACCTGAAACACCATGCCAAAATGGAACGCCTTGAAATGCTGGAAAAGCGTTTCGGAAAAGAGGTTGAACACCAAAAGTGTGAAGAGTTTTGATACTGTATCAAATACCTGATATAATGGCTGTATGAAAAAGAAAAAACATACCATTGACCCCAAAGACCTGATGGCGGTAGAACGTGCCACAACAGCACTCATAGGAACCGCCATCTCGCTGATCGTGCTGGGTTTTGTGGTCGAGAAGTTTGAACTCTTTTTAGATCTTCTTGCTACGGAGCTTCAGGGCAAAGAGACTGCCAGCCTTCCCTCTCAGGTTGTACATGCGGGTTTCTACAATTATCTTGGCATTGCCATTGTTGCCGCAGGGATCATCCTTTCACTCTACACCTACCGTTACTACACCCGATGGGTTCGCCACCTTGAAGAGGGACGTATCGATACGGACAAAAATATCTATCTCATGCTCGCTATTTTTATTGCGCTTATCGGTGTTATTTTGCTTGCGAGCATGATAGTACTGTAAAGAAGAGTCGCTAACAAATACTTTTTTTGTTAGCCAGCTGACAGATAGAGTTTACCTTCTTCTTCTTCTATACTTAGTATGTAAAACCAACATAAAGGATCGATCATGAAGAAGAATATATTACTCTCAGCTGCAGCAGCCCTGCTTATTGGCAGTACCTCACTCTATGCGACTTCAAACAAGGAACTCAAAGCCATTGAACATGCCGATGTGCCTGTACATCATTTTTGGGCATTTGGAGAAGCACCGGATCATTTGACAAAACAACAGATTGAATATTTAAAATCAGTCGGACTGCTTAAAAAGCATGCCATGCTTAGCAAGGAGATGAAAAAACTTGTACACAAGCAAAACGAAGCCTCCAAAGAGGTGACAGCCGGTCTTGTCGAAACGCTAAAAGCCATTGCCAATCTTGAGAAAAAAGATACAAAATCGGCAGAAAAGCACTTGAAAATTGCAAGTGAACTCTTTGAAAAAGCCATTAAAAAAGAGCCGGCACTCAAGCTGATTCCGGTAGATGAAGATATCAGCCTTGTTGAGCATAGCATTACACTTGATGATGCCAAAAAGATCAAAAAAACAGCACTCAAACTCCTTCAGGAAAATCATCCTCAGGAAACCATTGATCTGCTCAGCCTGCTGAAGAACCAGATCACTGTCTCCACTACCGCAATACCTATGGATCTCTACCCTGCAGCAACCAAAAAAGCCTATGAAGCACTTAAAAAAGGCAAGAAACCAGAAGTTGCACTGCAAACACTCGCTGCCGCACTCGACACCATAGTAACGGTTGAAGTTGTAGTACCTATCCCTGTACTTGTAGCACAGAGTGCCATTATCGATGCATCAAAACTGCCAAAAAACAAAGGAAAAGAGGCACAAAAGCTGCTTGATATTGCACAAAATCAACTTGTCCTTGCCCAATATGAAGGGTATCTCTCCAAATATGACAAAGAGTATAAAGCACTCAGCGAAGAGATCAACGTATTGAAGAAAAAAGCAGGCGAAGGTAATATTGTCGAAAAAGATTATGACAAAATCAAATCTTATTTTGATGGTCTTTTAACCAAAATGCATAAAGGTAAAAAGAAAGAGAAGTAGCATACTCTTGAAATGTATTGCCCCGTGAGCAACACAGGGCAATACACTGCTGAGATTATTTCAGCTTTTTCATCAAATCAGATTTTGCCTCTTCTTCGAAGGCTTTTATTTTCTTCTTGGCAATCTGCTGATCTTCTTTTTCAATTTCTTTTACTTCAGTGATTGCATCAACTTTTTTTTCATCTGCTTTTGCCTCTTCAGCAAATTTAGTTTTATCGCGTTTTGCTTCCAGGGCTTCTTTTTTCGTTACTTCTTCAACCTTTTTCTCTGCGGCTGCTTCTCCTTTGACTTTCCCCTTCATCAATGCGGCTGCCTCTTTTTTTGCCACCACATCTGTCAGACTGTTGGCTGTTAACGCCGTAGTTCCAAACAAAACAGCAGCAAGTACCGTAGAAATCATTACAGATTTTTTCATAGTATTCTCCTCAAGTATAGTATGGATAACATTCTATTATATCCATATCGATTCTCAGCTGTATTGATTTACATCAATGAAAAAAGTGATACGATGTTCCTGTTTACCCGTACAAACGTTTAAAAAGCATCATGCCAAACATTGTTGCGGTAATACACAAAACAACATTGAGTGTCACGTTCATGGTCACCCTGCCCCACAGACCGCCCTGGAGCATGGTCAGTGTTTCGAGCGAAAAGGTTGAAAAGGTCGTCAGTGCTCCGAGCATCCCGGTGATGACTAGTGCCTTTTGGTGCGGTGCGACTACCGACTCGAAGTAAAGCGCCATGAAGCCGATGATGAAGCTTCCTAAAATGTTGACACTGAGGGTACCTACAGGGAAAAGTGTCGGAGAGAGTCTCTGTACCCAGCCACTAATGAGAAAACGTAAAACAGCACCTATGAAACCGCCGGTTCCTACGGCAAGTAGAAGTGTAGGCTGCATCAGGCTTCTCCTTCAAATTTTGGGTGGTGATAGAGTACCACATCGATATCATGGGTGGTTACAAGCCCTTCCTTAATCATAGGTGAAGCCGCTTTAAGAAAGGTGTTGATTTTCTCTTCGGTTTCAATAATAGTAATGAGCAACGGTACTTTCTGCTTGAGTACCCACACATTAAAGCTGTGAATCTCGGAGTGTGCACCCAGCCCGGCAACGCCTTTAAATACGGTAGCACCTGCCAACCCCTTCTCTTTTGCCAGAGCAAGCAGTACTTCAAAAAGCGGTTTGCTCTCATACATATCTTCATTGCTGATGTAAATTTTCAGCTCTTTGCGTTTTCCCAGATAACGTTGCATTTCATTTCCTTTTTTAATTTCTATATTTCAGGTATGCTTACTTTCTGCCACAAATGTAACACCTTCATCTACAGAACGGATATGCAGATCCATTTGCGGGAAAGGTATCTCAATGTTGTTTTCATAAAGTGCATCGTAAATGATGATCAGAAACTCCGATGCTGTACGTTTCGGCTTATGGAGTTTGTCACCTTTTACCCACACCATCAATTCAAAGTTCACACTGCTGTCAGCCATCTCTGTCATAATCACCCGTGTAGTCCTCAAGGCATCTTCTACAATGGCATCTGCCACCTCACTGTTGTGTACGGCATCGATAACAATATCGATCACCCGGTGGGCATCCGTTCCATATGCGACACCGAAAGGAATGGAAAAACGACGCACGCTGTCGCTCATGGTCCAGTTGATGACATTGCCCTCAATGAAACTCTGGTTGGGAATGATAATATCGATATTCTCATTGGTGTTGATGGTAGTCGATCGCATACGGATGTCTGTTACATATCCTCTATGGTCACCGATTTCCACATAGTCACCGATTTTGATGCTGCGTTCAAACATCAGTATCAGTCCCGAAACGAAGTTAGAGACAATATTCTGCAGCCCAAACCCGATACCTACCGAGAGTGCGCCGGCTACCAGTGCAAGCGAGGAGAGTTTGACCCCTACTATATTGAGTGCAATAAAGAACGAGATGGTAATAATGGTATAGAAACCAAGATTGGCCAAAAGTGTCCGTGTAGAAGGGCTGAACGACCTTCGGTTGGATGTCATGTTTTTGATTTTGCTTTTATAGAACAGGCCAAAAAGGAAACCAAAGACAAAGACCAGCAATGCCAAAACAATTTTAAAAATACTGATATCCGTACCGTTCAGTGTAAAAATGGGTTTATTTACAAATGTCCACCCATCCAGGAGCAACTGCTTAAACTCCTGTTTACCCGAACCTGCAAGTGTTCCGATCTTACCCATATAGCTGTTTTCAAACTTCAACAGCAACGGAGCAAGATACGTATCGACTTCACTTTCAGAAAGAAGGTGGTACGTCACACTCTCATGTCTCAATGTTTTTGCCTCTTTGAATGCCCCGTCATTTTTTGCCTTGACATAGGCAGAAAAGAGTAAAAAGCGGGTAGAGAGAAGCACTTTTGTTTCATTGAAGTATGTCTGTTCATGTGCGTGAATCTGTTTGTCAATACGGGCTTCCTCTTTCGCATCGTTCACAAGCTGTGCCTGTTCCTTTTGAATAGAAAGCTTGTTCAGTACAGTTGCGAACTTCAGTACATTCTGCTCTGCTTTGGATACATTGGCAGCCAGTTTTTCAGCATCAAGCTGGAGGCTTTTCAGCGATACCACCATTGCCTTCTGAAGCTCAAGAAGCTCCTTGCGCAGCATGTCAATACGTTTTTTGTCCAAAGAAACTTTTTTGTGATAAAAAGCATCCTGCAGTTGGTATGAACGCAAATGTACATCATTACTCGGTTTGGATGCAATGGTAGACTCAATAGTCTTTATTTTTACATTGCTTGCATCGAGATCTTTTTGAAGAGCAGCAATACGGCTGACATCATCAAGAAAAAAGAGGAACAGGTTTCTGTACCCTTCTTCATTGTCTACCGGCTTAACCTTTTTGGGAACAAATACTGATTTTTGATCACTCTGTTTGAGAAGATCCTGCAGCATGATCTTTTCCAGCGTTGTCTCTTCTGTGCGGTTTGACTCTTTTTCTATGGTAGAAAGAAGCTGTTTGTAGACCGTCACATTGCCGTCCACAATTGTGGCATTGACTTCCGCCCCGTTAAGAAGCCCGGAAAGAAACAGAAAAGATAAAAAGAGAGATTTTAGCAAAAAAGTTCCTTGCTTTTTGAGAGTAGTATACTACACGATCTCTTCAAGATCGTGTGCAAGTTCATCCACTTTTGACTTTTCTTTGCTTTTGAGATGCACCACGGTCGCCCACACGGCGCCAACGAAACTGAGGATCACAAAGATCCATCGTCTTCGACTTCATCGACAAAGATACCTCCCCACAACAGTGCAAATCCGTCAAACAGTAGGCTGATACCTACAAAAAGCCCTACCATAAAGAATGAGCTGAACGGCCAGCCTACCACAAAGATAACACCGAGTGCCAGAGAGGTAATGGCATTAATGAGCCAAAGCCACCAGATCTTCTGAGGTTTAAGCGAAAATGCCAAAGCAAAGCCGGCAAAGGAGTCAATGAAGAAATAGACAGCAAAGAACATCCCCAGTGCCGCAATTCCCTGTGCCGGATAAAAGATCATCAGTATACCGACGAGCGTGAGCATGAAACTCTTAAGCCAGCCCGCCCAGTCACGCCGGTTACTCATCCACGTCAATGTGCCCGAAGAGATGCCCGCAAAGAGCATCAGGTAGGCAACAAAGGCCAGTGTTGTAAACGACATAAAGGTCGGGAAGAATATCCCGATCGAACCAAGGATGATAAACGCGATACCGCTGACCTTGGCATACTTTTTGAAATTGTCCACCAGGTTTTTGTTGATATTCATCTCAGGTGAGAGTGCATTGTTCCAGTTCCACATGGTATTGTCCTTTTATTTGACAGTTTTCTTTTCGTCCTGCTGTGCCTCTTTTTGGAAAACACCAATCTCTTTTTTCGCTTTTTGCGCTTCGGCTTTTTCAAATGCCTGTACTTTTTCTTCTGCAATATTTTCAGATGTCTTCTGCGCTTTCTTACTGCTATCGATCAAGTTCTTGATATCATTTTTAAGTGTCTCATAGAGTTTGGCAACAATATTTTTGCCTTCAATCTCTTTTTGGATATTTTCAATATCTTTGTTAAGGGTTTTGTATGCCGCTTCATGTCTTGAAACATAGCCAAGCAGTTCAGCACGTTTGAGCTCCTCTTTTGCTGCTGCAAGCAGTTTCTGCGCCTCTTTTTTCTTCTTCTTGTCCAGTTTGGAAGCATCGAGAATGAGATCCTGCGCTACCAACAGCGGTGTCGGAATGACGGCTTTTGCAATAACCAGTGAATTCATCGCGGTCGCAAGCGTTTCAAATGCCGCTTTCTGGTTACCTTTTTTCAGTGCTTCAAGCGCTTTTTTCGTTGCCACTGGGTAAATTTTCATCGGAATGGAGATGACTGTGATATCAAGCTCATCTTTGAGCGGTACAAGAACAGCTGTTGCCACCTGTGTGTCGTGTGCTTTGAGCAGCTGCTGTGCCAATTTCAGACGCGCGGCGATGACATCGGAGCTTCCAAGGAAAGCAAATGCCTGAAAACGCTCGTCAATCGGAACAAGGTCAAGTGACGGGTTCGCCTTGAGTGCCGCATCGAAACTTTTGTTTGCCGCTTCAAGCGCTTTTTGCGCAACATCTTTTTTCCCTGCCTGTAATGCCTGCAGTGCGGCAAAAGCATTCTGCATACCCGCTACAATCTCTTTGGGTGCCTGCTTATGGTTCTTCATCTCTGCCTGAGCCATATTGTGTACCAATGTTTTTTTGTCTGTTTTTGCCTGAAGTCCGGTCGCTCCAAGAAGCACACCACATGCCAGTGCTGAAAGTAATACTCTTTTTTTCATTTTTTATCCTTATGAAATATTTTTTGTTCATTAACATTATAGGATTTTAACTATAACGAATATTTAACAAGATTTAAAGTTAAATTGATATTTATGGAAGAACAATCTACACATTATAAAGAATGTTATAAATCTATTTTGGATTTGATATATTTCGAATAGATTACACTCAGGATTGGCTATAATATGCCACATTTTGACAAAAAGGCCTATCGATGAGACCACCTTTTATGCTACTGCTACTGCTTCTGCTTAGCGGAACACTGCTGGCAGATACCACACTTAAACACATGACCCTGCGGGGCACAGACTTTACCTCCATAACCGAAGATTACGACCTCTATGACAGCAAGGGACGGGTACTGAAATTCTACCGTGACGAGCAGAATTATGATCTCAAACATCTTTTCAACCTCACGCTTAATGACAAAACCGGTACCTGCAGCGCACGCAGCGTTGAAGAAGGAACAATGGAGACCAGCGGCAATATCATCACACTCTACACCTTCTGGGACAGACAGGGACGCATCTATGATGTCCCCTACGGTGCACGTATCAAACGATATGAAGTGCAAAAAGACGGTACGCTCAAACTGCTCTCAAGCAAACTCTACATCGAAACAGCAAAAAAAAGCTTTGACCCGGAGAGCGGTATGCGTTTTTTGTGGGAAACCCCCAAGACCGAAGAGGATAAAGCGGCATTCAATGCCTATATCAAAAATGCCGAACAGCAATACAAGGGAGAGTTTGTCTTCGGCGAAGATGCCAAAGCACTTATCAAAGAGGTCAAAGCCGCACTGGACAGAAAAATGGCAAAACGCTGGAAGTAGCGCATACTCTCTTCTCGCTCCCACGCGCTTCTGCCTGAAACATGGGAGCGAAATATCGTAATTTGTGGTGCGTGATGACGCACCCTATGTATTGTTTTGTGTTACGAAAAATGGTGGCTTTTGCAGGGGAAACGCTTATCGTTTTCTGCCACTTTTGCGAAAATGTTCAGCGGTGTATCTGTCTTTTTTGCCACCGCTTCCACGGCTTCAATATTCTCTTCAGGAAAGCTAATCAGCATTTCATACTCCTCACCGCTAAAGCCTGTATGATCGTCAATATTTTTTAATATATCAAATCCATATTTATTCATATTAATCAACTTGTTCGTATCACAGTAGAGGCCGTCGGAGATGTCCATGCCACTGTGAAGAAACGGCCGTACTTCATAGATGAACTCTGCCCGAAGTTTTGGTTCATAAAAACGTGAATCCGCAGCGATCTTTTCTCCTCTAAAAAGTGCATCGAGCGCTTTTTTACTCTCGCCAAGTGTGCCGGTATAGGCAAGCAGATCTCCGGGTTCAAGTCCGATTCTAAGCAGCGGATCGTCACTTTCTGATACCAGTGCAATGCTAAGGTGCAGTTTCTCTCCTCCTATTGTATCGCCGCCGATGATTTCACAGCCAAACTCAGCTGCAGTACGTTCCATACTCCCCATCAGTTCATCGATCTGTGCTGTTGTCAAATCAGGCGGTATGCAGACGGTTATCAGCGCATACTTGGGGTGTGCATTCATGGCAATGGCATCGGAGAGGTTCACAAGCATCGCTTTGCGCCCGATCTGCGCCATGCTCATCCACTCACGCTTGAAGTGGCTTCCCTCAAAAAAAGCATCCATGCTGTAAAGCGTCTTTCCTACTACCGCAGCATCATCACCGACATGAGCGGATTTCAATGTACCTATCAAATAGGCTTCTTTATCTATCATTGTTAACTGTCCTACTATTATTATGTATCAAAAAGGCAATACCTCAAATATTACATGTATTACATTGCAAAATTGTAACATACCAACCTCTAACTTGCTCCTGCAATACAAAAACGCTCCATATTGGAAGCATTGCACGCTATAATTTACCTAACTTGAATATAATTTAAACACAAGTTCACACAAAAGGACACCCCATGGAGCATACTCTTACGCTCAAAGCATTCTTTTTTAATGCCAAAACCGATTACCTTCCGTACTATAAAACATTCACAGTCACACTTGATGAGGATGCTACAGCCATCGCACTCTTGGAAACGATCAAAGCACAAAATGAAAACTTTGCCTATCCGGAAGAGAAACTGCTCTTCAAGATCAACGGACTTGTTGTCACAGGGCAGGAGCGCATTGGAGATATTGTTGGAAAACTCGGTACCGAACTGCAGATTGACCCGGTACTTTCTTACCGTTCCAACCACTGCCTTGTCATTAATGACGATGATTTTATGGAACGCTTTGCACTGCTTGAACCCTATGCCGATGAAGAGGACAAAGCCTACTACGAAAGCCTCTATACCCTTCACTACGCTTCAGAAAGTTCAAAATTCAACCATGACTACATCGGTGATGCCCTACTGCTGCTGGCACACAGAATGATTGAAAACGGCAATCCGCACAAAGCAGATATCCTTGCTGCTGTCAATGATCCTTATGACGGGCTCAACGCCTGTGAATATGAGAACAATCTCTTCGATGCCCAGGAACACACTGCGGACATTGAAGCACTGCGCACACATATTGAACGTCCCGAACCAAACCGTTTCCTTGAAAAGATGAGCCAAAAACTCTCACGTGAAGCGACAGCTGCCTACAGCACCGATACTGTCACAGGAAAAACAGCAGCATTCTATGCGGGAGGGGCAGCGGTACCCACACAAACAGAGGTTTTTGAAGCGATTGAAAATGCCGGAGGCCGCGTCGTTCGTTTCGAGCGTGAAAACAAACTCTGCGGACGTACGATCATCAGGTATCAGGAGAGCCTGGCACTTCAGAAAGCGGGAACGACACTGCTTCAGGCATTCGACAACGGTGCAGAAATACTCATTGTTGCAGATGAAAACGATCTGGACTTCTTCAACCGCCATTATAAAGCCATTGAAAAACGTATCGGCAGAGAAA
>JALWHT010000111.1 GCA_026983515.1 Sulfurovum sp.
CTACTTTCTGTGACCCTTCATTGAGTACCGCACCGCTTTCAGTCATATTGTCATCAAGATCAGAGATATCGATGTTTTCTTCATCTTCAGCACTTGAACCGTTATCCTGTCCATAGCCGCTTTGGTCACCCGGAAGCACCGGTAGATTTCTTTCCACACAACCGGAGAGAAATAACACTGCGGTCAGTGCTATCAAGAGAGTTGTTAATGTTTTTTTCATGCTTATTTCCTTCTTTTGTTTTGGTATTATACACTATTGGCCGCTGAAACATCAGCACCTTTTACGCTTGTTTTCCATATATTTTTCCAGAAAACCTTTGGCATCCTCATCACCGCTGAAAGCAGCTTTCTGATACCAAAAGGCTGCCTGTTGACAGCTTTTTTTGACCATATCGCCTTTTTTATAGCGTTTGGCAAGGTGGCGCTGCGCTTCCACATCACCCTCTTTCGCAAAACGGTGCATGTACTTGAGCTTGCGTTTCTCTCCATAATAGTAATTGATCGTGTTACGGATAAACCAAATCGTAAAGAGTGCCAGAGCCCCGAAAATATAAATTTCAATATCACCCATCACTATTTTCCGAGACAGAATTCGCCAAACATTTTATCAAGTATCTCTTCATTGTCATACGGCTTTGATATAGAGGACAGCGCCTTCACAGCTTCCTGAAGATGATAGGAAAAGAACTCCAATTCTCCATTTTCAAGAGGAATTTTCGCTTCTAAAATGGCTCGTTTAGCCGCTTCAACCGCTTCGATCTGGCGTGCTGAGATGAGCATCAGCTCCTCCCCTTCTCCAATACTGTCAAGGAGTTTTTCCAGTGCTTCAGTCAGCCTGGCAAAGCCCATCTTCGCACTCACCTCAATCGGGTTGAAGGCGGCAAGCTGATTCCTATCCAGCACAGCAGGAAGATCCGACTTGTTAATGGCAACGATCACATGTTTGTCTTTGGCATCTTCTATCATCGAGATAATACGTGCATCCTCTTCATCCAGCGGACGGGATCCGTCAAAAAGAGCAATGATCACATCGGCATCCTCTGCCGACTGCTCCGAACGTTCGATACCTATTTTTTCAATGGTATCTTCCGAGTTTCGAATGCCGGCAGTATCGACCAGACGGATAATGTGCGAGCCTATACGCACCTGTTCTTCAATGGTATCACGCGTCGTGCCCGCAATATCGCTGACAATGGCACGCTCGTAACTGAGCAGTGCATTCAGTAGTGAACTTTTGCCCACATTTGGCTTACCAATGATCGCTACTTTAAAGCCCTCGATAAGTCCCCTTCTTCTGTGGCTGGCATCGACGATCTGCTCTATCTGTGCTACCAAAGCATCAAGCTGTTTCAGGATGCTTTCCATAATATCCTCAGGAATATCTTCTTCCGCATAATCGATTATGACTTCCGAATAGGCAAGTGAACGTAGCAACGCCTCCCTGCTTTCGTCCACAAAACGGCGCAGTTCGCCTTTCATCTGCTTGGCAAGTATCTTTGCCGCATCAACACTTTTAGCTTCAATAAGTTTGGAAATCGCTTCTGCTTCTGTAAGGTCAATTTTCCCGTTTAGAAAAGCACGCTTTGAAAACTCACCAGGTTGGGCAAGTCTAATATCCATTGCCAAAATCGTATCGAGTATCTCCTGTGCAACGATCATACCACCGTGACACTGGAATTCGACAATCTCTTCTCCGGTAAAACTGTTGGGAGCTGAAAAATAGATAAGGATCGCCTGATCGATCAGGTCGCCTTCTTTGTTGTAAAGCGGAACAAGATGGGCGTAACGAGGCTTGATGGTTTCTTTTTTTGAGAGTTGTCGCGCCACTTCAAGGGCACGTGAACCGCTCACACGGATAATGGAGATAGATGAGACGCCGTGCGCAGTCGCAATGGCGGTAATTGTCTCAGACATTACGTTTCGTGTTAAACTCGTTGATAACAACGAATTTTTTACCGGACTTCCCGGTTTTGATCGCCACATATTTGTCTGGGAATGCTTCACGCAGCTGTTCAAGTGCAATCTGTACCAGAATACCATCAAGGAAACGGGTTTTACCCTTTCCGTACTGTTGGACGTTTTCTATGACAGGCTGTATATAATTTCGTATCATCTCCTGTTGCGTTGTCAGAAATTCAGCAATTTCAAGTTTAATGTAGAGTTGATATTTGCTGTGAAGCCAGTTAAAGAGCATATAGGAGAGTGCATTGTAACGGTACCCTTCTTTCCCGATCAGCAGTGCTGCATCTTCACCGTCGATAAAGATGAGTGCCGTATTGTCTACCACATCTACCTCGACTACATCAATATCAAAACAGGAGAGTTCCATGAGATGTTTCAAACTCTCTTCAATACTTTGTGCCAACGCCCTGTCTTCAAACACCGTATCCTCTATAGTATCTTCTGTTTCGACAGAAGGTGTTTCCGAATCAGAATCTGCATCAAAGAACTGTTCAACAATACTGTCAGCTTCAGACAGTATCGCTGTACGTGGCTCAGTCTTCTCTGATTCATGCTGCACACTTTCAATAATTACCTCGGCTACTGTCTCTTCAATGGTAGGCTCTGCCACACTCTTGTCCAAAGAGAGTGTATCACTACTTGTATTCAAAGTGGGGTTAACTGTTGCTACAATTATGGCTTGTTTACTGAAGAGGCCGAGAATACCTTTGGTTGGGTACTGCACGACTTCACATTTGAGTTCTGTAACAGAACAGGAGAGTTGTGATGCGGCCAGCTCATACGCCTCTTCAAGCGTTGCTGCTTCCACTTTTGTCATTTAACTCTCCTTTCCCTTTTTATGTGCCATCTCTACCGCTTTTGCTTTATGCTTCTCGTAGGCTCTGTTGATAATGTACTGCTGGCCTATCGTAAAGATGTTGTTGACTACCCAGTAGAGTACCAGTCCTGAAGGGAACGGCATAATAATGAACATACCTGCCATTAAAATCGGGAAGAACTTAAAGATCTTCTCCTGCATAGGATCGGTAAAGTTGTTTGGCGTAATACGCTGCTGGAACCACATGGAAACACCCATTAGTACCGGCAGAATATAATATGGGTCAGCTGCCGCCAGGTTGTCGATCCAACCATGGATCCAAACAGCACCCTGTAGTTCGTCGGCATTGAGCAGTACACGGTAGAGTGCAAAGAATACAGGGATTTGCAGTAGCATCGGCAGACATCCACCCATCGGGTTGGCACCATGTTTCTTGTACATCTCCATCATCTTCATGTTAAGCTTGGCCGGATCGCCTTTGTACTTCTCACGCAGTTCTTTCATTTTCGGTGCAAGATCTTTGAGCTTCTGCATAGACATCATACCCTTATAGGAGAGAGGGAAGAGGATCAGTTTGACAAGAAGCGTAAAGAGAATAATTGCCCATCCCCAGTTGCCGATATGGCTGTGAAGCCACAACAACACCTTGAAGAAAGGTTTGGAAAGGAATGTAAACCATCCAAATTCAATCGCATCGGTCAGTTCAGGGTTGATGGATGCAAGTGTATGATACTCTTTGGGACCAATATATCCGCCAAGATGCAGAGATTGGCTGCCTTTGACAAAAAGAAGCGGATCATCTTTACCCACTTTCAAAACAGAAACATCCATCCCTTTTTTAAAGTCATAGAACATGGTTGCGACATAACGGTCAAATGCAGAAGCGATTTGCGCATTTTTAAATGTTTCATCCCCTTTTGCATCACCGTCTTCAATCACAGTAATCACACCGTCAGCCGTTTTGATCAGCGCACCGCGCACCAGCATATAGCGTGAATTGTCTGCCAACGGTCTGTGTCCCGGTGTAATGAAATACGGTACATTGTCAGAAAGCTCTAAATCAAGTGTATAGGCACCGTTAGGCTGAATGGTTACCTTTTTGGTCACAGTTACTTTTGAAAGTTTTTGTGTCAATGTCACTGTCACAGGACCGTTCTTTGCATCAACTCTACCACTCACTGATGCACTATAGGGTGTTTTAAAGGCTTCAGCATTGAGTGCTGCATCCGCAAAACGAATCTCAAGTGGCTTGGCAACATTGGCACCAAGAATCCTCAGGTTATGCCCTTCGGCATTCTGATACTTTTTTTCAAGCAGTTCAAACTGTTCAATACGTCCCAGCTCGTCAAATGTCATTTTAAAGGTGTGTGACA
The DNA here is from genome assembly GCA_026983515.1 of Sulfurovum sp. Lineage (GTDB taxonomy): Bacteria > Campylobacterota > Campylobacteria > Campylobacterales > Sulfurovaceae > Sulfurovum. Next base: position 4,153 of record JALWHT010000111.1, read on the forward strand.
CGACATTGAGGAGTGCCTTTCTGTTAGATACGTCTGTAGCGGGTGCTTTTTTCTCTACCGCTGCTTTGCCTTTTTCCACCTGTGGAACTGATTTGTCCACTGTGAAGGTTTCCGTAGATACCGTTGTACGGTTTGATTCCTGTGAAACCGGTACATTCTTTGGTGAGAAAAGATAACTGTACCCTATAAATACCAGAAATGAAAGTGCGAGTGCGAGGAGGAGCCGTTTATTGAGATCTTGTTGTTCCAAAATAGTACCTTTGATATCATCTTAAAGATGACAGTATAGTCTTTAGTCTTTTAAATTCTGTTTGGGATGTTCTGACCGCTGTTTGAGTGCACGGGATTTTCTAAGTGCATTGAGAAATGCCTTGTGCGTAATATCGTACGGCTCATTGAGCAGTGCAGGCTTTGCAACCAGAACATATGCACCAGTACCCAGACGGTCACATTCGGCAATAAAGTGCGCGCGCAAAAGGCGTTTGGCTCTGTTACGGTGCACAGCATTGCCTATTTTTTTACTGGCAACAAACCCTACCTGATAACTGTCTGTTTTTTGATAGAAAAGTACAAAGTAGGGAGTATGCCAGGTTTTTGTGGCGTGTCTATACACGCCGTTAAACGCTTTACTGGTCTTTATGCGCGTAAAATGTTTAATCTTGGAGATGGGATTATACCGCCAATCTCTTTCTGCCTTTTGCTCTTCTTGCAGCAATCACTTTTCTTCCGTTCTTTGTCTTCATTCTTGTTCTAAAGCCGTGTGTTCTCTTTCTTGGTGTGTTGTGCGGTTGATAAGTACGTTTCATCTGTCTTTCCTTATTGTTTGCCCACAGCGTGGGTATATTTGGACGCGATTTTATCCAAAAAGCGCTTAAAGACGCCTAAGCTTGAATACTTTAGTTGAGTGTCTTGAAGACAATCTCACCCCCAAGCTTCTTCTCCTTCGCTTTGAGATACTCTTCAAGCAGTTTAAATACAATAAACTTGATCTCATGGACAGTCGTACGGACTTCCACTTCGACACAATAAGGCTCCTCTGCCTTATTGCGCTTCATATGTTTCATTACACGGTCGGCGAAATGATACCCTCCATCTATTTTAGTATCCTGACAAATAATCGCATAAATATGTCTGTTCTCATCCAGTTTAAAAAGAATGTCTGTATTCCTTTTTTGCTCTGCGACAATGTCACCTACATCGATCTTCTTATCTGATACCAACATTATTACAAAAGAACGCTCTTCACGTCTGTTCATAAGATAATACATAATATCAATCGTTGTCGACAGTTTTTCAATCATGGTTGCAGCCAGTGCGATATCATCTCCGTTAAAACGGATCAATCCCTGTTTTGTATCTGTTTCACGCTTGGTCATAAAATCTCCCATCTGATTTTTAATAGTATTGCATATCAGGCAATTATATCAAAATATTTTGCTTTTGCCTGATATAATGCGTCTATGAAAAATGAAACCTACAATTCTCTCCCCTCTCCATGCTGGCTGCTCGAAGAAAAAAAGCTGATTGAAAACCTTGAAACCATTGCATATTTGAAAGCACAAAGCGGTGCAAAGGTACTGCTCGCACTGAAAGGCTACGCACTGTGGAAAAGTTTTGATACACTACGTCCCTATCTTGACGGTTGCTGTGCCAGCGGCCTCTACGAAGCAAGACTGGCTGCAGAGGCGTTTGGCAAAGAAGTGCATACCTACTCTCCGGCCTATAAAGCAGAGGAGATCGAAACCATCGCTGCCATTTCACACCACATGGTCTTCAATACCCCTTCACAGTTTCACCGTTTTGCAACAAAGGCAAAAGAGATCAACCCCAATCTTTCTCTTGGACTTCGTGTCAACCCTGAGTATTCTGCCTCACCAAAAGAGATCTACAACCCCTGCGGCCTTTACTCCAGACTGGGAACAACTCTTGAAAATTTCGATGAAAGTTTGCTGCCCCGGCTTGACGGACTGCATTTTCATGCGCTCTGCGAACAGGACAGTGATGCGCTTGAAGCGGTACTGGAGAACTTTGATGCAAAATTTGGCCGTTACCTTTCACAAATGAAATGGATCAATTTTGGTGGAGGACACCACATTACCAAAAAGGGGTATGACCTCAATAAACTCATTACACTTATCAAAACATTCAAAACAAAATATAATGTGGATGTCTATCTTGAACCCGGTGAAGCAATCGGCTGGGAGACTGGAGTACTTGTCGCTACGGTACTTGACATTGTACACAACGGTATCGACATCGCCATTCTGGACACCTCCGCAGAGGCACATATGCCGGACACTATCATTATGCCCTACCGGGCTGAAATACGTGGTGCAGGCAAATCCGGAGAGAAGCCTTACACCTACCGGCTTGGCGGCAATACCTGCCTGGCCGGTGACATCATGGGTGATTACAGCTTCGATGCACCTCTGCAGATAGGCGACAAAATCGTTTTTGAAGACCAGATGCACTACACCATGGTCAAGGCGACCACCTTCAATGGCATTAAACTCCCTGATATTGCTGTAGAAAAAAGCGATGGTACGATAGAAATTCTAAAAACATTCGGATATGAGGATTTCAAAAACAGGCTTTCATAAAAGGAAGCCAAAACACTTTATCGCTTTTTACGTTTGATGACAATATCGTTATCTTTTTTGTCCGATCCAAAACCTTTGAAATCTTTTCTGTAAAGCACATCTACACCGGTTGACTGGCTATTGAACTGAATATCAGCTTTGATATTACGGCTGTAATCATATTGCAGTTTAACCGTAGGCAGTTCATCTTGAATGTAGATGACCGTAACATCATCCATGATTTTCTTTCCTACCTCAAAACCGCCTGAACCGATCACAAGGTGATCAAGCTTCACACCGGCATTCGCCAGAGCAGACTTGGCCATAGCACCACCCATCATTTTCATCATCTCTTCACCGCTTCCACTGCCACTTTCAGCAACTGAACCAAAGAGAATCAGTGAAAGAATCTGCTCACGCTTCAGAGACGGTACCGAAGAGAATTCAATCACTGGAATCGCAGGGGTACCTGTTACCTGAATTTTGACAAAGTAGTCCAGTGTTATATAGTGCGCGGTAATATCGAGTCTTGGCTTGGCGGGGTCACCAATGAAGTAGATTTTACTCTTGTCCAGAACAAACTTTTTTCCCTGGAACTGATAGCTTCCGCCCTTGAGCAGTGTGATATCCCCCAGCACAAAAAGCGGTGCATTTTCAGATTTTTGAATACTCAAATCTACCATTGCCTTAATATCAATACCGCTCTGATTGTATACAAGAGGCTTCTTGCTCTTGATAAAAATACTGGTACTTAACCCATCCATGAAAGACGACCCATCGTCTTTTTTCTTCTTTTTAATATCCTGCACAATGATCACATCACTGTCTGACGGGAAACTCTTCTGTCCAAGATCATAAGTGATCTTACCACCAAGGAGTAGCACTTTGCCGGTAATATTGGTCTTTGGGCCGTTCAAGAGGGTTTTGAGATCAATCTTACTTTCAATATCGGCAAACTTGTGTTTGATATGCAGTCGTGCCGCACTCGCATCGATCTTCCCTTTTGCCTGCTTCAGATCGTAAGTGCCCACAACCTTGAGCTGATCGTTCAGCCAGAAGGGGTTAATCTCGATGGTATTGCCTTTGAGGTTGATAATTGATGGTTTGGTAGCAAAGATCTTCATACCGTCATAGGTAAGGGTATAGGATTTCAGTGCTACCTTTTCGGCACTTGCAGCCAGAACGATCTTGATATCATCCACCTTCATCGCACTCTTTCGGTCGGTATGATAGACAATATGCGGTGCATTCAGTGAAAGTTCTGCCTCTTTGAGTTTTTTGACCTTCAGCCCCAGTGCGATCTTCCCTTCCACTTTCGGAATCACCGGTACAGTATAGACAGACTTGATACTTGATAGCAACTCTTTTACCGAACCGACATTGGCATTGATATCAATATCACCTTTCGTACTGCCCTTGACATTCATATGCAGTCCGGCAAGCTGAAGCACACCCTCTACATTGCCATTTTTGGGAAGATAGTGCATAGTACAGTTGAGCGCATGTGAGGTAAGTTTGGCATCAATCTTCTCTTTGCTCATAACGGCACTCAGTTTCAGCGGTGAGAGCACATCAAGATGAAGGTTCTTGTCGAAATTTCTCAACAGAGAATTTTTGGGAATCACACTGGACACATCAGCTTTGATGGTATCGGCATAATGCACATTGACATTGAGATTACTCAGATTTGACGTGATTTTCGCTTCGGCATCGAGCGGTGTGATCTTTACAAAATCAAGCGGTACTTTTATGCTAAAGTCGGCATATGCTCCCGCAAGCTGTTTTGGCAGCGGTGCCATTGTATCAAGCTGAAGCGTTCTTTTGTTCGAAAGCAGGAAGAGTCCTTTTTTAAAATCGTCCGAGACAAAACTTCCTTTCAGATTCTCCGCATCGATTGCCGCATGTACGGCCTTGTCCGTACCACCGTATGCAACAGTAAAATCATTCAGTGGTCGGGTCAGGTTGTCATCGATACCGATGATCTTCGGAATACGCAGACTGCCGCGATAGGAGATATTGCCATCCATCACAAAACGGTTGGTTAAATGTACCCCTTTGGCATATGGAAAATCGACCCTGATCTCGCTTTGTGCAGTAAGCCTTTTGCTTTTGGGAATAAACACAATATGGCTCTTGAGCAACGGAACATCAATGTTAAAGTCCTTTGTTGCGTTTGCATCAGCTACCGTTACATTCTTTTCCACAGGCAGCTGCAAAATATGTTTTCCTTTTGCATTCAAATCAGCAATAATCTTTTTCCGGCTCACATCGAGGTTTATGGCAATATCGCTGATCGCTTTTTTTCGAAGCGGGAGTTTATAAAGCTCAAACAGAGGCTGATTGGGAGTCAGTACAATACGCCCTTTAAGATGGTTGTTTGCAATTTTGGCATCATACTTGAGATTGGTCAGATTGCTCTGGGCACGCAATACCACCGTTCCTTTTTGTGCTTTCAGCGAATTGATGGCAAAAGCAAAATCGCTTACATTCAAATCCAGAAGATGCAGGTGTACAGGTTTATATACTGCCGGCAATACACCTATATGCAGGTGTTTGAGTTCGAGCATCTGCGGAATCCATGGATTGTTCGGCACAACTGTGCTTGTATTTCCCTCTGCATCATGAGGCGCAGCATCTGCTACAGTAGTGTTTGTTTTACTGTTTTCAGCTGCCGGAGCAAAGGCTCGTTGAAGCGCCAGTGTATCGATACGGTCTATGTCGAGCGTATCGATTGTCACCGTTTCGCCATGAAGTCCGGCACGAAGCGTAACCTTTGTAACATTGGTATCGACATCAACCCCGAGTTCGCCAACCGACATGGCACCTTTGGCAGGGACAATCAGCTTTGGAACATCCGCCTTGACATCGCGAAGGGTCAACACCGCCTTTTCGATACCAATGTTTTTATAGGTACGCGGTTTGAGAGAAGCGGTAAAGTGTGCAAGTACTAGCGTTTTGGGAATCATGTGATTCAGAGCTGCATCATCCACCTTATTGTCATTTTTCGCTTCAACAGGTTTCGGAGTATTTGCTGTAATGTTGTTCTCATCTGAGAACCGTACAGCAAGTTTCTCGATCGCTTTACTGTCAATACCGTTCAGATCCAATACGTCAATCTTTAAAATACCGTCATCAAGAGATGCCTTCAGATTCAGCTGCGTCACATCGGTATCAAGTTTCAAAGAGAGGCTGTCGACACCGACCTCGTCAGCTGCATAGAAAATATCTTCGGCATCCAGTGCCACCTTTTTAAACGCTATTCCCTGCTCTTTGAACGGTGAGACCGTAATATGAGCCGTTGCGACCTTGATCTTCAGCGGAAACGGTGCACTTTCATTGTTCTCTTCCGGTTTTGGCTCTGATTCATCCGTTGCGAATGAATCAGCAAGCGCTTTGATTGTATCGACATTGACATCGTCAAGTGCGATAGTGTTGACCTTGACTGTTTTATAGAGCAGTTGTGAGGGGTCGAGATGAAATTTGATCTTGGAGACAAGCGGCTGCTTATTGTAGGTAATCCCGTCAATGGTAATACCGGTAAAGACATTACCGCTGATATCACTGTAGGTAATATTGTAGTCAGGCGCGAATTTGTCTGCTGCCATTTTGATCATAAAAGAGGAGTTTACCAGCACCACAAGCAGTACAACCAGTGTCACAACAAAGATCGCCAGCCACTTCAGCACTTTTTTCAGCATACGCATACTTGAACCCCGTTTGTTTTGTAATTCATTCTAATCATTAGAACGACTGTCCAATCTGGAAATTGACTGCCCACTGTGACGGATCATGCACATTAAAGCCCGCATCGAACTTAAACGGCCCTATCGGTGTCAGATAGCGCACACCGGCACCCGCAGAACTGATCACTTCACCGCTAAAGTCATAGGGGTCGTACGTCAGCATCGTATTGTCGCTGAATACTGCAGCAGAGAGATCCCCCCAGACAGGATAATCCAGCTCCAGCGAAAGGTTTGCCATGGTCTGTGCACCGTTGACCGCAAAAGAGGTAGGCGACATGATCACCCCCATTTCACGGTATCCGTAAGCACGGTTATAGTAGGCACCCCCCACAAGGAACTTTTTTGATTCCGGAATTCCTTTGGGGGATTTGTCAATATCATCAATGACACCCACTTTCCCCACGAGTGCCATTGTCAGGTCTGCTGCCGTATAAATACCCCGTAACTCCAACTCCTGTTTCACATAGGAACTGGTGTCTGTTTCCGTAGCAAGACCAAGTTCTGCATCATACGCAATATAATACCCCTGTTTAGGGTTGAGTTTGTCATCACGTTTATCATACGCGATCCGCAGATAGGGATAGGTAAGCACATAATCCGCTTCTGTAATAGGTACCGTTTTACCAGTGTCGGGATCGACATACAGTGTTTTGCCCTCACTGATAGAATCGCTGGAGATAGAGGGATTTTCTAGTGCCATTCCCAACCGGATGAGCCACACTTCATCCGTATGCTCCAAATAGGCACGAATAAATGTTTTCTCTTCCCTGAAGCCTTCATATTCCAGATTTGAGTACCCAAGTTTCAGTCCAAAATCGATAGCATAGTCAAATGGATAGAAGAGTACCGGTTTGAAAAATGCTCCAGTTGCCAGCTGCTCACGCTGCGACCATGCCACTCTCAGTCTCAACTGCTGTGCATTGCCAAAAAAGTTATGTTTCACAAACGTACCGTGTACCCTGGCACCCACATAGGTGTCATACCCTGCACCAAACTCGATATGGTAAGGCTCTTCCATCTCTCGCACTGTAATATCGACAGGTACAACATTGTAAAATTTCCTGTCCACACCAACCTGTATCTTGTCGAAAGCACTCAGCGCCCCAAGTGCCTCATAGGTTTCCCGTACCCGTTCAGTACTGAATCTCTCTCCGGGCACGGCACGCACACGTGAACGGATCACATCGTCACTGACGGTTGTCGTACCGTTTACCGTCATATTCCCAAAGGTACAGACACCGCCTTTGTTAACAATAAAACGGATATCAACCGTATGTGTATCCAGATTGACAAAAGCCTTGGAATCAAGCTCGTAGGAACAATAACCCTCTTTCATCAATGCATTGATGATATTCGCCTTTGCACGGGTGAAAGTGCTGGTATTGAATACCTCTCCTTTTTTTAACGCCTTGATTTCGTCGGTGATGTCAAAATCGCTGGTAACATTAATATCATGAATGCGTACAGGCTCACCTTCGGTGATCTTGATTTTGACAACAGTTCCCTTGTCATCAATCTTGAATTTTGCATCATAATATCCTTCCGAGTCGTAAAAAGCACGCAGTGCCGGGCGTATTGTAGGAAGGAGTTTTACCTTGATAGTCGGTGTCTTATCCTTCCAGAACTGAAGAAAGCTGGCATGTTCTACCGAGATAGCGTCATACACATCATCGATATCAAGTGCTTTAACGCCCTCTATTTCCACAGGTTTGGATGCCAACAGTGTATTTTCAGTTGCATTATTTTCAGACAGCGTCGCATTGTTCTCAGCTAACAGCAGCGTACCTGCCAAATAGAGCATGACAGCAATTCGTTTTAGCTGCATTCATTCTCCATTTTCAAAACAAGAAGTTTCATCCTATACATTTTTTATCCTAAAAGATCTCGGACACTTTGCCGGGGATTCTTGCCTTCTTCGATCATGGCGTAAACCTCCTCTGCAATAGGAAGGTAGAGTCCCTTCTCCTGGGCAATTTTATGCAGAGCCCTTGCAGTAGGCACCCCCTCGGCTACTTCACCAAGTTCATCCAATATAGTCTCCATGCTTTTACCCTTAGCCAGCCCCAATCCGACACGGTAATTTCGCGAAAGCTTAGAACTTGCTGTCAAGAAGAGATCGCCAGCACCGCCAAGGGAAAGAAACGTTTCGCTCCTGGCACCAAAAGCCTCCCCAAAGCGTGTCATCTCTACCAATCCACGTGAGATGAGCGCTGCACGGGCATTATTCCCCAAACCAAGCCCGTCACTCACCCCGCCGGCAATAGCAATGACGTTTTTATAAGCACCCGATACCTCTGCACCCACTACATCATCACTCACATACCCTTTAATGAAATCAGGCAATGCATCGGCAAATGTTTGAGCCAGTTTCAGGTTTGTAGAACTGATCATCAGAGCGGTCGGCAGTGACTGCATCACTTCAGCAGCAAACGAAGGACCTGAAATGTAGGCAAGCCGTTTTTTAGGAACGAACTGCTCGTAAATTTCGTTCAAAAATGCCCCGGTACTCGTCTCGATCCCCTTTGCCGCTACGAGAATTTTTTGTCCTTTATCTGCAAAATGTGTCTGCATCCACTCCCGTACAAACTGGGCAGGAATCGCCATAACAAGATACTCCCTCTGCAAGGCCTCGTCCAGCGGTACAAAATTTTCAATATCCCGTGCCGTGCGCGAATGGATCACTACATCATTTTTCTGGCTGTAGGCATGGTAAAGCGCCTGTCCCCACTTCCCTGCACCAATAACTGCCATTTTCATGTTTTCACCTCCCGACACAGATCGATCTTTCTGTGCAGCAGTTTTTTAAAGTTCCTCAACTTCTCCACTTCACCCATACAAACAATAATATCGCCACTCTCAAGTGTATGTTCATGTCCGGCTGTAACAAATTCAAAAGAGTGGACATTGACACTTTTGTCTACTAATCCCACCAGCAGCACATCGTAACACGAAAAATCTACTTCATCGATCTTCTTACCGTGTAGAAATGAACCTTTGGGAACTTCCATCTCCATAAAACTGATACCGGTCTTGCTCATGACAAAGTCTTTAAGCAGCTGTGTAGCAACAGGACGGTTTAGAATGTTATGAATGCGGTTGGCACTTACTTCATAAAGGTCGATCACTTTGGATGCCCCGGCAAGTTTAAGTTTGCTCGATGTGTGGATGGAGTCGGAAATAGCAACGATAGAGAGTTCAGGGAAAAGAGAGCTGAGTGAGAGTGTAATAAATACATTGTAGTGCTCATCATCCATAATGCAGACAACCTGGTCATAGCTTTGTGGATCAAGTTCCAGAAGCGCTTCGTCACTGCTCATATCGATGCGTACACTCTCTGTAAACCCGTCTTCTATGGCACGCTGATAGTTCTCTTCTTTCTCTTCAACAATCTTGAGAAGATAACCGTCATCGAGCAATCCTTTTGCAATATGGCGGCCGTGTGCGCCATAACCGAAAACAAGGATGTTCTTCACCGACATTATGCCACCCCCCTATGGATCTCTTCAAAATGCTCCAGACTGATGCCTCTGCCTATCACGAGCAGCACATCATTATGTTCTATGGTCGTATCTGATGCAGGATTGAAAAGGAATTCACCATTACGGTGGATACCGAGAAAAAGCAGTTTGAACGCTTTAAAATCGATGTCAGAGAGTGTTTTACCTGCCAAGTCACTATAGCGGTGCATATGGATTTCGTAAATCTGAGCTGCATCCTTTCCTGTCAGAACAGCATGCAACGCCTTATACATCGTCGGCTGCGTAATAGCGATATGGATCATATTGTTAACCACGTCATGCGGCAGCAAAATATGGTCTGCCCCTGCATATTCAAACTTTTTAACCATATTTTGTGCATTGGCACGTACGATCACTTCTATTTTTTTAGAGATCGATTTGGCAGTCAGTGTAATATAGATATTTTCCACATCACTGTTGGTCAGACAAAGCAGTGTGATCTTGGCATACTTGGTGTTAAAACGCTGTAGTACTTCCGTTCGGCTCGCATCATCATGCACCACATCATACCCCATGCGGCGTGCGGCTTCAACACGTTCACTGTCTTTTTCAAGGATAATATAATCCTTCTTCTTACTGTGCCCCTGTCGCAGGAACATTTTGGTCATCTGCCCATATCCGCAAATAATCAGAAACGATTCACTTTTATTGATCTTTTCAATGATCCGTGACTCTTTGACCTCGTTAAGCTTTTCTGAAAAGGCAGAGACGATCACTGATGTGGCAAATGAGATCATCGCAATCCCAAATACGATGATAATGATCGAAATGGTACGTCCTTCATCCGTCACAGGTGCAATATCACCGAACCCAACCGTCGATATCGTGATCAGTGCCCAGTAGATCGCATCGAAAAGTGACTCAATATTAGGGTTGATCCTCTCTTCAAGTACATAGATCGCAATACCCGCTGTCATTACCATAAACGCGAGTAAAAAAAGCAGCGTATAGAGTTCGAACTGCTTATTCTTCAAAACTTCAATAAACTGATTGATGCTCTTGGTGTAGCGCAGCAGTTTGAGCACACGGAAGAGTACAAAGATGCGCAGCACCCTCACCGGACGGTAGGCCGGGAAGATCGCCAGCAGGTCAATGATGGCCGAGGGGGTAATCATGTAGCGCAGTTTTTGTTTAAAGGCTTTTTTCAAAGGTTTTTTTGCACGAAACGGTTTATCCAGAAAACGGCTGTCACGGTACTCATCCAATATCATTTCGGAGACATCGTTTAAGACCCACAAACGCAGCAGGTACTCCGCAGCAAAAACAAGGGAAACAAAATAGAGATCATAATATTCGATCCAGAGCGGTACAGGGTGCTTGACCTCATAAATGAGAATCATTACAGACGTAACAATGAGAAAAACAATAGTCAGGTCAAAATATTTTTTGTAATCATTCTGTGGGTTGGTCAGCAGATCACGAATAGCAAGTTTCGCTTTCCGGTACCGTGAAGAGTTGTGGAGCTTTCGGGCGATGGTAAGGAGTGTTTCATTCATGCCCGCAGCTCCACATTGTTATGAAAGTCTCTGCTTAAGCAGTTCGTTGACCTTGGCAGGATTTGCCGCACCTTTGCTTGCTTTCATCGTCTGTCCGACAAAAAAGCCAAAAAGTTTCTCTTTACCCGCTTTATACTCTTCCACCTTGTCAGTATTGGCCGCCAGAATCTCATCAATGATTGCCAGAATGGCACCGTCGTCACTTACCTGTACCAGTCCGAGTTCTTCAATGATGGCATCGACATCACGGCTTTCGTTTGCCATCATGAAGTCAAGCACCTCTTTGGCACCTTTTCCAGAAACTGTACCATCGGCTATTTTGGACACCAGCGTACCAAGTGTCTTGGCATCGACAGGGGAAGTTTCTATGCCGAGCCCTGCTTTGTTCAGACGGCCAAGCAGCTCGGAAGTCAGCCATGTCACCGCTGTTTTTGCAGCTGCACCGTTTTCGAGCATCTCCTCAAAATAGGCAGCCATCTCCTTGGCAGCGGTAATGACCAATGCATCATAACGGCTGATACCAAGTTCATCTACATAGCGTGCCACTTTTTCGTCAGGCATTTCCGGAATATGCCGTGCAGCTTCTTTCATCTCTTCAGTTACTACAAGCGGGCGCAGGTCAGGTTCCGGGAAGTAACGGTAATCTGCCGCTTCCTCTTTACCCCGCATAGAACGTGTCTCACATTTGTCTACATCAAAGAGCCGGGTTTCCTGCACCACCTCCTGTTCATAGACACCGTCCTCATATGCCTCAATCTGGCGCTCTACCTCATAGGCGATCGCCTGGGCGACAAAGCGGAAGGAGTTTAGGTTTTTGATCTCCACTCTGGTACCAAACGTCTCTTCTCCTTTGGGACGGATGGAAACGTTGACATCACAGCGGAAAGAACCCTCCTGCATATTTGCATCACTAATATCAAGGTAGCGTACCATTGAATGGAGCTTTTTAAGATAGGCAACTGTTTCGTCACTGCTGCGCAGATCGGGAGCAGAAACGATCTCAAGCAATGGGGTACCTGCACGGTTCAAATCTACCTTGGAGTGGTTTCCTTCATGCATATTCTTTCCGGCATCGGCTTCAAGGTGGGCTTCGGTAATGTTGATGGTTTTTTGACTGCCGTCCTCAAGATCGATAGTGATCTTCCCGTCTCTTAGAATCGGCTCGTAAAATTGTGTGATCTGATACGCACTTGGAGAATCGGGATAAAAATAGGACTTTCTGTCAAAGCGGCTCGCTTCATTGACAGTTGCATCCACCGCATTGGCAAGACGCATCGCTTTGACAGCCGCTTCTTTGTTCACGACAGGCAGCGCTCCCGGCAGCGCCAGACAGGTAGGACAGGTATTGCTGTTCTGATGCTGGGCAAACGAAGTGGGACAGGCACAGAAAAGTTTTGTCTTTGTATTGAGCTGAACATGGACTTCAAGACCGATTACGGTTTCAAACATCGATTTTCCTTAGGCAAAAAGTATGGGTGCTAAATGGTAGATATTATAGCGTTTTGGTAGTTTGGGAGCGCTGAAGTTCTTTTTCTATCTTTTCAAGCAGTTGGGTCTGTTTTTTCAACTCGTCAAGTTTTTCTTTGTCTGTAATGAAATACTCAAGCAGCACAACAGCGATAAGTCCCGGAATAGCACCGATCAGTGCAGACACAATAGCAAAAAAAATGTTGTCGTGAATAAAAGAGAGGAAAGAGGTGACTGCCCCAATAAGCATCACTGCCCATGAGACACCCAAAAGAAAATTGATCACAAAACTGAGTGATCCGTTCTCAAGTCGCATGAAAGCTTATACGGCTCCCATCGTATCGATGACAGGATCCGGTGC